>NZ_JBRJGR010000033.1:0-30698 GCF_053628595.1 Roseovarius sp. MBR-154
GCCGCAAGAAGGGAAAAAGTGGACGACTTTTACGCCGCCCGCACCGCCAATACGACGGCGCTACCGTGGTCTAATTTTGCACCGCCGTTCTCACTCGGCGTGCTCGCGCTCGTGGGCTCCGGTGTCATGATGTTTTTCGGGCGCCTGAACTGGCCGATCTTCGTTGCCGTCTTTGTCGGCGTGGTTCTGATCTTTTCGGCCGAGACCATCATCGACGGCTTTGCGGCTCCTTGATCTGATCTGCGGCAGAGACCCACATGCGCGACACACCACTCTTTCTGGGGCTGACCAGGCCGCCACGGATATTCGGTCTGCCGATCGGATATTTCGTGGCGTTGGTCTTCGCATCCGTGATCCCTTTCATTCTGGTTGACGACATGCGGTTTCTCCTGGTGTTCATCGTTGGCTACCCGCCGCTTTGGCTGGTCGCTGACCGCAATCCACATCTGTTTCAGATTTTGAACGTCGTGATGTCGCGCACCCCGCGAACGAGCGCGCGATCAGATGAGGGGGGCGATCTCTATGTCGCGTGAGTTTCGGGGGTTTCGTGCCAGCAGCGCTGTTCGGGACGTGCTCGAGGACAAGGCCTGGAAAGCCGAGCGTCTTGGGCGCCATCTTCCCTATATCGCTGCGGTGCGGGACAATGTCATCCTGACACGGCAGGGCGATCTGATGGCGTCGGTGACGCTGGACGGGATCGACAGCTTCACCAGCGACGACGCGCGGATCGATGAGATCAGCGAAGGCTTTGCCCGGATCGTCGGGCAGTTGGGGGAGCGTTTTGGTTTCCACATCAACAAGGTCTCGCGCCCGGACGTCCTGGACCTTGCCCCTCCAGACGGCATGCCTTTCGCGACTGCTGTAGACGCCGCCTGGCAGAGAAGCCTGCGCGCCCGCGATCTGAAAGCCCGTACTCTGATGTTGACGGTGCTTATGCGTCCGTCGATGCCGCAGGCCTTCTCGAAAGTTCTGGGCGCCCTTGGCGGCGGCCGCGATTTCCAGAAAGACATCGTTACGCGAATTGTTGCCCTGGAAGAGGCCATGACGCTGCTCATGGCGATGTATTCCGGCGCGGGTGTGGCACGATTGACGGTCTCAAGCGGGGATTGGCTTGCGCTGTTGGCCGCGGTTCACGGACAAAGCTACGGCAAGATCATCGCGGCCCCCGGGCAACTGTTGGCTGACACGATGAGCAATTTCGACGTCAGCTTTCAGGGCAAATCCATGCGGCTGGAAAGCGGTGGACGCTCAAGATACGGCGCGATTTTCGGGATGAAATCCTATCCAAGCCGCACCTGGCCAACCATGCTTGACGCGCTGGAACTGCCCTATGACATCACGATCACCAATTCCTTCACGCCGCGGCGCGCCAATGAGATGGTTGAGCGCATTCAACGTACCTTTCGCCAGCGGGGTGCTTCTGAGGATGCTGGTGTCAGCCTGACTGAGCAGTTGATCGAAGCCGCCGACGCCGTGGCATCCGGCCGCTCGACGTTTGGGACACATCATGCCTCCGTGCAGGTGTTCTGTGACAGCGCCCAGGAACTGGAACAGGCAGCCTCCGAGATCTGGCGGGCGGGGCAAGAGACCGGTGCCGTTCTGGTCCGGGAATCCTGGGCTGCAAAGGCGCTCTATTTCGCGCAGGTGCCCGGGAACTGGGCCTACCGGATCCGTGACGGGATCGTTTCGTCGCAGAATTTCGCGGAACTCGCTGCGTTTCACAAGACAAGGCCGGGGCGGGGGCCGGAGGCCAGCCCATGGGGCAAGACGATCACGGCCTTCCCGACCGTGACCTCCAGCCTCTACCGGTTCAACTTTCACGAAGCCGGGCGCCGGACCGATGAGCCAAGCGTCGGGCACACGCTGGTTCTGGGCCGCACCGGGTCCGGCAAGACACTCGGCACGGCGTTTCTCATGGCGCAGGCCCGCAGAGCGGGCGCGCGCGTCATCGTTTTCGACAAGGACCAGGGGTTGGAGATGGCGATCCGCGCTCTGGGTGGCAGCTATAGTGAAATCAAGGTGGGCGAGCCCACTGGCTTCAATCCGATGACCACGGAGACCGATGCGCGAGGGGCCGCCTGGCTGACAGATTGGCTCGGCGACATTCTGGCCCGCCACCGTCCGCTTGAGACGGTTCAGACCGTCGCACTGAATGAGGCAGTCCGTCAGATCATTGCAGCGGAGCCGGAGCTCAGAACATTCGACGGCTTGGCGAGTCTCGTGGCCTCTACCGATGACGACGGCGATCTGGTGTCCCGCGTGCGGGAATGGACGCAAACCGGGCGGTATGGATGGCTCTTCTCAAGGCCCAGCGCCCAGTCGATTGCCATTGGCGAGGATGTCCTTGGTCTCGACATGACGGAACTTCTCGATCAGGACGCAGAACGCTCCGCCCTGCTCGCCTATCTCTTCCGCCGTATCGAGCGCGTGATCGAGGATCGCAGACCAACAATCATCGTGATCGACGAGGCCTGGAAGATGTTGGCTGACGATATCTTCGTCACGCGCCTCCATGACTGGCTGGTTACCATGCGCAAGCGCAACTGCGTGGTGATGATGCTGACCCAGACACCGGGCCATCTGGACCAAAGTTCGGTTGGCCAGATCATCGCGGAAAGTGTGGCCACCCAGATCCTGTTTCCCAATCCAAGGGCAAATCCGGAGGATTACGGCATCCTGCGCCTGAACGCGCGCGAGGCGGAGTTCCTCTCAAGCCCGACAGCCGGGTTGCGGCTGGCATTGATCCGCTCCGGCGCCGACAGCGTGTTCGTCAATACCGATCTCGGAGGCCTTGGCGGTCTGGTCACTGTTCTTGGTGGCGGCAAGACCGGCGAGGAAAAAGCGCCTGCCGATTGGCGCAAGAAAGAAGACTTCTGGAAGGACATGATGTGAAGGCACGATTTTTTCTGTTGGTCGCCATGGCGGCCCTGAGCGCTTGCGAAGGTGCATCAACAGGCGTGCGCTCGCCATGTTTCGAGCGACCCGCGATGGCGTTCTCGGCCCCTGCCCCCGACCTTGTTTCACGGAATGCGCATTGTGATTTCCAGAGCTTCTAGAATGGCGATCCCGTTGGCCTTGGGTCTTGGCTCGCTTGCCGCCGCGCAGGGCGTGCCCGTGATCGATGGCTCCAATCTTGCCCGGGCCGTGTCTCGCGTTGAGGAACTTGCGCGCGACGCCTTGCGGCAGGGCCAGAAGCGCGACGCCCGTCAGGAACAAGCGGATATCTACCAAGAGCAGCTTGAAGCTTACGCGCGTTTTCTTGAGGAAACCACCGGTGTCACCGACCTGAGTGGGTTCGAGGCTGGTGGGCCCGGCTGGGCGAGCGCTGCAGAGACTTACCCAGCCCAGGAAGATCATCCTGATGCCGATCGCCTCTTCGGTGAGCCAAGCGACGTGGAGCGCATGATCATCACGGTGGCACGGCGCTATGAGGGGCATCCCGCTGTTGCAGCCGCCGGGCTGACGCCACTGACATGGCGGATCCTGTTTCAATCCCTGATCAAGCAGGAAAGCCGCTTCAACAATGCGGCCGTCTCGCCCGTTGGTGCGCGCGGTTTTTGTCAGCTGATGCCGGGCACAGCGGCGGATCTCGGTGTGAACCCACATGATCCTTGGGAAAATCTGGACGGTGGCGCACGCTATATTCTCACGCAACTGAACCGCTTCGGTCGGATCGACCATGCTCTGGCGGCCTATAATGCAGGCCCCGGGCGTGTCCTTGAGTATGGTGGTGTGCCTCCTTTCGAGGAAACCCAGACCTACGTTCGGCGCATCAACGGCTATTACAACAACTATCTAAGCACCATCACCGGCGTCGACATGACGGGGTCACTGGCGGGCGTCGATGGCGCCTCGGCCGCCTGGGGCAACTGGGCGGATGCCTCAATCGGCTATGGCGCCTACATGGGCACCCAGATCGATCAGGCCATGACCCGCATCGCGGCGCTTTTGCGTGAAGACCCGCCCGAGAACGCAAAAGAAGCGCTGGACCGCTCCACCTACATGCTGGCCGAACGGGCGCGGCTTATGGCACTGACGCTGCGTTTGCGCGCGGCCCACGTGAAAGTCGAAGCGGCACAAGGTTTGACCGAGGCCGCCGATCACCTGGAGCAATCCACTTTCTGGAGGTATTCCGATGAGGGCTGACACCCGCCTTGCTGCAATCATTGTCGCGGGCACGCTCATGGCGGCACACCCGCCCCCAGCCTTCGCTCAGGGTGTTCCTGTAATCGATGGATCAAACCTCGCACAGAACATCGAGCAGCTGCAGGCCGCGCTGCGCGATGCGGAAAACCAGCTCCAGCAAATCGAGGAATTGCGCACCCAGATCGAGCGCCTCACCGATATTCAGGGCCTGCTTGATGACGTCCTGGGCTCAATTACCGGCCTGAACGAGATCGCGGCCCTCTACAACGGCGTGGAGGATCTGCGTGCCCGCGCCCAGAAGATCACCGATCTATCGGGTTTCATGAACAGCCTGTCACTCGGGGATTTTGACAGCCTGCTGGATGATCTGCTCGATGGCGACGTCACCATGGGAGAGCGCCGGGCCGCTGATGCCATGCGCGAGACCATGGCCAGTGCGGGGTTCACCTCGGAAAAACTCACCGAGCTGAACAACGCCGGGACCCCGCAAGGTGCTGCCATAGCCGATCTGGCGGCTGCCAATGCCATGGTTATCGGGCAAGCCCAGATTTCCTACGAGGAAGCCGCCCAGAGCATCGAGCGTATCGATGGGCTGGTGGAGGCGATTGGCGATCAGGAAACGTTTAAGGAATCGATCGATCTCAACACGCGGATGGCCGCTGAGACGAACTTCATGCTGGGCCAGATGTGGCGCCTGAATGCCGCCCAAGGCTTGGCGCAGGGTCAGAACGGCATCGATTTCGCGGCCGAGCAGGCCCGCACACGCTCCTTTTTTGATTTTTCCGGCGCGGAGGACTGACCCTTGAACACATCACTCGCAGCACTTGCAGTTTTCATCGCCCTAGCAGGCAGTGCTTGGGCGGAAGACTTGCAAGACCTGCCCGACGATACGTTGCTCGGGGAGGTCGTCACTGCCACCGAAAATGGGGAGGAAGAACGCCTCCTCGATCTGATGCGCGAGGTACAGGCAAGAGGGCTCTTGATGTTCCCGAAGCCGCAAACCTGCACCTTCAGCTATCCGGACACTGATTTTTTCGGCAACGAGATTTTCCGTGGAGCGGTTCGATGGGGCTTCGGCACCGACCTGAGAGAGCTTGCAATGTCGCAGGGCTTCTGCGGCTGCATCTATGATCTCGGGTCGCTCGATGCGTTCACAACAGAACGGGTCGACAAGCCTGCGCATGCGCTCACAGCGGCGGATTTCAATACCATGCGCCGGTATCGAAACGCTGATTGGAATACCATTGATCAACGGTATGCAACCTTTCGCGAAGAAAGCTGTGGCGCGTAATGGCGATCATCGCGGACGTATTGACCATGGTCGACGCGACTGTGGCAGGTGTCGCAGCTGATACCTATGACAACACCGTTGCAGCTGTGCGCCCCGTGGTGCGAGCAGCGTCCGTATTAGTAACGATCCTCGTTGGTGCTAATTTGCTGATCCAAAGCGTTGAACTTACGCGTGCAACGATCGTCGCCCTTGGTCTGCGTTTGGCGTTGGTGAACGTGTTCCTGACCTTCGCGAACCTCTCTGTCCCCTATGACGCTTTGACAAACGCCCCGGCGGAGCTCGGCGCGGGGATACTGAACTCACTGTCAGGCGGCACAGTTGGGAACCTTTATGATGGAATCGACGATCTCTACTCCCAAGCCCTGAATGTCGGACAGGCGATCAGCCAGAATGGCGGCTGGCTGGCCGGTGCCATGACCAGCGTGGTCATGTTTCTTGTGGCCGCCGCCATGGCGACGATCACCATCATCGTTCTGTCGGCTGCCAAGATCATGTTGGCGGTATTGATCGCTATCGCACCTGTGGCCGTGGCCTGCACCTTGTTCAAACAATCCGCGCCGCTGTTCGAGGCCTGGGTCAAACTCGCCATCGGTTTTTCCTTTGTGCCGCTTTTCGTGGCTGCCATGGCAGGATTTACCATTGCCACTGGCAACGCCGTCGCGCCGGGGAGCCTCGACAGCGTCGAAACACTCGGGGACGCGATTTCGTTCGTCGTGGTGATGATGATCGGCGCCGGCCTGATGTTGCTCGTGCCAACTTTCGCGCAAGGGCTTGCCGCCACGAACATCGGCCTCGCCTCGATCGGTGCAAATGCCGCGCGGATGCCCGGGAACGCGTGGCGCAATACCGGTGCCGCGATCCGAGGCGGAGATGACATGCGACGGGGCTTCAACGCAGGACTTCAGGGACAAGGCGTCTCCGACCGATCGTCCAGCGCGGCCCGTGCCGGGAGCTATGCGGGCGGTGCGGTCAAGCTCGCCGGAAAGATGAAGAAGGGATAGTCATGAGTGATTTCGATATCGATTTGGTGATGGGTCCGCGCCGGGCAGCGCGCGCCGCATGGATCGTTGCGGGCTGTTCCTGCGCCGTATCCGTGCTGTTGGCCCTGACCATTACGGTTATGTTGCCCCTGCGCGAAACCGAAGTGTTTACGGTCCTCGTCGACAGCACGTCGGGTGCAGCAGAACGCATCTACCAGGTTCAGCCAACCGGTATCACTGACCAGGAAGCGATCAAGGAATCCCTGCTTGTTAGCTATATCAGCGACCGCGAAAGCTATTTCAGGAACGGCATTCAAGAACGGCTCGAAAGTGTCCAGCGGCGCTCCAGTGGGCCCGCCCGCGCCTCGCTGATAGAACTCTGGACCGCGGGGTCGGAGAATTATCCACCGCGCAGCTACGGCGCGAATGCGCAGGTCGATGTCCGCGTGCGGGCGATCACCTTCCTGCAGGACGAAGTGGCTCAGATCCGGTTCGACAAACGCCTCACCCGACCCAACCAGACCCCCGTCACGCAAACTTTCATCGCCACCGTAGGGTTTGAGTTTGCCCCCCGCCGCGAACGCTCCCTGACACGCGTTTGGGAAAATCCCCTTGGCTTCTCGGTGACCGCTTACCGGGTCGATGCCGAAACACTGACACGAGAATAGTTCATGAAATCCTTTCTTCTTGCCATCGCAACGGTCTGGGGATTGCTCGCAACGCCCGCATGGGCCGAGCGCGCACCGGTCACCATGGGTCAGGACGCCCGCGTTCGCCACGTGACCTTCAACCCTACGGATGTGATCCGGATCGACACCCACCTTCGAGTAAACACGTCAATCGAACTCGGTCCCGGCGAACGGATCAATCAAGTCCTGATCGGTGACTCCGCGTCCTATGAAGTGGAGGTTCTGTCAAACCGCAATACGATCTCGATCAAGCCTGTCGAGGCACGGGCCGCGACAAACCTGACGATCTTTACCAACCGCCGCGCTGTCGCCTTCTATCTGACAGAGGGACGCTCGCGGACACAGTCTTTCCGGGTCGTCGTAAACTTTCCCGACGAGCGACCCGCCGGGCGCCAGCTTGCGGCTGGAGGCCGAGATACCGGCTATCAGTTCGCGGGCAGTAGTGCGATCCGCCCGGTGAGGGTCTGGAATGATGGGCGCTCGACCTTCTTTGAATTCCGGCCCGGCGTGCGGCCCTCGATCTTCGGCTTGAACGCCCAAGGCTACGAGATCACCCAGAACAGCCAAACGCAAGGTGCGGTCGTGCGGGTCACCGGCGTGCGGGACGCCTACACCATCCGCATGGGCGACGATCATATCTGCATTACCCGTGAGACTGGTGGGTTCACGACCGAGGCTGGTGCCGTGGCCGCCCTGCGTGGACGGGAGTTCTGATCATGAGCAACGAGAAAACAGGGGAAAAGGAATACAGCTTCGCGCCCAAGCGGCGCGCGTCTCTCGGGCTCAGGCTTGGTTTGGGTGCATTGCTTCTGGCAGGGACCGCCATCATTGCCTACCCGCTTGTGCAAGGCAGCGGCATCACTTCTGCCGTTGAAACATCGAAAGCCGACGACTTTCAGGATCAGGTCGACGGCGACGGGTTTGGCCGCATGACAGCCGACGCTGAACCGACCGAACAAAGATCGGAGCCGAGGTTCGATCCCGGACCAATCGAGGATGAACTCGCGGCGCAGCGCCAAGCTCTCGAGGAACAGAACGCCAAGCTTGCGAGCGACGTGGTCGCCCTACAAGCCCAGCTGGCAAGACTGGCCGAGGCCCCTGCCCCCGACAATTCCGCCGAGCTGGCCGAAGCGCTGCGCTCGGTCCAGGAACAGAACACGGCGCTCATCGCCCAGATGCAAAGCGAGATGGACACCCGGTTGGCAGAAGCCGATCTTGAAGCGCAAAAACGTCTCGCTGATGAGGTTGCCGCACGCGCGCGTGTTGCCGATGGCCGGATGGAGCAGTTGATGGAGCAAATGCTCGGACTGCAGCGCCAGAACGACGCCCTGCAACAGCAGATCGATGACGGTATGAGTGACGCTCTACGCGCGCAAACCGAGCGGGATCAGCTCGCTGCCGAGGAAGCCGCGCGACGGGCTGAACTGGACCGTCGGCGTGCCGAGGCGGCGGCGCTGCGCAACACACAAATCCGGTCCGAAGGGGTGATCTTTGATGCGGGCGGCCAGACGGGCAGTCCGGCATCTGACCCTGAGAGGGGACCTGCGGTCGGAGATGCAGCGGCGCGCGCCTTCGTGTTGGACGGTGCCCAGCCCGTTCAAGTCGCGACAGCGGAGGTTATCGCCAATCCTTCCAATACGGTGCTGCAGGGCACGCTCATTCAAGCGTCACTGGAAACCGCCATCGAATCCACATTGCCCGGACAGATTACCGCCATCGTGAACTACCCGGTCTGGAGTTTCGATCAGTCCCGCGTTCTCATTCCCGAAGGCTCCCGCCTCTTCGGGATCTACAATTCGAATGTCTCTTTGGGTCAGGCCCGCATTCTGGTTGGCTGGTCACGCCTCGTCACACCCGAGGGGCAATCGGTTCAGCTCGCCGCATTTGGCGCGGACGATCAGGGCCGCTCGGGCGTGACGGGCTCCGTGAACTCCCGCTTTGGGCTGCGCTTTGGCACAGCCGCATTGCTCTCGATCATCGGCGCAGGACCGGCAATCGCCGCATCCGAGGCCAGCTCCGAGACCGGATCAGAAATTGCCGAGGATGTCGCGGGCAGTTTTTCGCAGGCCACCGATGCGGTGATCGGCGAATATGCCACCCTGCCTCCGGTTATCTCGGTCCAGCCAGGTGCTGCGATAAGTGTGATCGTCGACCGTGATCTCGAGTTCTATTGATGAACCCGGCGGCAGAAAAAGCCAGTTTTCTTTCGACTTATCTAAAACCTCTGGCTGCACCGCTCGCCGATCCCTGCGTGGTCGAAATAGCGGTCAATCCCGATGGAAAGGTCTGGGTGGAAACCCGGGGGGCTGAGCATATGGTCGGCCTCGAAGGTGTGTTTTTCTCCCCTTCCCAAGCTCGGGACCTTGCAACATCCATTGCCAGCGCCACCCACGGACAGATCAGCGAGAAAAAGCCGCTCGTCTCCGGCAAGATCGAGATGAACGGCAAGCCGATCCGGGCACAGGTCGTCTATCCGCCCGTCGTGGATGGCGGGCCCTCGATCACTTTGCGCCGCTATAGTGAAGACCAACTCACCTTGGGCGACATCGGTCTGCTGCACGGTGCATTGATAGACCTGGACGCCGAACGACAGGCAAAAGCCGAACGGGTGATCGCACTGACCCAAGCGGGGGATATTCGAGCCGCCATGAAACTCTGCATCGATGAGCGGTTGAACATCATGATCAGCGGCGGGACGTCCACGGGCAAAACGACCTTTGCTCGGGCGCTTCTCGCGCTGGTGACCGAGACGGAACGTATCGTGACCATCGAGGACGCATTCGAGCTCTTTCCTCCACAGCCCAATCGCGCGATGCTCAAGGCTGACCGTATCCCCTCAAGTGAACGCACCGCGGCCAAATTGCTGGAGACCTCTTTGCGCATGCGTCCTGACCGGATAATTCTTGGCGAATTGCGCGGCGATGAGTGCAAGACCTTCCTCGACGCGATCAACACCGGCCATTCAGGCTCTTTCACCACAATTCATGCCGATACCGCACAGAAAGCGCTCGATCGCCTCGCCCTCATGGTCATGTCGGTGGGCATCAATATGAGTTTTGAGGAGGTAAGGCGCTATGCCGCCTCCAGCATCGATGTCGTTGTGCAGCTTGGTCGGAAAGACGGAAGACGTGGGGTCGAACAGGTGTGGGTGCCTGGTATCTTAAAATCAGAAGTGACCAGCTGAGGGATGTTTGGAAGGGTGCGCATTGAGTACTTTCGGACGATAATCTATCCCGTCTTGCTACAACATAAGCGCGTTTGCGCTTGATTGCATTGATTTCGATGATTACACTCCTCTCAGGAGGATATCATGGCAAGCATTACCATCCGGAACCTTGACGATGACGTGAAGCGCCGCCTTCGCATCCGCGCGGCCGAGCATGGCCGTTCGATGGAAGAGGAGGCGCGCGAGATCTTGCGCCACGTCGTCGGCGAAGCGAAGCCCTCCCACGATCTTGCCGCGGCGATCCGTGCGCGGGTCGCGCCTCTGGGCGGCGTTGATCTCGACCTTCCGCAGCGTGAAGCCATGCGCGAACCGCCCATGTTCGACCAGGCCTGACGCATGATCATCCTCGACACGAATGTCATCTCCGAGCTTTTGCGCCCGGCCCCGGAGCCCAGGGTCGAACACTGGCTGTCGGCTCAGGACGGGCTCAACGTCTACCTGACCTCGATATCGGAGGCGGAGCTGCGCTACGGCCTCGCAATCATGGGGAACGGCAAGCGCCGCACCGCGCTGGTTGACGCTGTGGACCGCATCCTGCGCGAGGATCTGGCCGGGCGCATTCTGCCCTTCGACAGCGACGCGGCGCGGTCCTTCGCCACCATTGCAGCCGCACGTCGCGCCGCCGGGCGACCGATCGCCCAGGCCGATTGCCAGATCGCATCCATTGCCCACGCCTGCGGCGCCACGGTCGCCACGCGCAATACGCCTGACTTCGAGGGTTGCGAGATCGACCTGATCAACCCCTGGACCGCCGCATGAACGCCGTTGAGATTGAACAAGCCGTTTCCGAACTCGCCGAGCAGCCCTTTGACGCGGCCGAGTTCCCCTATGCCTTCCTCATGGCCTTCGGGAACAAGGACACGACCATCAAGCGCTTGCGCACCGGCGCGTCGAACAAGTCCGACCTCGGCGGCGTCCTGCAGACCAACAACATCCACCTTGCGACCTGCGCGCCGGGCGACATCGCGGCGACCCTGACCACCCTTCGCGACAGCCCAACCACCACCCGCGCCAAGGCGAAGTTCATCCTTGCCACCGATGGCATCGACCTCGAGGCCGAGGACATCACCACCGGCGAAACCATCGCCTGCCGCTACACAGATTTTCCCGACCATTTCGGCTTTTTCCTGCCGCTCGCCGGTATCTCCACCGTCAAGCAGATCCGCGAAAGTGCATTTGACATCCGGGCGACCAGCCGCCTCAACCGGCTCTATGTCGAGCTGATCAAGGACAACCCCGACTGGGGCAGCGCGGAAAAACGCCATGACATGAACCATTTCATGGCGCGGCTGATCTTCTGCTTCTTTGCCGAAGACACCGACATCTTCGTCAGCGACAACCTGTTCACCGCCACCATCGACCAGATGGCCAACCGCGATGGATCGAACACGCACGAAGTCATCGGCGAAATCTTCCGCGCGATGAACACCGCCATTCCGAAACGCGCCGAGGCCAAGCTGCCCCGTTGGGCCGATGCCTTTCCTTACGTGAACGGTGGGCTCTTCTCGGGCAGCACCGATGTGCCCCGCTTTTCCAAGATCGCGCAGCGTTACCTGTCCCATATCGGCAGCCTCGACTGGACGCAGATCAACCCCGACATTTTCGGGTCAATGATCCAGGCCGTCGCGGATGAGGAGGAACGCTCGGTCCTTGGCATGCACTACACCTCCGTGCCAAACATCCTGAAGGTGCTGAACCCGCTCTTCCTCGATGACCTGCGCGCAGAGCTGGAGGCGGCGGGCGACAACGCGCGCAAGCTGGCCAATCTGCGCGCGCGCATGGCCAAGATCCGCGTCTTCGATCCCGCCTGCGGGTCGGGCAACTTCCTTGTCATCGCCTACAAGGAAATGCGCAGCCTTGAGTATGAGATCAACAAGCGC
Organism: Roseovarius sp. MBR-154; assembly: GCF_053628595.1. Taxonomy (NCBI): domain Bacteria; kingdom Pseudomonadati; phylum Pseudomonadota; class Alphaproteobacteria; order Rhodobacterales; family Roseobacteraceae; genus Roseovarius; species Roseovarius sp. MBR-154. Next base: position 12,213 of record NZ_JBRJGR010000033.1, read on the forward strand.
CGGGGCGAGCCGCTGCGGCGCACCGACATTCCCCTGACCAACTATCGCGGGATCGAACTGCGCGACTTCTCGGCCGAGATCGCGCGGCTGGCGCTGATCATCGCGGAATACCAGTGCGACGTGACCTATCGCGGCCAGAAAGAGGCGCTCGCCGAATTCCTGCCGCTGGACGCGCAGAACTGGATCACCTGCGGCAACGCCCTGCGGCTGGACTGGCTGTCGGTCTGCCCGCCCACGGGGACGGGGGTGAAGTTTCAGGCCGATGACCTGTTCATGTCGCCGCTGGATCAGGCGCAGATCGACTTCGCGAATGAAGGGGGCGAGACCTATATCTGTGGCAACCCGCCTTATGTTGGTGACAAGAAGCAAAGCGCTTCACAAAAATCAGATATGGAACGCCTCCTGTCTGGGCGGACTGCTAAGTGGAAGTCGCTAGACTACGTTTGTGGTTGGTTCGTGAAAGCGGCAGATTTCGCTAGGCAAACAAAATGTGTCTCAGCGTTTGTTTCAACAAATTCCATCACTCAGGGTCAGCAGGTGCCTGTCCTATGGCCGATTTTGTTTGAAGACGGGCACGAGATCTCTTTCGCACACACTTCTTTCAAGTGGCGCAATTTGGCCAGCCACAACGCCGGAGTGATCGTCGTAATCATTGGAATTTCTATGGATGCACCACAAGATCGTGTTCTGTATACAACTGACGGCAATGGGGAAACGATTTCCCTGAGCACGAAGTCTATAAGTCCATATCTTGCCCCAGGGCAGCCCGTTTTTGTAAACTCAAGAAATAAACCCATCTCCAATATCCCCGAAATGCTTTTGGGCAATTTCTCAAAAGATGGTGGGCATTTGATTCTTGATAGAGACTCCGTTGATAAACTCGATCCGATAGCAAAGAAGTTCATTCGGCCGATGTTTGGTGGACAAGAATTCATTAAGTCTCAAGCGCGATACTGCATTTGGGTGGAAGAAAAGAATTTGGAGGAGGCTCAAAAGAGCCCTGAGCTTCTGCGGCGTTTTTCACTGGTTAAAGCCAACAGACTGGAAAGCCCTAAGAAAGCTACACGAGATTGGGCACGTGCTCCTCACCGTTTTGTGGAGATCAGGTCTCCAAAATATTCGCAGGCTATGGTTCTTCCGATCGTGAGTTCTGAGAATCGTGAGTATTTTCCAGTGGGGTTTCTACCGGAAAAAGCGATCGTCAATTACGCTTTTGGGCTATATGATGCGCCACTCTGGGCTTTGGCGTTGATTGCTTCACGCCTTCATTTGGCTTGGATTGCCACGGTCTGTGGCAAGATGAAATCCGATTTCCGCTATTCCAACACCCTCGGATGGAACACCTTCCCCGTCCCGAAACTGACCGAAAAGAACCGCGCCGACCTGACAGCGGCGGCGGAAGGCATCCTTCTGGCCCGCGAGGCGCATTTCCCCGCCACCATCGCCGACCTCTACGACCCCGAAGAAATGCCCGCCAACCTCCGCGCCGCGCATGACCACAACGACGAGGTTCTGGAACGCATCTACATCGGCCGCCGCTTCCGAAACGACACCGAACGGCTGGAAAAGCTGTTCGAGATGTATACGCGGATGACGACGAAGGTGAGTGCGTAACTTTTGCCCTAAAAGACCGTGTGTGCTATTCATGCGCATGATCCGCCCACAGGAGGCACAGATGACCAAACGCGCCACCAACCTGACCATCGACCCCGCCCTGCTGGACGAGGCGCGCAGCCTGAACATCAACCTGTCCGCCACGTTCGAGGCCAGCCTGCGCGAGGCCGTGCGTGCGCGCAAGGCCGCCGCCTGGCTGGAAGAAAACCGTGCCGCGATCCAAAGCTCGAATGACTGGGTGGAAAAGCACGGGCTGCCGCTTGAACGCTACCGGCAGTTCTGATGGCACAATATGACGTGTTCCCGAACCCTGAGGGCGATGGCTATCTGCTGGATGTGCAGAATGACCTGTTGGAAGGGCTGAACGTGCGCACGGTGGTGCCGCTCTTGCCGCAAGGCAATGCCCCCATCGCCGCCAGCCGTCTGAACCCGGTGTTCGAGATCGAGGGGGCAACGCATCTGATGATGACGCAATACATCGCCGCTGTCCCGGCCAGTATTCTTAAAGCCCCGGTCGGGGATCTATCCGCAAGGTTCGACGCGATCACGTCCGCGCTCGACATGTTGTTTCACGGGTTTTGATCATGGCTCAGGTTCCTTCCGTCTCTGTCAAATACGCCGCCAATGGCAGCTCGACCAGGTCGAACGAGCTAGCCATGCGCGCGATGCAGGAACGCGCCTATGACAAACTCTGCCCGGGCGTGGTGGCTCAGAAAGTGAACACGCGATGACCCTTGACCCTGTCATGAGCGCCGAACGCACCCGCAGGCTGGTGGATGATCTGCGCGCCAAACCAGCGGAAACCACCTGGATCGAGTTCAAGGAAAACAATGCTGACGGGCCGTTGATCGGCAAGCTGATCTCGGCCTTGTCCAATGCCGCACGGCTGGCCGATCAGCACTTTGCCTATGTGGTCTGGGGGGTGAGAGACGGTGATCATGCGGTTGTCGGCACGAGTTTCGAGCCGACCGTGAAGAAGGAGAAGGGGCAGCCGCTCGAATTGTGGATTGCGAACCACCTGTCGCCAAGCATCGAGTTTCGGTTCGAAGAAGTCGATCACGATGGGGGGCGCCTGATCCTGCTAACTATCCCCGCCGCCGCAACCGCCCCGGTAGAATTTGACCGCACAGCCTATTTGCGCATCGGCAGCGCCACGCCGCGCCTGTCCGACCATCCAGAACGCCTGCGCGCCCTCTGGGCCAAGTTGCAACCCTACGCTTGGGAGACAGGGGTCGCAGCGCAGTTCCTAACCGGCGACGACGTTCTTGAGCGGCTGAATTACGCCAACTACTTCGATCTTACGGGCCAGCCCTTGCCGGATAACAGGCAGGGGATCTTCGACAGGCTATTGGCAGATCGCCTGATCCAGAAAGATGTAAGCGACCGTTGGAACATCACCAATCTGGGTGCAATCCTGTATGCCAAGAAACTTGCCGATTTCGGCCCCTCTGTAGAGCGCAAAGGCGTCCGTTTCGTGGCCTATGCTGGCACCGGACGTGCAGATGACGTGAGTCACCGCCAGGATGGCCAGCGCGGCTATGCAGCGGGTTTTCAGGGTTTGGTGGACTATATCGACGGTCTTCTGCCCCGCAACGAACTGATTGGTAAAGCGTTCCGCGAGGAGCGACCGCTTTACCCGTCGATCGCGATCCGCGAATTGATCGCCAACGCATTGATCCACCAAGACATGACAATCACCGGTGCAGGACCACTCATCGAGTTGTTCAATGATCGAATGGAAATCACTAATCCGGGCGCCCCCTTGGTTAGCCCCGACCGGTTTTTGGACTCGCCGCCGCGTTCCCGAAATGAAGCCCTTGCGTCGTTGATGCGGCGGATGAAACTTTGCGAAGAACAAGGCACCGGCATCGACAAGGTGATCTCGGCGGTTGAGCTGCACCAGTTGCCCCCACCGGATTTCCGCATGGAGGGAGACGCCGTGCGCGTGGTTCTGTTTGCACCACGCCGATTTGCGGACATGACACCGGAAGAAGCCGTGCGAGCGTGTTACCAACATGCCGCGCTCAAATACGTAGGCGGTCAAAAGATGACGAACGCGACACTTCGGGAGCGGCTTGGCATCGACGACCAGAACGCTGCGCAGGCATCGCGGGTTATTCGCGCAACGCTGGATGCTGATCTGATCCGTCCTGCGGATGCTGAACGCCCTCGGGCCGGATATGTCCCCTCATGGGCGTGACAGGGACAACATTTGATCGGGTTTTGATTGTGCGTATGTGGGCTAGAGGGCGTAAATTGGAAAATACATATAAATCATACTGTTACGATAGGCAGGGTGCGGTATCGCTACTTGATCGGGTTTTGATTGCCTGCCCCAAAGCGAATGATTCCGCGCCCCTCAGAAGGAAAACATCATGACACAGCAGGTTCCTTCCGTCTCTGTCAATTACGCGGCCAATGGAAGCTCGACCAAATCGAACGAGCTTGGCATGCGCGAAATGCAAGAGGGTGCCTATGAGAAGCGGGGCGAGCAATACCTGCTGATCAAGTCGCCCCCGGCCTCGGGCAAGAGCCGCGCGCTGATGTTCATCGCGCTCGACAAGCTGCACAATCAGGGCCTGCGCCAGGCCATCGTCGTGGTGCCGGAAAAGTCCATCGGGTCCAGCTTCAACGACGAGCCGCTGAGCAAGTACGGCTTCTGGGCAGACTGGACCGTGCAACCGCGATGGAACCTATGCAACGCTCCCGGCGGGGATGACGGCAAGGTCGGCGCTGTCGGCAAGTTTCTGGCGAGCGACGACAAGATTCTGGTCTGCACCCACGCGACCTTTCGGTTCGCCGTGGACAAGTTCGGGATTGAAGCGTTTGATGATCGGCTCATCGCGGTAGACGAGTTTCACCACGTCTCTGCCAACCCTGATAACAAGCTGGGCACGCATCTGGGCGCACTGGTCGCGCGCGACAAGGTGCATCTGGTTGCGATGACCGGGTCCTATTTCCGCGGCGATGCCGAAGCCGTTCTGTCGCCCGAAGATGAGGCAAAGTTCGATACCTTTACCTATACCTACTATCAGCAGTTGAATGGTTACAAATACCTCAAGACGCTCGACATCGGGTATTTCTTCTATTCCGGGTCCTATGCGGACGACATCCTCAAGGTTTTGGATCCGACCGAGAAGACAATCCTTCACATCCCGAACGTGAACTCGCGCGAAAGCACCAAGGACAAGCATCGCGAGGTCGAGCATATCATTGACGCCCTGGGCGATTGGCAGGGAGCGGATCCCATCACAGGCTTTCAGCTGGTCAAGACGCCCGACGAGCGAGTCTTACGCATCGCCGATCTGGTGGACGACGAGCCATCCAAGCGTGACAAGGTTTCCGCCGCGCTGAAAGACTCCACGCAGAAGAACAACCGCGATCATGTCGACATCATCATCGCCCTGGGTATGGCGAAAGAAGGGTTCGATTGGATCTGGTGCGAACACGCCCTGACGGTGGGTTATCGCGCCAGCCTGACGGAGATCGTGCAGATCATCGGCCGCGCCACCCGCGATGCCGAGGGCAAGACCCGAGCGCGGTTCACCAACCTTATCGCGGAGCCCGACGCCGCGGCCGAAGCCGTGACCGAGGCAGTCAACGATACACTGAAGGCGATCGCTGCAAGCCTGCTGATGGAGCAGGTGCTGGCCCCACGTTTCAACTTCACGCCCAAGACCGTGAAAAGTGGCCCTGTCGAAGGGTTCGATTACGGCGAGGGCGGCTATGACCCCAACAAAGAGAACGTTGGCTTCAGCGAGGCCAGCGGGCAGTTCCAGATCGAAATCAAAGGTCTGGTCGAACCCAAGAGCAAGGAAGCCAAGCGCATCTGCCAAGAGGACCTCAATGAGGTGATCACAGCTTTCGTTCAGGACAAGACTACGATCGAACGGGGTCTCTTCGACGAAGAGCTGGTGCCGGAGGAACTGACGCAGGTTCGCATGGGCAAGATTGTCGGTGCCAGGTTCCCAGAGCTAGATGCAGAGGATCAGGAAGCGGTGCGCCAACACGCAGTTGCTGCGCTGAACCTGACCCAAAAGGCGAAAGAGATCGCGCTGTCGAACCGCGATGACACAGAAACAACCGGCAATACCGCCTTGATCGACGGGGTGCGCAAATTCGCAATGGACGTGCGCGAACTCGACATCGATCTGATTGATCGCATCAACCCGTTCGGCGAAGCCTACTCGATTCTGGCAAAGACGATGAGCGAGGAAAGCCTTCGGCAGGTCCAGGCCGTCATCTCGGCGAAAAAGGTGCAACTGTCACCGGACGAGGCGCGAGATCTGGCGAAACGCGCCGTCAAGTTCAAGCAGGAGCGGGGCCGTCTGCCTTCCATCACATCGCCTGATCCGTGGGAGAAGAAAATGGCCGAAGGCGTGGCGTATCTCGCGCGCATGAAGCAGGAGGCTGCCAATGGCTAAGGGTTTCACGGACGAAGACGACGCCCTCCTTGCTGAGCTTGGCGTCGAGGTCGAGGTCAAGAAGCAGCTCAGCCGCACACCACGCGAAGAACGCATCATCGCAGGTTTTGAGGAAATCTTGCGATTTGCAGATGAGCATGGCCGGCCTCCCCAGCACGGGGAGGATCGTGATATCTTTGAACGCCTCTACGCCGTGCGTCTTGATCGGATCCGCGACTTGCAGGAATGCCGCGACCTCCTTGCCCCACTCGACGAGCAGGGTCTCCTAGCAAACACCCCTGCGCCCTCAGCATCAGACTCCGATGACCTCGATGACGATGCCCTCCTCGCCGAACTGGGCGTGGAAGTTGCTAAATCACCCCTCACGGAATTGAAGCATGTCCGGTCAACAGCCGAGAAAAAGGCCGCCGATGAAGTCGCAAACCGCGAGAAATGCAAGGATTTCGCGACGTTCAAACCCTTGTTCGAGCAGGTCCAGAAAGAACTGGATAGCGGCTTGCGCGAAACTCGCCCGTTCGAGATGAAAGCCGAGATCGAGAAGGGACGCTTCTTCATTGTCAGCGGTCAAAAGGCCTATGTCGCCGACAAGGGCGAGACCATCACCAACGAGCAAGGTCGCACGGATGCGCGTCTGCGGGTGATTTTCGACAACGGGACCGAGAGCAACATGCTGATGCGCTCGCTTCAGCGCGCGTTGAACAAGGACGACGCCGGACGGCGGATCACCGATCCATCGGCAGGGCCACTTTTTTCCGATCAGACACTCGACGGTGATGAGGCGAGCGGGATCATTTATGTGCTTCGCAGCAAATCCGATCATCCACTTGTGGCCGAAAATCGCGAACTCGTACACAAGATCGGCGTCACCAATATGAGCGTTGAAAAGCGGATCGCTGGCGCACATCTGCAACCAACGTTTCTGATGGCGAACGTCGAGGTGGTTGCGACTTATGAACTCTACAACATCAATCGGACAAAACTGGAGAACCTGATCCATCGCATCTTCGAGCCCGCGCGGCTCGAGATCGAGATCATGGATCGCTTTGGTAGGCCCGTGATTCCGAGAGAGTGGTTTCTCGTGCCAATATTCGCGATAAAGGATGCAGTTGAACGGATCAAGGACGGGACGATTTCGGGCTATGTCTATGACCCGAAACAGGCGCGATTGGTATCTGTCTCATAGCTGGCGCATGGCAGAACAGCACAGCCACATTCGATTTCCAGATCATCCCCTCGCCTTTGCGTCCGAAGAGCGCGCCCGACCACCAAAACGTGTTTTCTTTGGCTTTGCCCTCGCGGCTTCTGCGTATCCCTGTAGCGCGCCTGTGTAGGTCTGCACCGCAGTCTCGAATTCCTTGTCGCCCATGGAGATCGCCGCGGGTGCTGCAGGTTCTGAATGCTCGAGGGTGATTTTCTTCGGCCTGTTCGAGACTGGCGCTGCAGCAGGAGGATAGGGCAAGGAATGCCCCTGCCGTGCTTTGTCGATCTCCTCAAAATGCCGGTCCGCATAGTAGCGGATGTGATCCGCCTTGATGGGATATTGCCCCTCGGGCAGGACAAGGATCTTGTCGAGCGGGAAACGCAGCAATTCAGCGGGGGATACCAGCGCCCGTTCTTCCGAGCGACGGCTGATATTTGCACTTTCCGAGAGCTTGCGCACGGTTGCCTGTGATCTGGTCTTGCCCACGATCGTGCGCTTGCCGAGGGCTGCGGACAGCACGTCGGCGGTGCGATCATCCTGCGGGGTCATGTAGATCTGCACACCCGCACCGGCCTGCAGCGCGCGGCGGTCGGTTTCGCCATAGATGCCCTCAAGACCGGGGATCGACTGCGAGATGATAAAGAGCCGCCCGCCATAGGAGCGGATCGTCTTGATGCTCTGCAAGACCAGGGGTTGTTTGCCCAGTTGGTCGAATTCATCCATCAGGAACATGACGGGATGTGGCTCGTCCGGTCCGGGATGCGCGCGCTGCAAACATGCGATGGCATCGGCGAACAGGAGCCGGATCAGGGGGGCCAGTGTTTTCAGGTGCTCCGGCTGCACGACAATATAGAGCGACTGTGGCTCTCGTCGGAACGTCCCGAAGTCGAAATCGCTTGCCTGTGTCGCCCGGTCCACCGCCGGATCGAGCCAGAGCTCCAATCCGGCACCGCGGATCACACTGACATAGGAATCGAGAATCTTGTCCACTTCGTCGGCCATGCTCAGGAAAATCTCTGCCACCACCGGGTTTGCGGTCTGCATGGCGGCCCGTTTGTAGAATTCCTTTTTATTGCCGCCGCCAGTCATGATCCGCAGCGCCTCACCGATCGTCGGCTTGCCGGTCTCGATGGCGTAGAGGCAAGACGCCACGAACAGGCTGCGTCCGGCCTGGAAAAAGCTCTGTGCGTTCACGCTTTCGACGATGAGGAACAAGTCCGCCATGGTGTTGACGGCGGTGTATTGCTGCTCGGGGCTGGGCAGATCGGCAATGCGCTGGAGAGGATTGAACCGGTGCGTGCGGGTCAGGACGGGCCCGTTCTTGCCCTCGGGCTGAACGTAGTCATAGGGCGAAAAGTACCAGACCTGATTGTTCAGCGCCTTTTGGCGGTGGATGGATGTCTTCTCGAAATTCTCGCCCTTGACGTCGAGGATCACGGCGCTGCCCTGGAAGTGCAAAAGGTTCGGCAAAACGAAGCCTACCCCTTTGCCCCGGCCCGTTGGCGCGATCATCATTGCGTGCGGGAAGCGATCTGGCGTGGCCGAAACGAAAGGCGCGCGGGACGCAGGTGACCCGAGCTTGCCGAACAGAAAGCCGTTCTGGGAAAGAGATGCCGACATACGGTTGCGGCGGAGCTCGGAACGCGACTGGAAATGTGCATCATCATAATCGGTGAGCGACCCGCGATGAACGGATGTCGCTCCTGTCGCCGCCAGAAGCAGGGCAGGAAGTGCCGTGATGAGCCACGCAGTATGTTCTACCGCAGGGTTTGCCTTGATCCGTGGATCAGACAGATTGAGCAGCCAAAGTTCGAAAATATCGAACCCACCCAGGTCTTCGCCAAATCGCACCATCAGATAGAGCGTGGCGATCGCGGCACCGATCCAGGTGCCAACACCGAGACCGAGCAGGATGGCGATCGGATACCGCCAACGGCTTTCCATTGCATGCAGCATGTTTTGAATCCTCTAGAGGCCGTAATCGCCACTGGTATCGTCCCGGTCGCGCCCCCGCTCCTCGGCGCGCTCGAAAGCTTCGATCCGGGTCCGGTAGGTGGCGGCGGGTTCGCTGTCGCGGCCGGCAATGTCATCACCCGCATCCACCGCGGCGATGGCCTTTAGCTCCGAGAACACGGCTTGTCGCAGACCAGGGTCTTCGATGCGGTCCATGAGCGGATCGATCCGGCCCGCTGCCAGCTGATCCATATCCCCGTCGCGCAGGTCTTGCCGCACGTCGGAGATCAGCTTGTCCAGCGTGGCGATGTCGGCAAGGCGACTGCCCTGCCCCGCGTCGAGAATGTCCTGACGCGCCAGATCCGCCAAAAGATCACGATCCATGTGCAGCCCCGCAAAAACATCACGCGCGCGCGCCTGCAGGTCGCGTTCGAGCCCAAGCCAGTCCGAGCGCTCCTGGGCGTCCACAGGGCGTGAGGCTTCGAGTTGCGCCTCGCTGCGATGGGGTGCGGTGAAACGGGCAGCAACTTCTTCGATGCTGCTGCCGGCCTCCTCGAGCCGTGCCTCCATCGGTGCAAGAACGCGCGCCAACTCCGCTCTGAAATGACCCAGTGCAGCATCGGCCTCGGCGACGAGCGGATTGCCCTCCTCTGCAGCCCGTGCAGCCAGCCCCGCAATCCCCTGAACTCTGTAGGGATCGCGCTCGGGCGACACCGATGAAGAATGATCCGCAAGAAAGTCGCGGCCCAGAAGCCTGCCCATTTCGCGGGCCTTCCCCGCAAAGAGCTGTTCCAGTTCGACCTTTTCGGCACCGGGAGCCATGTCCTGAATGGCGCTCCACGCGGTGTCGGCTTCCGCTTGCAATGTCTCGCGGGCGGCGATCAGACGACCGATCACATCCGCTCCGGCAGCGGGGATATCAACCCCTTCGGCAAACCCTTCTTTCACCGGCATTCCTTTCATCAAGTTGGTGGCGGCAAGCTCTGCGCCCTCCGCGATGCGCCCCATCCATCCATCCGGAGGGGTGTCGGCCTCCAGGCCCATCCCCGCAAGTTGCGCCAGCTGCCGATACCCCTCGGCGTGTCTGCGTATCTCGGCCTCTCGCAGAGCGCGGCTTTCAGGATCCAGCGGGGCAACCACTGGCTCCCGTCCCTCCTTGCGGGCCGCCTGCAAATCAGTGTCTCGCGGGGCGTTTTCCATGATGCCTCGCGACAGACGGGAAGAGGCGTTCAGCACCAGCCCGTGCTCGCCCGCGATCTGCGCATGCAGCTCGCGCATCATGTCATAGCTGATCTCGGAATGGCGGCTGATCGAGAGGAACTTGCCGTCCTCCATCCCGACCTTGTCGACAAGAACATGGGCATGCACATGATCTGTGTTGCAATGAAGGGCCGCCACATACCGATATCGATCCCGGTAATCCCCGCCGAACACCTCCTGCGCCCATTCGCGCGAGATGGCTTCCGCCAACTCCGCCTCGGTTCCCTTGGGAAAGGACAGGATGATGTGATCGGTGTGACCCCGTTTCGGCGCCCCGCACCAGGAAGCACTCCAATCGGCAATGACATTTTCCATGCCGCGCTCGCCAAAGGCACGATCGATGCCGATCTGGTTCGACCAGGCTGCGACCCGCGCCTCGTCGCGCAGAATGTATTTCATCTGTCGACGTAACTCTTTGGGCGAATGACACCCGCCCGTGCCGACCCGCTTCACCACGCTTTGCGGCACCCGCAGCGCGTTCCAGGACATTGCCGCAACTGCCCCGCCGGACGTGCCACGCCGACGGCCCGGCGATACGCGCGCCTCGCCCGCCATGGCTGCAGACCGCCGCCCCACATGAGGCAGTATCTCGCCCAATACCGCCTGCTGGAGGGTGCGTGCTTCAGCCATCGCGCTGCCCCTCCCCAACGTCCCGAAGATCGGACACCCGGACAAAGGACCCGCGCAGCGAGGCCGCGCGCAAAGCCTGCACAGCCCGGGCAACCTCTTCGGCCCGATCCGCAAGCCGACCGACTAGTGCCGCGTCGCGCGCGTTCCACCGAAGCTTGCCCGCATGGGCAAGCTTCAGCATCTGCACAAGATTGCGCGCCAAGGCATTGAGCTGATTGGCCGACGCCTTGAGCGCCGTGACCTCGTCCCGGCGAAACGCGACAATGCCGGATGACAGGCGGATCATGTGCCGGAGTAGACCCGACGTGGTCATGCCCGTCTCGGCCACAAGCGCCTCGAATGCTTCGGCCTCACGGGCGGACACCCGAACCTGCAGCACGCGGCCCTTTGTGGTTCGATCCGTCACCACACCGCGCGCCCGCACGCGGGCAACAGTGGGCCGGGAGCAGCCAACACGCACGGCGATCTCCCCATCGCCAAGCCCTTGCGCGGCGAGCCGGAGAACCTCCTGACGGGCTATGATGGAGAGGCGTTTGGACATGGGTGGCAAGATTTATCATTAGATAGTTTTTGTAAACACGAAAACTCTAATGAGTCGCCGCACAAGTTTTGTCATACACAATACCGTTCCTGTCAACGTCCCTTCGGTCCGTTGTCGCACCTCCGGTGATCAGCAGGCAGGGCCTTGGCCATGCGCGCTGCAAACCCCGCGCGACAACGAATAGACCGAAGGGACACCGCCTCCCCCGCGCCGCGATCCGGGACACTGACCCGGATCCTGAACAGGCGCGGGAATGACGTCGGCGCAGCCGACACGATATCCCTTCATTGGCGTTGAATGCTCAAAGGGGTTTTCCCGGAAGGAGAAGAAGACCTTGTGGGATTGGAACGCCTGCGCAGCACCGTGTTTACGCCGTTGGTGGTGACAAGGATGGTTGAGGATCAATTGCCAGACGCCATAAGGCCCATGAGAGCCAACGCCTCGAAGGCTTCGGGCATTGTTGGAGCATTGCTGCAACGGCGCGATGGCGCAAGTGATGCATGACACAACGCCTCTTTGCATGCATGCTTGATTGCCCAAACGCGTACGCCGATGATTGAAGCAACAGCGGATCGCCTCAACAGCTACAGATTGTTTTGACCCAAAAGTTGACCGCCTGTGTCGCTCAAGGTGTGGACGCCATCCCGAGGCATCGCCATAACGGATCAAGATATACGTTATGGAGACAGTGAATGCTTGTTGTGACGGCGATCTCCGCCAAGGGCGGTTCGGGAAAGACAACTCTCATACAGATGCTTGCGTCCGCCATGCTGGCACGCGGCCGCCGTGTACATGTCATGGATGCGGATGCTGACAAGCAGATCCTCGAATGGGGATCAAAAAGCGCGCGCGCCGACTTCGGTGATCTGCCACGCCTTCCATGGCCCACAGACTTGACCGTGGCCGATGCCCCTGAGACCGTTGAAGGCCTTTACCACGCGCTGGACGGCTTTGAGGCTGAAGGTGTGGATCTGGTTCTGATCGACACCCGCCCCGGCGAACACCCCGACACCGAAACACTGGCGCTGGCCTGCGACATGATCCTGGTGCCGGCCGTGCCGGTACAATCGGATTTCGTGGCGGCCCTGAAAACCCTGACATGGGTTATGCGCATGATCGAGACCCTCGGGCCGGATGACCCCGCCCCGCTGTTTTCAGCGGTATTGATGAACGCGGACAAACGCGCGATCGATTTCGTGACCGCAGGCGATGACTTTGAGCGTGATGCGGCAAGACGCAGGGTTCACCGACAGGACCTCGAAGTCTTCGAGGTGATTTCAACCCTGCCGCTCCTGCCCACGCCGGTGCCCCATCTCACTGCGATCCAGCGCATGCCGTTGACCGGACCGCTGGGATACGTGCGGGACATTTATGAAAAGGATCTTCGTCATCGGCTGCAGGCAGGGCATCTTTCCTCAGCCCTGACACTGTGCGGCGATGTCCTTTGCGACATCGAGGCCATGGTGGTCTCCGCCAATGGCTAGGAAGATTCCAAGCCGGTCCGGGACCGCTGTCTCGAACGAAGACAGGCTGGCGCGATCGCGGCAGTTCGCCACGAGCGCCACGAAATACGCAGCATTCAATCAGAGTACGGCGGCAGCGGTCGCGACAGAAGGCCCAGCAGCAAATTCAGTGGACAAGAAAGAACCCCGGAAAGGGGAAAAGGCAGCCTCGGCTGAAACGGCGCGCATCAACCCAGGGGTATCCACCCAGCCGTTGGCGGACGATGCTTGCAGCAATAGCACCGAAGCGCAGTCTCGAACCTATTACGTGCGCATCGGGGCTGAAGGTCAGGCACGGATTGAGGCGCTGGCAGAACGATCTAACCTTGACCCGGACTACGTTCAGCTTGCCTTGATCAAAGCGGTTCGCGCCCGCATGCAAAACCTGCGCGACACCGCGACCTGGCATGAGGTTGCCTCCGCTGCACGACCACGCCTGGCCGAGCCCAAAGGCACTGGTTGCCCCTTCATGAAATCGATGATCAGGCTCGACGTCGCCCATGTGGCAGCGCTGCAGACGAGCATTGATGACCCACTCAACGTCTATGGGGTGACGCAACTGCTATCCGCCTTCGGCAAGGTGTTGCTGAACTCCGTGATCGAAGAGCTCGCTCAAAAGATCAGCGGCATCGAAGCCCGGGCAGCGCGTCCTGATCCAGCGTAAAGGCATCGCGTGCGGTCACGACAGCGATCTGACCGCCCGCCTCGATCATGTCGATGAGCTGCGCCCATTCGGCAGGATCGGCATCGCGTTGCGTTGCGATCCCGTCCTGCACAGAAAAGGCAGCCTGCTCTCCGGTCGCCGCGAGAAGAACAACTTGTTGCGGGAATTGGTCATTGTTAAAACGCGACAAAAAGTACGCATGGCTCACGTTTGGGTTGTAGACACGGTCAGGATCGCAAACTAAGAGCAAAGTTCCGTCGTTTGCAGTCGCAGCATAGGTCTCCAGACCTCGCGACAAGCCGATCTCCCACTCGGCAGCGACAGCCGATGAAGCCGCGCCCAGAAAGAGCGCAATATGTAGAGGCCTGTAAAGCAAGTTTGTAAACTCCGTTTTGTGTTGGCCAAGCATATATAGGTACAGGCATATACCTGCCACCTGATAACTGCGGCTCCGACCAAATGGAGGTCAGGAGTTGAGCATGAAGAATTATGCGGGTTACCCGGTCGAAGTCATTTGGGCGACGGTAAACGGTGAAGATGTCGAGGTTGGCGTCGTGTTCCAGTGGATCTGCGGCATGCGCCGTACAAGATGGTCCGATGACTTTGAGCCGTCGGACGGTGCGAACCTGAGGTACGAGCCCTATGAGGACGCAGGATAGACCGCCTCCAGCGCTAAAATGCTCGCGAGCGAGCTGAGCAGGACACGATTGTGATCCGGGGGCAATGACACCGAGAGAGAGAACACGCGGGGCAGAGATCGTTGCAAAGGCGACGACGGCTTGCAACGCTACCAAAGAGAACCGATAGGAGACCCATGAGATGAAAGAGATTTTCAACGTTGGCGAGACAATCTTGCTGGACGGCGCGCCGCTTGCGCTGGTGTCCCCCGATGGCGTCAAGGCCTGGATCGAAGACGGCGTTCAGCACAGTTTGCGCCACGACCAAGTGCGCGATCCGCTCAGCGGCCAGATGAAATACCGCTGTCTCTACGAGAAAGACGGGTCGGATATGCCGTTCGTGCTGGTAGGCAACCCTGACTGTCACGAAGGCGCGCACGTTATTCTGTTCGACCAGAAGCCAGACGCATAGCCCTTCGGAATCTTATGCCAGGTGGCGAACACTAGAGCCCCTCGGCTTCGCCCGGCGGCAGCGTCCACCTTGCAAGAGGGATGCAGACCCGTCAGGGCTGAAAGCGGATCGTGATGGCGACCATGTGACAAACGGCTTGGGGTGGCTCAGGATGAGACAGACCAAGACGTATTGGCACAGGAAGACAGCAAGGTCAGAATTCAGGGCGGAGCCTCAGCAGCCCGGCCCCGCTTGCGGGGCTTGCCAATGTCGAAACCTTCACCATTGCAGACAGTCACGCACATCGCAGCATGGAAGCCTCTTTCGCAGGTGCAGCATCGTGTTCGGCCCTTTGCGGACATTCGCCTGTAGTGGTTGCTTGCCCCAAGCTCTCCAAAGTTGCAGGTCGACAGGCATCACTGCTTGTAGTTGGCCGTGACAGGTACCGATGCGAGGCTCGCCGGGCATCGGCCTATGGCGACCCACGACCCGGTAGTACAGCGTGAGTACTCGGTTTCCGGTGGGGTAGATGGTGACCGAGATCCCCTGCACATCCGTCTCGAAGATCTGGTAGTCCCGCCCCGCGTTGGCCGCCTCACGAACGTTTTTCTCATTATGTTTCAGTCTCTTGACCATGCAACGCTCCGACTTGCTCGTCCCGACAAGAGGCGTGGATTCGCGCCTGAATCAAGGCAAGCATGGCCGAATGACCGGAAGTGGGGTGGAGTTCCGTGTTCCGCTTCAGCACCTTGGCTGCCCGGAAAGCAGGAAGCGGCTGTCAGAGTTCGAGAAGTGTGAAGTGCGATGACATAGATGCATAAACGCGTCTGCCGGCAAACGACACAACTGTGGGCCGATCGCGCGACGAGCTGTATTGCTCAAGGTGGTCCAGGTGCATAGACTGACCAAGCAACACTAAGAGGATATTGGATGAAGCTTACCGCAACTTTCAAGTCGTTTCTTCAGGATACAGTGAATCTAAACGATTCCCGAATTGCCAGTCTTGAAAGTAGCGTGGATGCAATAAAGAAATTCATACGCCAATCTGAATACAAGCCAAAATTTGTTGCATTCCACGAGCAAGGTTCTTGGGCGCATGAAACAATTATCAAGCCGCTAAATGGCGACGAATTTGACGCTGACCTTCTGTTAGCTGTCGAGCCTGTAGATGGCTGGAGCGCGAGTGATTATGTTGCGAAACTGGGCAAGATATTCAGTGAAAGTGCGACCTATAAAGACAAAACCAAAGTTTATGACTTTTGTGTCACCATAGTTTACGCGAACGACAAGCGCATAGACATCGCTCCATTGGTTAAGGATAGGGGTGGGATAAGAAGATATGAGGTCTGTGATCGCGGCAATAACGCCTTTGTGCAGAGCGAGCCGATGGAATACACCGCTTGGATTAAGGAGCGTAACGGATATTCTGGCTCGAATTCATTCCGAAAAGTGACGAGGCTCATCAAGTATATCAGAGATATCAAGGGAACATTTACCTGCCCATCAGTTCTTCTCACAACGCTCATTGGAAACCAAATCGACTGGTATGATCATGGCTCTGCTGCATTCAGTGATACCCCAACTACACTAAAGACTGTTTTGGGCAGGCTGGATGACTGGCTTCAAGCACGACCGAAAAAGCCGAGAGTGCAAAACCCGAAGCTGGCAACGGAAGATTTCGCGAGTCAGTTGACCGATGATCAGTACGAAAATCTTCGGAAGGTCATGAAGCGCTACCGTACTTGGGTTGATGATGCATATGATGAGAAAGATCGCGACGAAAGTATCAAAAAGTGGCAGAGGGTCTTTGGGAGCGACTTTGCCAAGGGTGAGGTTGTAACAAAGTCTGCTGCCCAGATCGTATCGCCCTATCGGGCACTTCTTGATACAACTGCGCGTCACTCCAGCGATCTCGTGGAGGCTTTCTATAGATTTGGTGCCAAGCTCCTTCCGGCGGGCTTTTATACTCCGCCTTATCTTCGCCAGCCAACCTGGCGCACGAATGGACATGTTTCGGAGAACGTATATGTCATCGCTTCATGGCATAGGCACAAGAACAGCGGCGGACGGAGGATCGAAGATGGCGAGATCCTTCCCTCCAACGGTGGAGTTTGGCTGGCTCCACGCGTCGGGTTTGATCAAGACGTTCCAGATAATTGTCGAGTGGAGTGGCGGGTCACGAACACCGGTGTTGTAGCATTAACTGCGCAAGCGGGCCGGGGCGGCTTCTATCCATCGTCTACGGGCACCAGGCGGTGGGAAGAGCTGCGCTATCGTGGTGTGCACTTTGTTGAAGCATTCATAGTGCTGCGTTCTGGTGATATCCTCGTTGGCAAGAGCAAGCCGTTTCACGTGGTGATCGAATGACCAAGAACAATATCGCTCGGGAACAGAACTCTGAGCCAGTATTGAGGTTTCTCAAGGCTCGGACAGTCGTTTATCGGAAGGCGAACCTCCTTGTAGGCCTGCAAATTCTTCTGACAGCGGTTGTGCCAGCACTAATGGCAGTTGCTGGAATTTGGTTGCTTGACTGGAAAAGTTTGTTCGCTCTAGCGGGGCTTAGCATTGCTCTAGTTGATATGCTGATTATTGATCGACGGTTAGGTAAGTTGTCTGCTGACGCAGCCAAATTAGCAGAAGAGTTTGATTGTCGTTTGTTTTCGCTGCCATGGTCTGACATCCTGGTCGGCCAAAGGCTGTCACCCGAGACGGTTCAAGGCTATGTTGTAAAGTTTCGTCAAAAGAAAGAGCCCGCGATCTTGAATTGGTATCCCGAGGCCGTGTCTACCATACCGCGCCACCTAGGCGTGCTTTTGTGTCAACGGACAAATCTTTGGTATGATAGCGAGCTCCGGTCGCACTATGCCGCACTGATCAAGTGGGCGGGAGTGGTTGGGTTCATCCTGTGTTTTGTTTTGGCTTGGCGGTTGAATTACACTCTTCAAACAACGGTGCTATCTATTTTTGCACCAATGTTTCCATTTTTCGCTTGGTCAATACGAACTTACTGGCGGCAAACAGACGTATCAGCGGCGCAGGCAAGGAACCTGAGTTCTGCTGAAACGTTGTGGAAGCAGGCTGTTCGTGGAACGCTGTCGGAGATAAAGCTCTGGCCAGAGATTAGAGACTTGCAGAACGCAATCTACGCTCGACGTAGTGCAAGTCCATTAATCCTGCCATTTTTGTACACGGTCCTTCGACCAGGCATGGAGAACCGAATGAGCGTGGCGGCAGAGAAGTTTATTGAAGACAGTGGCTTGAATAGTTGATCAGTGCGAAAATGGGCACGCTTGTGAGATGCGTTCTTGTAAGGTTCTGGGTGGGTTGGGCTCAACCACGCGCACTGCGATGGATTCTTAGTGTTGCCACCTCAACCCGTGTTTTCAGTGCTTGCGCGCCTCGCTCCATGGAAATCCGTTGAATTCCATTTGTCGCCTCCGATCAACGGCCAACAAGTGTCTCCGTTTCAAAGGCTTGCGCTCCATGTTGTTGAATTGATGGGAATCTCGAGTCTAGCCGTCGAGCTGCTCATAAGTAACGCTCCGGCGGAGGCCGTCTGACGGGGCGATGGATGCGATGGTAAGTCCGACCTTATGGTCGACCTTACGTTCACACCGCACATCGAGATC
>NZ_JBRJGR010000034.1:0-25042 GCF_053628595.1 Roseovarius sp. MBR-154
CAAGGAACAGAGCGAGGGCAAGCTGGTCGCCATGTGCGGCGACGGCACCAACGACGCGCCAGCCCTCGCACAGGCCGATGTGGGTGTTGCGATGACCACGTCCACCTCGAACGGGTCCATGGGTGCCACGCATGGCAGCCTCAACCCGCCGACCGGGCTGATGCCGTTGGCGCGGATGTGGCTCAACGCGACCTTCGGCGGCGTTGGCGTGGGAATGATCAACATGTTCTTCTATATCGTCGTCTCGGTCTTTGGCGCGGGCATGATGGTGGGGCGCACGCCGGAATATCTGGATCACAGGATCGAGGCCAGGGAGGTGCGGCTTGCCGTTCTGGCGCTCTTCGCGCACCCGTTCCTGATCCTCGGCGGCACGGCGCTCTTTGCCGGGGCCTCGCTGGGCCAATCCACGGTGCAGGACATGGGCGCGCATGCCCGGCCAATAAAGCAGACGTTGCAAGAGGCGTCTGCGCCACACATCGTGACGAACGGTCCGAACAGCGAGGTGACGCTCGTGACGACAACACAATGTCGGCGCCGACCTGCAACTATGGGCGGCCCGCAACGATTACCGATGGTCCAAGCCGACCGACTTCAAAGATTCGACCGCTCCATGCTGTCGCAGAAATCGCTCAAGCCTCTTTATTTGGGGCAGCAAGAACCCACGTTTAAGGGGCGACCGAAGTCTAAGAACCGGGCGGATACGACGGTGCTGTCAAACTCAGGAGGAATGATGACCCGTGATCGCAAGCGCCTCGAGCGCTACGACGCAACCACCTCGACCTACACGATCATGCAGATCACCGACGAAGATCAGGACTCCCAGGTGACCCTCGAGGATGGCGAGACCTATTTCGAGGCGCGGCTGCGGCACGACCGGATTCACCGTCATGTCGATGCGGATGGGGCGGTCCGCTACTCGGTGGAGCACATTCCCGACGAAGACGGCGGCGAGGTGCATGTCTATTCCAAGTTCGGCGAGGTGGATTCCGACACCTTTCGGGGCGGGGAATTCTCCGAGTTGCTGAAATGGGACCGTCACATGCTGGTGTTCGATGACCGGACCGGGATCGTTGGAGAACTGCGCGGCGTCAACCACATGATCATTCCCCGCCAGATGCTTATGACCGGCTCGGGCGACGAGGCACAGAAGGGCTTCAAGTGCGAATGGGCGACGCTGGTGGGCGATGAACTCGTCGTGGGCTCTCATGGCAAGTCGCGCCGCGAGGAATGGATCAAGCGCATCGGCCCGCGGGATTATGTCGTGCGCAGCGAGGACTGGAGCCATGTCTACCAGCGCATGCGCGAGGCCTGCGGTGTCGGAGAGGAGGGCTATCTCATTCACGAGGCGGCTGAATGGCATCCCTGGCGCGAACGCTGGTACTTCTTCCCGCGCAAGGTCTCGACCGAGCCCTTTCACCCCCCGACCGACGAGCGCGAGAAGGGCAATAACCTGCTCATCGAGGCGGATGCGGGGTTCTGCGACATCTCGGTGCGGGAGGTCGGTCTGCCGACGCCCGATCGCGGGCCGTCCTCGATCAAGCTGGTGCCCGGCCACCCGGACGAATTCATCTACATGAAATCGGTCGAGATCGACGACAGGACCGAGAGCTGGATCGGCGCGGCACATCTCGACGGCACGCTCCTGGCAGAGGAGGAGAAGCTGGGCGACTTCAAGTGCGAGGGCATCGAGGTCGTCTGACAGGCGCGGTGATCGCGCCACCGTCCCCCTAAAGGACGAAGATCGGCACCGCCCCCGCGGCGGTGAGGATCGACAGTCCGACAAGGACGAAAACCCCGTCCCGGGTCAGCAGCGCGAGGGAAAAGGACAGCACCGCCGCACCCAAGATCGACGACGAGAAGGGCACGATCTCCAGCAGCGGCATCAAGGCCCCCGAGACCATGCAGAGCGATTGCGGCAGGATCCGCCCGCCATGCCCGACGAACCTGCCGAGCCGCCCCTTGTGCGTGTGCCGGTCGAGAAAATCAGCCACTCGGCGCATCCGTCTCAACCCGCCGCGCAACCTGTCGCCCGGCACTGTTCGCCGCGTCACGACATCCGGCAGGAAAAGGTGGCTGCGTTTGAACAGCATCTGCGCCGCAATGAAGGCGATGGTGATGCCGCATAAGGACGAAAAGAACGGGATCCCGCTCAGTGGCGACACGACCAACAGCGCGGGCACCATCATGGCCGAAGCGAAGGACGCGGGGCCGAAGGATTCGACGAGATCCCTCAGCGCCACCCGGTCCATCCGGGCGCACCGCTCCAGCCGGTCAACGACCTTGCGCACAGGCTGGTCCGAGATCTCTTCCGGCGTGTGTGTCGGCGATTTCCTGTCTTGTCGCGACATCATTTCCTTCCTGCAGCTGGTGTCGCCGCGCCAAGACTCACAGCGCGTGCTGCCTTGTCGGGCGGGACGGGTTTTCCAGGACTTGCGAGGCTTGCGTGCCCGGATGGCCTGCAAGACTGTCCGGCCCCGCAAGCCTTCGAGTATCTCTGAGGCCTCCATATGGGACGCCCTCGGCTGCAACGCAACAGAGGGTCGGCTCGCCCCTTTCACGAGAAGCCGAGCCGGACCAGGGCACGCGAACGCTGCGAAGAGACTGGTGCCGTCCGGCGGTCGGGCCAAGGCACCCGACGTCGTCGTGCAAATGAATTCCGGCACGTGGCTTGCGATTTGGCCCCTGCGGCAATAGGTGACCGGCTATGCGCACGGAAATCACCGAAACCATCGGACCAATCCTGTTCCTGGACGATCTTTTCGCTCCCAAGATGCGCCTGTCCGCATTGTTCATCACCAAAAGGGATGCCGCGCCGCCGCCACCGATCGAATCTTCTGGGGACACGACGTACCCTGAATCAATCGCGGCGTTCGACCACGCGACGGTCTGGCGCGCCCGGTTTTCCCTGCCAGCGGACCGTGGGTCGGAATACACGTGGAACAGGGAAACCTATACCGTCGCGGGCGATCTCACGGGCGATCTGCGCCTGGCCTACGTGTCATGCAACGGCGAGGAGGTCGGCGACCTCGAACGCGAGGGTTCGGAACGCAACGTCATGTGGGGCAGGTTGCGCGAGGAACATCGCAAAAGCCCCTTTGCGCTGATGCTGCACGGCGGTGACCAGGTCTATGCCGACGAGGTCACGCAGGGCCACGAACTGAGCGCGGGCTGGCCGGACGTTCTGCCGCGCGATCCGTCGCGCGCCGCACTGGCCGATCTGCGGCACCATCTGCGCGAAAGGTTCCTCGAACGCTACGTCATGCTATACGGCGCACCGCAATTTGCCTGGCTCGCCGCGCGGGTACCTTCGCTGATGCAATGGGACGATCACGATATTTGCGACGGCTGGGGATCGCTGCGCCGGTCGAGCACCTATTCGCCGGTCGGCCAGAGTCTGTTTAACGCCGCCCGCGAAGCCTTCCTGATCTTTCAGCAAGCTACGACGGACGACGATCTGCCCGCGCGCTTTGCCGATTCCTCCGGCACGCATCTGGGTTGGTCCGTAGAGGTCGACGGCCTTCGCATCCTCGCCCCTGATCTACGCTCCGAGCGCACGCGGCGCGCCATTATGGGCCTTGGCGGCTGGGCGATGATGGAGGACGAGGCGGCGCGCGAGGTTCAGGGCCAGACATTGCTATTGTCCAGTGTTCCGCTGCTTGGACCACGCCTGTCGCTGCTGGAGGCCGGAATGATGGCGGTCCCGCGCATGCAGAAATACGAGGATGACCTGCGGGACCAGTGGCAGAGCCGCGCGCATCGCGACGAATGGCGGCGCATGCTGCGTCTCGTGCGCGACATGGCGCAAAGGGATCAGAACAACGTCACTGCGATCTCGGGCGAGATCCACCTGGCCACGCGGGCGGTGATGGATCTGGGCGACGGTCGACACTTCCACCAGCTGGTGGCGTCAGGTGTCGCGCATCGGGCACCGCCCCGGGCATGGGCGCGGGTTCTTGGGGCTTTATCCTGGTTGGGCGAAAACCCGCTCCCGGACCACCCAATCCGCATTGCACGGCTGCCGGGTCAGCCGACACGCTATGTGGCCGAGCGCAACTATCTCGTCCTCGAACGGCAGGACGACACCTGGCGCGCCTGGTGGGAGCTGGAAACCTCTGGCACAACACCGGCGCTCACCATCTGAAACATCGACCCGAGCAGGAGTATCCCTCATGCCCGAAATATTGCTCTGGACCGCTGTCGCGTTCGTCGCCACCGCCATCATCTGGAAGGGCAGCGGCCTGCTGGAATCCTCGAGCGAGCGGCTCTCGGCCTATTACCGTCTTCCCGACATCGTGCAGGGCGCAGTGGTGGTCGCCATCGGCTCCAGCTTTCCCGAACTGTCGACGGTCGTCATCTCGGCGACTCTGCACGGCGCCTTCGACATCGGGGTCGCGGCAATTGTCGGCTCTGCGCTCTTCAATATTCTGGTGATCCCAGGTCTCGCCGGCCTGGTTGGCCGCGAACAGCTCAGCACCAATCGCGATCTCGTCTACAAGGAATCGCAGTTTTACATGATTGCGGTTGCGGTCCTGACGCTCACCTTTTCTTTCGCCGTGATCTACTATCCCGTGGACGGCCCGCCCGGCACGATCCAAGGCGAGATCACCCGCAGTCTGGCGGTTGTCCCGTTACTACTCTACGTCCTTTATGTATTTGTCCAGTATCAGGACACGCTTGATCACGATGCGGAAGAGGACCTTCGCGACATAACGCCGCTTCGCGAGTGGGGGCAGCTCGGGCTCTCGCTGGTCATCATCGTCGTGGGCGTCGAGGGGCTTGTCCGGGCGGCGATCAACTTCGGCGAGATCTTCGACACACCTGGCTTCCTGTGGGGCATAACTGTTGTTGCCGCAGGCACATCAGTACCCGACGCCTTCGTGTCGGTGCGTGCGGCACATGCGGGGCGCGGCGTCACGAGTCTCGCCAATGTGCTGGGCAGCAATGTCTTCGACCTGCTCGTCTGCATTCCGGTCGGTGTCCTGCTGGCGGGCGCGTCGGTGATCGACTTTTCGGTCGGTGCGCCGATGATGGGGGTCCTGACGGTTGCGACCATCGCGCTCTTTCTGATGATGCGGACCAAAATGGTTCTCAGCCGCATCGAATCCATAGCACTACTGGGTCTTTATCTCGGATTCGTCGTCTGGATTTCCGCCGAGAGCTTCGGCGCAATCGACCTCGTTCCGGGTCTGCCACCAGCCGCCGCGGGGTCCGATTCCCATTGATCGGGGCCTTCGCGGTTTCTGCCATTCGCCGAAAGTGCGCCCTGCTAATGCCAAATCGGAGGAAGCGGACATACATCGAACCGTAGCGGGCGGACTTTCGCTGCACCGTCGCATGTCTGCTCCACCCCCTTTTTGACGGCGTGGGAATTGAAGGACATTTCAGTCGCAGCGCCGAAGGGGCCGACGTGACCGGCTTCCGCCAGCTTGGTCGCCCAGCGTTGCAGTGTCATCAAACCGGCCACTCGTGCAAGGTGCAGCATTTGATGCCATTGAGTGGCCTATTGGCGGGACTTGTCAGCAGTTCCAAATTAGATTTCAAATCAACCCGGATATCGGCAGCGCAGTGCTCGCCTTTACTTGCTCCAAGGCGAACACCGAATTCACGCTCCGCAACCTGATCCTGGATGTCAGGCTCTCATAAAACGCGTCGAACGCCGACATGTCGGTGACCACCACCCGCAGCATGAAGTCATGTGTTCCCGCCAGGCGATAAGTGTCACGCACTGGCTCAAGGGTTTCGACGATGGACAGGAAACTTGCGCGCCAGTCCGCCGTATGCTCCACCGCCTCGACCATCACGAAGGCAGTCAGCGACAAGCCGAAGGCATCGGGGTCCAGCAGCGCCACGCGCGCGCGGAGCACGCCAGCCTCCTCATGTTTCTGGATGCGCTTCCAGCAGGGCGTCTGCGACAACCCGACCTGCTCGGCGATGCGAGCGACCGGGACGGTCGAATCCCGCTGCAAGATGTCGAGGATTTTCAGGTCGATCCGGTCGAAATTCATCGCGTCTCCTTTTGGCCAGAGATGGCCGCGTGTAACGAATCGTTTCGAGCATGTCACATTTCTACTTAATGTCGATCATGTTTGTCGTTTTTGCGGGTAAGGCTTCGCTTTCAGTTCTGACCTTGATAATGTCAACCTTGTTAGTCGCACTTTCCAGGACCACGTTCGGCGTATGATCACACACAAGACCAAGTATGCGCTCAAGGCGCTCATCGCGCTCGCTGACGAAAAAGCAGGCGAGGCAACAGCATTGCGGATCGAGGAGATCGCGGAGATGTCAGGCGCGCCGAAGCGGTTCCTTGAACACATCTTGCTTGACCTCAAGCGTGCCGGATTGATCGGCAGTCGTCGCGGCCGCAAGGGGGGCTACGAGCTGATCAAGGAGCCCAAGACCATATCTCTCGCACAGGTTCTGCGTCTCATCGACGGGCCGATGGCACCGCTGCCGTGCTTGTCGCGCAAGGCTTACCAGCGCTGCGAGGACTGCAAGGACGAGCGGACCTGCCGGGTGCGCGCCGTTTTTCACGACTTTTATTCAACATACATCCTCATGATCGAATCGCTGACGCTTGCCGACCTCCAACGGGATGTCCGGCCCCTCGAACACCTCCCTGTCTCGGAACCTGCCGCCGGAGAATGATCTTCCAAAAGCACGACTGAAAAGAGCATGATTATTCCTTTGATAATCACGAGTAAGTCTGTCGTTATTTAGGAGTCAGGCGGCAGCGGCCGGTGCGCCCGTAAGTGAGTGATCACGCGCCCCACCGGCCCTGCCCGCTTGACACGAGATTTGGACACGGGGTTCAGCAAAGGAGACACCCATGTATCGCACGATCCAGCAGGGCGCTTATGCGCAGGCACAGGGCAAATTCATCCGAAGTCTCGGCGATGGCCGCATCGAGATCGAGACAGGCAAGACGCGCCTGATCGGGCGGGCCATCGAGGCGAAGCGGGCCGTGACCAAAATCGGCGCGCGTGTCATCAGCAAGGACGGCCTGCGTGGCGGGCTTGTGGCGACGGTGGCCGCGCTTGGCCTGATGCTCAGCCCGGTTGGGACGGGTGCGGCCAAGGCGCAGGACAGCGTCAATATCCTCAATGTTTCTTACGACCCGACCCGTGAATTTTACCGCGAATACAACGAGCTTTTCAACGAATGGTGGACCGCGCAGGGCAATGCGCCCGTTACCGTCCAGCAATCGCATGGCGGCGCAGGTGCGCAGGCGCGCGCGGTGATCGACGGGCTGGAGGCGACGGTGGTGACGCTGGCGCTCTCGGCCGATATCGACAAGATTTCCGCCAGCACCGGCAAGTTCCCCGCCGACTGGCAATCGCGCCTGCCGCACAATTCCTCGCCCTATACCTCGACCATCGTGTTCCTGGTGCGCGACGGCAACCCCAAGGGCATCAACGACTGGGATGACCTTGTGCGCGAAGGCGTGGCGGTCGTGACCCCCAACCCCAAGACATCGGGTGGTGCGCGCTGGAACTTCCTCGCCGCATGGGCCTATGCCGATCAGAACGGCCTTGATCCGGCGGAATTCGTCGGCAAGCTTTACAAGAACGTGCCTGTGCTTGACACCGGCGCACGCGGATCGACCACCACCTTTACCCAACGCGGCATTGGCGACGTGCTGCTGGCCTGGGAGAACGAGGCGTTCCTCGCCCTCAAGGAGCTCGGTGAGGATGCGTTCGACATCGTCGTGCCCTCGGTGTCGATCCTGGCGGAGCCGCCGGTGACGCTGGTGGATGGCAACATCACCTCCGACGAACAGCGCAAGGCCGCCGAGGCGTATTTGCAGCATCTCTACAGCGCGCCGGCGCAGGCGCTGGCGCTCAAGCACTTCTACCGCGCCTGGGACACGTCCAAGGCCGCGCCCGAGGATATCGCGCGCTTTCCCGAGGTGAACCTGGTTAGCATCGACGATTTCGGCGGATGGCCCAAGGTGCAGCCCGAGTATTTCGGCGAAGGCGGCATATTCGACCAGATCTACGAGGAATAACCCATGAGGGCGAGCCTTCTGCGCTCGCCCTCACCCCTGCCGGGGTTTGGGCTGAGCTTCGGGATCATGATGGCGGTTCTGTCCATCGTGGTCCTTCTTCCGATCGGGGCGCTTCTGGGCCGTGGCCTGATGATCGGCCCTGCCGATCTTTGGGACATGGTCAATTCACGTCGAATTTGGTCGGCGCTGGAACTGTCGTTCCGGGCCGCCTTGATCGCCTCGCTGTTCAACCTGGTGTTCGGAATCGTGCTGGCCTGGGTGCTGGTGCGCTACCGGTTCTGGGGGCGCAGGTTGGTCGATGCCGCCGTGGATCTGCCCTTTGCCCTGCCGACCGCGGTGGCGGGCATTGCGCTCACGGCGCTCTATGCGCCGAACGGCGTCTTCGGCCAGGCGCTGGCCCCCCTGGGAATCAAGGTCGCCTATACCGAACTGGGCATCTGGATGGCGCTCATCTTCATCGGGCTGCCTTTCGTCGTGCGCACGGTGCAACCGGTGATCGAAGAGCTTGACCGCGAGGTCGAGGAGGTCAGCGCCACCTTGGGCGCGCGCCGGACCTACACGCTCCGCCGGGTGGTCTTGCCAACGCTGGCCCCTGCGGCCCTGACGGGTTTTGCATTGGCACTGGCGCGGTCGGTCGGCGAATACGGCTCGGTCATCTTCATCGCGGGCAACATCCCCAACCTGACCGAGATCGCGCCGCTGCTGATCGTGATCCGGCTGGAGGAATACAATTACGACGCCGCAGCCGCGATCGGCATTGCCATGCTGCTGATCTCCTTCGCGATGCTGCTGGTGATCAACCTTGTTCAAATCTGGAGCAGACGGAGGATCGGTCTTGTCTGAACACGTCACCCTTAACCACCAATCATATCATCTGAACCAAGAGGAACAATTGCCGGAGGCAGCGGGCCTGGGCTTGGCCCTTGTTGCAAGTCTTCTGGGGATTGTGCTCGCGCTCGCCGCCGCGTTTGCGGGCAAACCCTGGTGGTTGGTCATGCTTCTGTGGCCAACCGGAGCCGGGCTCTCGCTCGTGGGTCTGGGATGGCTTGCCATCAGTGCAGAGGCCGAACGTGACACAGGCGCGGCAATCGCCCCGGCATGGGGGCGCACCCATGGTTGATGTCACACTGAATCCAACGCCGGTCACGACCGAGCCGCGCCTGACGCGCGGAATCCTTATCGGCGGGACCATGGCGCTCATCGCGGTGCTTCTGTTCGCCCCGCTCATCGCCGTCTTTGCCGAGGCGCTGCGGCAGGGCTTGGCGGCCTCTCTCGACGCGCTCGCCTCGCCCGATGCGTGGTCGGCGATCCGCCTCACGCTGATCGTGGCGGCCATTGCCGTGCCGCTCAACGCCGTCTTCGGCATCGCCGCCGCCTGGGCAATCACCAAATTCGACTTTCGCGGCAAGGCCTTTCTGATCACGCTGATCGACCTGCCGTTTTCGGTCTCGCCGGTGGTGGCGGGGCTGGCGCTGGTGCTCTTGTTCGGGGTCAATTCGTCGCTCGGGGCGTGGCTGGTGGCCAATGACGTGCAGATCGTCTTTGCCTTCCCTGGCATCGTGCTGGCCACGATGTTCGTGACCTTCCCCTTTGTCGCGCGCGAACTTATCCCGGTGATGATCGAACAGGGCCGGGCCGAGGAAGAGGCGGCCTTGACGTTGGGCGCCTCGGGTTGGCGCGCCTTCTTTACCGTGACCCTGCCCAATATCCGTTGGGCGCTGCTTTACGGTGTGCTTTTGTGCAATGCCCGCGCCATGGGCGAGTTTGGCGCGGTCGCGGTCATCTCGGGCAAGATCCGGGGGGAAACCACCACCATGCCGATCATGATAGAGATGCTCTATAACGAATATCTCTCGGTCGCGGCCTTCTCGCTTGCTGCGGTGCTGGCGCTTCTGGCGCTGGTCACGCTTACCCTCAAATCGCTTCTCGAATGGCGTCACGCGGATGTTCTTGCCGCGACGCGCCGTCATTGAAAGGGAAACCCATGCATATCGAAATCGAAGAACTGGCCAAGGAATTCGGCACTGAACGGGCGCTGCATCCGGTCTCGCTCTCTATTCCATCGGGTGCGCTGATTGCTCTGCTCGGGCCGTCCGGCTCGGGCAAGACCACGCTCCTGCGCATTCTGGGCGGGTTGGAATTCCCGACCTCCGGGCGCGTGCTTTTTGACGGGTCCGACGCCACCGGCCTCACGGTGCAGGAACGGCGCGCGGGATTCGTGTTTCAGCATTACGCGCTCTTCAAGCATATGACGGTGTTTGAGAACATCGCTTACGGCTTGCGTGCCCGCAAACGCCGTGAGCGCCCGACCGAGGCCGAGATCGGGCGGCGGGTCAATCGCCTGCTCGACCTGATCCAACTGCCCGATATCGGCGCGCGCTATCCCAGCCAGCTTTCGGGCGGGCAGCGGCAGCGCGTGGCATTGGCGCGGGCGCTGGCGATCGAGCCGCGGATGCTGCTGCTCGATGAACCCTTCGGCGCGCTTGACGCCAAGGTGCGCAAGGAATTGCGGCAGGGCCTGCGCGACATTCACGACACCACCGGCCTTACCACCATTTTCGTCACCCACGATCAGGAAGAAGCAATGGAACTGGCCGATCTGGTGGTGGTCATGTCGATGGGCCGGATCGAACAGGTCGGCAAGCCGGCGGACATCCGCGCGAAACCCGCCAACGATTTCGTGCGCGACTTCACGGCGGCCTGAGCGATGGCAAAAACCGATCTGGACCGGATCGACCGCAAGATCCTGCACGAGTTGATGCGCGACGCGACAACCCCCGTCGCGCAACTGGCAGAGCGGGTGGGGCTGTCGCAAACCCCTTGCTGGAAGCGCGTGCAAAAGCTGGAGGCCGTGGGGATCATCACCGGGCGCGTCGCCCTCGTCGATCCGGCCCGGATCGGTCTGGGCCTGACGGTCTTTGTCGAGATCGAGGCCCCCGATCATTCCCGCGAGTGGCGCGCCGAGTTCCGCGCCGCCATCGCCGAGTTTCCGCAGATCGTCGAAATCCACCGCATGGCGGGCGATGTCGATTACCTCCTCAAGGTGGCCGTGGCCGACATGGCCGCCTTTGATGATTTTTACCTGCAACTCACCCGCCGCCTGCCGTGCCGCAATGTCACCTCGAAATTCTCGATGGAGGTGATCCGCAACACCACCGTCTGGCCCATCGACACGGCAACGGCCTGAAACCCCGCGCAGAGACTGAGATTCCAAAACACCCGTGAAATTTGGAACCCGAAAACACGATAAAGATGATAGTGTTTAAGGGAAAGGAGATCGCCATGATCAGAACCCTGCTCCTCCCCGGCCTCGACGGCTCTTCCGCGCCCCATTGGCAGCATTGGTGGGAACGGATGGACCCGACCGCGCGCATCGTCGAGCAGAAATGCTGGGACCGACCGCGCTCGGATCAATGGCTGACCGAGATCGCCGGTGCGCTTCTCTTGCATCCAGGCGCGGTTCTGGTGGGGCATTCCCTTGGTGCGGTGGCGGCGGTGCAACTCTTGTCGCATTGGCCTCAGCTCAAGGTCGGCGGCGCTCTTCTGGTCGCCCCGGCAGAGCCGTCACGTGATTCGCGCACGGCACCCTTCGGCAAGATCCCCGATGGCCCGCTGCGCGTGCCTGCCATCGTTGCCGCCAGCCGCAACGACCCGTGGATGGACCAGCCGCGTGCGCGCCGTCTGGCGAAACGCTGGGGCGCGGAATTCGTCGATATGGGCGAGGCCGGGCATGTCAACGTGGCCTCCGGCTTTGGCCCATGGCCTGAAGGGCGCGCGCTCCGCGATCTGATCTGGTCGCTGCCCGCCCTACCGGGCCGCGTGACTGTCAGTTACAAACACCAACTCGACCAAAGGGAGGTGCCCGCATGACACCGATTTTCAACCGCATCCGCAAGGCCGTTCCGATGACCGTCTTTGTCGTGGTCTATACCGCGCTGATGGCGATCGTGATCCTGAGTTGAACCCGGAAAGGAGGCAACCATGATGTTCCACTGTGCCCACGATCCCGGCCTTGCCGCCTTCCTCGCGCCCGAATACGGCGTCCAAGAGGATGACCCCCTGCCCTCGCGCGCCGAGGTATGCCTTGCGCTGATCAGCTTTGCCCTTGGTGCCTTGCTTCTGGCGGCGCTGTGATGGACGGCACATTCCAGCCACCCGCCCGCCATGTGCTGATCATCGGCGGCGGAGCGAGCGGGGCGCTGATGGCGACGCATCTGTTGCACAACGCCCCTGAAACCCGCGTCACCATCGTCGAAAAGCGCGGAATCCTCGGCTGCGGTATCGCCTATGCGACCGACAACCCCGAGCATCTGCTCAACACCCGCGTTCACAACATGAGCGCCTTTCCCGACGATCCCGATCATTTCCTGCGCTGGCTGCGCACGCGGGATGACGATTGCGGCGCGACCGACCAGTGCTTTGTCAGCCGCGCTACCTATGGCAGCTATCTCGAAAGCCTTGTCTCGCCCTGGCGCGATGACCGTCTGCGCTGCGTCTCGGGCGAGGTGCTGCGGCTGGAGCCGTCTGACAAGGGCGTGAGCGCACATCTCGATGACGGCACGGCCGTGCTGGCCGACACGGCGATCCTTGCCACGGGCCATGCCGTGCCCGCCGAGCCGCGCGACGGCTTGCGCGGCGCGTGGGACTTTACCCCGCCCGAGGACACGCAAGCGCGGGTGGTGATCGTTGGCACCGGGCTCTCGATGGTCGATCACGTGGTGGCGCTGCTGGCGCGGGGCCATAGTGGGCCGATCACCTGCCTGTCGCGCCGGGGCCTTCTGTCGCAACCGCATGTCTGTGGTGCGGCCCTGCCGATGGGGCGCGGCGAGGTGCCGCTTGGGGCCTCGGTCAGCGCGCTTTTACGCTGGTTGCGCGTCCGGATACGCGCCGCCGAGGCGCTGGGCCTCCCGTGGCAGCTTGTGCTTGACGGGCTGCGCCCGCATGTGGCGGCGATCTGGCGGTCATGGGATACCGGGACGCGCGCCCGCTTCCTGCGCCATGGCGCTAGCCGTTGGGAGGTACACCGCCACCGGATGCCGCCGCAATCGGCGCAGACCATTGAGGCCGCGCGTGATGCCGGGCAGTTGAAGCTCATGCGCGCGCGCTTTGCCGGGGCGGTGCCGATGGGCGAACAGACCGGGATTGTCACCACCCGGCCCGACGGAACCGAGCGGATGCTGATCGCCGATCACGCCATCGACTGTCGCGGCATCCGCCGCAATCCCGAGAGCGACAGCGCCCCGGTGATCCGGGACATGCTGGCGCGTGGTCTGGCGCGGCTTGATCCGCTGCGTCTGGGGCTTGACACCACTCCTGACGCGCATGTGATTGCACGCGGCGGTGTTGCCTCGCGCCGGGTGTTTGCCATCGGGCCTTGCGCGCGCGGTGCCTTGTGGGAAATCACAGCGATTCCCGACATTCGTCTGCAATGCGCCGAGCTGGCGCGCGCGCTGAGCGGTCAGGCCGACACGCTCAGCCAGCCAGTCTGACATTCTCCCTGCCGCCTTCGGGCGGCTTTTTTCCTCTCCTTTCGGGTGTATCTTTGGAATGGAGAGGACAGGTAAAATGTAATATTGATTATCACGATAGACTAAATCGTGAAAGGAAAATCCATGACGGAAATCATCGGTTTCGCCGGCAGCCATAGCCAGCCCTCGCGCACCCGCGCTCTCGTCACGGAGGCGGTGCAGGACGCGGCCCGCCAGACCGGATTGGGCCATGCGGTTTTCGATATCAACGACTTGGGGGCGTCCTTCAGGCAGGCGGAATCGCTGTTTGATCTGTCGTCGGATGCGCGGGCGCATGTCGACCGCCTTCTGGCCGCGCGCGCCATCGTCGTCGGCAGCCCGGTCTATAAGGGCAGCTATACCGGCCTCTTCAAACACCTGTTTGACCTGATCGAGCCCGAGGCCCTGCGCGGCAAGCCGGTGCTGCTGGCCGCCACCGGCGGCGGCGACCGGCATGCGCTGGTGATCGAGCACCAATTGCGCCCGCTCTTCGGGTTCTTCGAGGCCGCAAGCGTGCCGACGGGCGTCTATGCCGGGTCCGTCGATATTGACGGCGACGGGCGGCTCTCGGACCCGCTGCGCGCCCGGCTCGACACGGCGGTTACGCAACTGACTGCCACCCTCACCCCGCGCAAGCTGGAGGCCGCGGCCTAACTCTCTTTCCCCAATCGCTTCGCCACCCCAACCGCTCGACCATGCAGGCCGGGCCATGGCGGAGCCTTGATCAAACCAAGGAGACAACCATGACCAGACAAATCAAACTCGGTGCCTTCCTGCCCGGTGGCGGGCAGCATGTCGCCGCCTGGCGCCACCCGCAGGCGCGTGCAGACGGGGCGACCAGCCTCGCGTATCACATCGAACTTGCCAAGACCGCCGAGCGCGGGTTGTTCGACGCCTATTTTCTCGCCGATGGACTAGCCACGAACGGGGCCGGGCGCGAGGGCGGCAGCGCCAAGATCGCAGGCTTCGAGCCGCTGACGCTGTTTGCCGCGCTTGCCACGCAGACGACGCATCTGGGATTTATCGCCACCAACACCACGACCTATGAAGAGCCCTATACCGTGGCGCGCAAATTCGCCTCGCTCGATCTGATCTCGAACGGGCGCGCGGGCTGGAACGTGGTCACGACGGCAACCGAGGAAGCGGCGCAGAATTTCAATCTGGATCAACAGATTTCCCATGCCGACCGCTATGATCGTGCGCGCGAGCATGTCGATGTGGTGAAAAAGCTTTGGGACAGTTTCGAGGATGACGTGTTCATCCGCGACAAGGAAAGCGGCGCGTTCTACGACCCCGACCGCCTGCACGACACCAACCATGTGGGCAAGCATTTCCGGGTCAAGGGGGCGCTCAATGTCTCGCGCAGCGCGCAGGGGCATCCGGTGGTGGTGCAGGCCGGTCAATCCGAGGCCGGGCGCGATCTGGCCGCCGAGAGCGCCGAGGTGATCTTTACTGCCCATCAAAAGATCGAAACGGCGCAGGATTTCTATCGCGATATCAAGGCGCGCGCGGCGGGCAAGGGGCGCAATCCCGATCACGTGCTGATCATGCCGGGTGTCGCCCCGTTCGTGGGCCGCACGAGCGAGGAAGCGCGCGAGAAATACGAGCGGCTGACCGATCTCATCGTCGAGGCCGACGGGCTGGCATTGTTGGGCGGGTTGGCCGGTGGCACGCTCGATCTCAAGGGGCTTGATCTTGACGGTCCGCTGCCCTCCGCGCCCGAGACCGAAGGCATGAAATCGCGGCAGGCCCTCATCCGGCAGATCGCCGACGAGAACGGCTTTACCATCCGCCAACTCTATCAATGGGTCGCCACGGCGCGTGGCCATCTCACGTTGGTCGGCACGCCCGCGCAGATCGTGGATACGCTGCAAGAGTGGTTCGAGAACGAGGCCGCCGACGGCTTCAACATCCTGCCGCCCTGGCTACCGGGCGGGCTGGACGATTTCATCGACCTCGTCACGCCGGAATTGCAGCGACGGGGCCTCTTCCGCACCGCCTATGAGGGGCGCACCCTGCGCGAGAACCTCGGCCTGCCCTATCCGATCAATCGCCACACCGCCTTGCGCAATGCCGCGCAGGCGGCTGAGTGAAGGAGTTTTCGATGACCTATCAAATTTCAGATCAGAGCGTCCGGTCCCCTGAGGGGTCGGACATTTGGTCCACGCTTGCGTGGATCACGCGTCGGGCGCGCGGATTGCTCTCCGATTACGGGCTTCTTGCGGCCTTCTTCGTGGGCTGGCACGTCGCAAGCGTTACGGGCGTGCTCAATCCGGCGGTATTCCCGCCGCTCGACCGGGTCGGGCAGGCGCTCTGGAATGGCCTCGCCTCGGGGCGGTTGGTGGGCGATATCGGCGTCTCGCTGCAACGCGCGGGCATCGCCTTTTTTGCGGCCGTCGCGCTCGGCATCCCGCTTGGCCTTTTCATGGGGCAAATCCGCGCCGTCGAGCGCGCGCTCGACCCGATCTTGCAGCTTTTTCGCCAGACCTCGGCCTTGGCGCTTTATCCCGTGTTTATCCTGCTTCTGGGTCTGGGTGAGGCATCGAAGGTCTTTGTCATCTTCTGGGCGACGCTGTTCCCGATCCTGCTGGCGACCATCGGTGGGGTCAAGGAAGTGGACCCGAAATTGATCGAAATGGCCCGCACCTTTGGCGCGACGCGGCTGACCACCTTTCGCCGGGTCGTTCTGCCGGCCTCGGTGCCCGCGATCTTTGTCGGGCTGCGCCTCTCGGCCACGACCGCCCTCTTGCTGCTCATCGCCGCCGAGATGATCGGGGCCAACAAGGGCCTCGGGTTTCAGGTGATGAACGCGCAATACAATTTCCAGATCCCGCTGATGTTCGCTGCGATCTTCCTGCTGGCCGGGCTTGGCCTCGCGGCCAACTGGGTTCTGGTTCTGCTGCAAAGGCGGCTCTGCCGTTGGAGCACGGCCAAACACTGAGGTTTCTCTCGTCAACCAAACATCCACAAAACAAAGGACAGAAAAATGACCTATCGCTTCAAATCCATCATCGCGGGCGTCGCCCTGTCGCTCTCGGCCGCCACGGCACAGGCCGAGGACGTGACCCTGCGCTACCTCTCCTATCATGGTGGCATCGCCGCGCATGAACTGGCCACAGCGCTTGGCTATTTCGACGGCACCGGCGTCAAATTCGAGGGCGTGGGCTATGCCGGGGGCGGGCCCGAGTCGCTCTTCGCTCTGGCTGCGGGCAGCGTCGATATCGGCTCGGCGGCCACCTCTGCGGTGATCAATTCCATCGCCAGCGGCAATGATTTCATCGCTGCCTATCCCACCAACGGGATCAACGATGACGCACAGTCGGTCTTTCACGTGCTCGAAGACAGCCCGATCAAATCCATCGAGGATATCGCGGGCAAGACCATTGCCGTGAACACGCTTGGCGCGCATCTCGATTACACGATCCGCGAGGCGCTGCATCAGCAGGGTCTGCCGCAGAACGCCGCCAATCTGGTGGTGGTGCCGGGGCCACAACTTGAGCAGGTGTTGCGCTCGGGGCAAGTGGACATCGCCGCCTTTGGCTATTGGCAGACCACGTTCGAGGGCGCGGCGCGCGCGGGTGGCGGGTTGCGCAAGGTGTTCGACGACACGGATGTTCTGGGCGAGATCGCGGGCGGCTTTACCGTGCTGCGCCGTGACTGGGTCGAGGCGCACCCCGACGCCGCGCGCGACTTTGTCGAGAAATCCGCGCTTGCGCTCGATTACGCCCGCGAGAACCCCGAAGAAACTCGCGAGATCATCGCCAAACTGCTTGAAGCACGCGGAGAAAATCCGGAAGTGGCCAAGTTCTTTGCCGGTTTCGGCGTGCGCGAGGGGGGCCTTCCGGTCGAGCGTGACGTGCAGTTCTGGATCGACGTTCTGGTGCGCGAGGGCGCGCTGTCGGAAGGGCAACTTGCCGCCGCCGACATCCTGCTGGTCACGGGCGACGCGCCCGTTACCAACTGAGGCGGGCGCGATGCCACTGGTGCAAGCCCAAGTGAAAGGAGAGGTCACGATCCGTGACCTCTCCAAGAGTTTCTCGCTCGACGGCGAGACATTGACCGTCCTCAAGGGGGTCAACCTCGACATTTGCGGTGGCGAAAGCCTTGCCATCGTGGGGGCCTCCGGCTCGGGCAAGACGACGCTCTTGCGCGTGCTGGCCGGGCTGGAAGAGCCGGATACAGGCGATGTGCTGATCGACGGCGCGCCGGTTCACGGGCTCGGGCGCGAGCGGGCGGTAATCTTTCAAGAGCCCCGCCTGCTGCCCTGGCTCACCGTGCTTGATAACGTGGCCTTCGGGCTTGAGGTGCAAGGTGTGCCCCAATCCGAAGCGGCCGAGCGGGCGCGGCGTTATATCCGCCTTGTCGGTCTGGCCGAATTTGAGACCGCCTGGCCCCGACAGCTATCGGGGGGCATGGCGCAGCGGGTGGGCATCGCCCGCGCCTTGACCGTGCAGCCCGAAATCCTGTTGCTCGACGAGCCATTGGGCGCGCTTGACGCCATGACCAAGATGACCATGCAAGAAGAGCTGACCCGTATCTGGCACGAGGAAAAGGTGACGATGGTGCTGGTGACGCATGATCTTGAAGAGGCGATCTTTCTGGCCGACCGGGTGCTGGTCCTCCCGGGCACCAAGGGCGAAGCTATTCGCCTCATTGACGTGAACCTGCCGCGCCCGCGCGACCGCAACGACACGGATTTTGTCGGTTATCGCCGTCAGTTGATGGCCGAGTTTGGGCTGCATTGAAACGCGGGCTGGCCGGGTTTTGCATGGTCGGTCTCATCGACGCTCAGGCTCTTCCGCGCTGTCCGCGCCAATCCCAGAATTGCCGATCGGCTTTGCAGGCGCGGGGGCCTCCCGCTCCGCGGGTGAAAAGGTGACAATGGCCTTGGCTTGATCGGTTTTCAATTCTTCTTCCGGGTTCAGAAAGGCAAATTCACCCCGCGTCGATACATAGCCAAGGATTTCGGCATCCGGGTACTGTTCGCGCCACGCCTCAAGCCCGTCGCGCTCTTGCAACGTCACACCGCGCAGCCGCCAATCCGCGTCGATCCGGCGTTGCAGATCACCATAAGAAGGTTTCCCGACCAGGGCCTGACCGCCCAGTTGCGGCGGCAGGGCGTGACGGCTTAGCGTTTCCTTGGCGCGCTGTACCTGCCAGACCCGTGCCCGACCAAGCTCCTGGCCGAGATCTGTCGCGACCAGCGTGTTGTAAGCGTCGTTTTCCGAGGCGGCCAGTAACACGTCATAGCCGATCAACTCGACATGGTGCTCTGCCGCTTCACCCAGAATGTCACCATGAAAGACGGCAAGCCCCTCGTGTCGGGCACGCAGGATGTTGCGGTGGTTGGGGTCGGCGATCAACGGGGCAACGTCGATCTCCTCAAGCGCCTGTGCAAGCGCGGTGGAAAATCGCGATCCGCCCACGATCAGCACACCCGGCCGCTCCCCGCCACTCAACCCCAGCAGTCGCGCGATGGGTGCAAGTGTGAAACCGTGCAGGATCACTGTTCCAAGAACCAGCACGAAGGCAAGCGGTGCCAGCAATGCACCCTCGGGCAAGCCGGCACCGACCAGCTTGTCCCCGAACAGACCGGAGACCGCGACCATCACCACGCCGCGTGGTCCGGTCGAGGCAACCAGAAGCCGTTCGCGCCAGGGCGTGGCGGTGCCCAGCAAGGGCAAAAGCACCTGCGCCGGGCGTACAACAAGGATGACGACCACGACGAACAAGGCCGCTTGCCAGTTCAGCGCGGCCAACGAGGAAAAATCGAGGCTGGCCGACATCAGGATAAAGACACCCGACACCAGCAACAGGGCGGCATGCTCCTTGAAGCGATGCAATTCCGAGTGCGAGGCAAGCTTGGCATTGGCAAGCACCATGCCCATCAGGGTCACCGCCAACAGTCCGGATTCATGCAAGAGCGCATCGGTCATCGCAAAAACGGCAATGACCAGCACAAACAGCACCGGCACTTTCATGTATTCCGGTGTCAGCCCGCGCTGGAACATCCGCGCGGTTGCAAAGCCGGCCAGAACACCGACAAGCGCAGCAAACCCGATTCCGGACACCAGCACCCAAGCGGCCCGTCCCGCGCTCAATCCCCCCTGAAAAACCAGAACGATCTCAAGCGCGAGAACGGCGATGAGAACACCGATCGGATCGTTGATGATCGCTTCCCATTGCAGCAATTGGGCCGGGGCGCGGCGCAACCTGGCCTGTCGCAGCATCGGCGCGATCACCGTCGGGCCCGTCACTACAAGCACCCCGCCGAACACCGTAGCCACCTGCCATGGCAGCCCCATGGTCAGCCCCATCGCGACCGAGGCCAGCAACCATCCCAGGGGCGCGCCCACATAAACCAGCCTGCGCACTGCGTTACGGCCATCGCCCAGACGATGGAACTCCAGGGTCAAACCACCCTCGAACAGGATGATTGCGACCGCCACGGAAATCAGCGGCTTGTAGATGTCGCCCAGATCCCTGTCGGGAATGAACCATCCGAACACCGGCCCGACCAGCAACCCGGCCAGCAACATCAAAACGATGGAGGGCAGGCGCAACCGCCATGCCACCCATTGCGCGCCAACACCCAGAACGCCGACAAGGGCAATGGCCTCGACCGGCGAGAGTGCTGTCTGTGCGATATCTGCTGACAATTCCGACATCCTTTCGGTTCAGCGTTGCGTGGCAACACGCTTGATAAAGGGTTTCCCACAGAATTGCAGCGGTGTCGGCAGATAAATCAGAACGGAAAGAAGATCGGGATTATCAGCACCGCAACCACGGCGAAGATGATGTTGAGTGGCAGTCCCACTTTGATGAAGTCAGTGAACTTGTAGCCCCCCGCGCCGTAGACGAAGGTGTTGGTCTGGTAGCCGATGGGCGTCGCGAAGCTGGCCGAGGCCGCGAACATAACCGCCATGATGAAGGGGCGCGGGTCGAAGCCGAGTTCGACGGCGAGAGCGATGACGATAGGACCGATTACTACGGCAACTGCGTTATTCGAGACCATTTCGGTGAGCGTGCTTGTCAGGACATAGACCGCGGCGAGGATAGCCAGAGGGCCGATTCCACCGACAGCGTTCACGACAGTCTCGACGATCACGCGCGCGGTTCCGGTCTCCTCCATCCCCATCGACAGGCCGAGCATCCCGAAGATCAGGAACAGGATGCGCCAGTCGATGGCGTCGAACGCCTCCTCCGGGTCGACGCAGCGGGTCATCATCACCACGACCGCACCAATTACCGCAAGGCCCGCGATGGGCATGACGTTCAATGCGGCCAGTCCCATCACGCCGAAGATCGTGGCGATGGCAATGGGGGCCTTGGCGCGCCGTTGCGGGCGCTCGGTTGGCGTCGACAGATTGACGATGCCGCCATCCTCCATCATCCGCTGAAGCCCTTCGGGCGGCCCTTCGAGCAATAGCGTATCGGCGAATTGCAGGCGCAGGTCCTGCAATTCCTGGCTGATATTCTGCTCCTGCCGGTGCACGGCCATCAGGTAGACACCGTATTTCCGGCGCAGCTTCAGGTCTTTGATCGGCCTGCCGCGCAGGTGTGAGTTCGGGCCAACGCTTGCCTCCATTGTGATCGTCTGGTCGGCGGTCACCGGCTCGACATCGTGATCGTCCCGATCCCGAAAGGCGATCTGCCCGTCCTCCTTGAGCCCGAGGATCTCGCCGGTGCCGGTCTTGAGCACCAGTCGGTCGCCGACCTCCAGCACCAACTCCTTCATCGTGCGGCGCATCGAGACCTCGCCGCGCACCACGTCGAGGATGCGCGTTTCGGCGGTGTTGAACGGCAGGTCCGACAGGCGCTTGCCGACATATTTCGATCCGTTCGGGATCAGCAGGCGGGCCAGGAACCTGCGTTTGCTTTCCTGTCCCAGAAGCCCCGACAAAGACCCCCGATCTGGCAGCAGGAACCGACCCGCAAAAACCATGTAGAGCATGCCCGTCGTGGCAAAGATCAACCCCGGCAATGTCATCTCGAACATGGTAATCGCCGGTTGTCCGGCATCCCGCGCCACGCCGCTCATCAGAATATTGGTGGAAGTGCCAACCAGCGTCAGCGTGCCGCCGAAGATCGCCGAGAACGACAGCGGGATCAACATTCGCGATGGTGCCACGCCCACCGAGGCCGCGACGGAAATCATGATTGGCGTCAACAAGATCACGACGGGGGTGTTGTTCATGAAGGCAGAGGCCCCCATCGTGCCGACCATCATCAAGAGCATGGCCCGCAAGAACGAACCCCGCGCCTGCCGCTTCAGCACATCGCCTATGATCGTTAGCACACCGGTGCGCTCCAGAGCCGCCGAGATTATGAACATCATCGCGATGGTGATGGGTGCGGATGAGCTGAACACCGTTAGGAAGTCCCGCGTCTCGATGATTCCCGTCGCCAAGAGCGCCGCCGATGCCGCCAGAGCCGTGACCTCAGGCGGATAAATTTCCTTGAAAAAACTTAGGAAAACCACTCCGACAAGCGCAAGAACAAAGATTTGGTCAAGACTCATTGGCGATACTCTCGTGGACAATGATATTTTTCCACAATAAGCGATAAAGGAAGTCGTGTTTTCAACCAAAAACCGCCAGTCGCGACGAAATCACTGCGACATGGCCGTTTCACGTCGAAGGATGAACCGCCATGCTGCGCAAGCTCGGCACCGTTTCCGGCCTGACGCTTGTCAGCCGCGTCCTTGGCTTCCTGCGCGACGTGGTGCTGGCTGCGACGCTTGGGGCAGGGCCGGTGGCGGACGCCTTTATGCTGGCCTTCCGCCTGCCCAACCATTTCCGGGCGATCCTCGCGGAAGGAGCCTTCAACGCGGCATTCCTGCCGACATGGGCCGCAGCCGATGCAAGCGGGCGCGACAGTTCGCGTCTCGGCGCGGAGACCCTGGGCTGGCTCACGCTTGCCAACCTTGCGCTTCTGACGCTGGCGCTCGGAGCGACAGGCTGGATGCTGGCCGTGCTCGCGCCCGGCCTGGCATCTGCCGACGAGACCTGGCCGCTGGTCGTCACGCTGACACGGATCACCTTTCCCTACCTGCTCTGTATGTCGCTGGTTGCCTTTCTTGCGGCCCTGCTGAACGGGCGCGACCGCTTCGCGGCGCCTGCGGCCGCCCCGATACTGCTCAACCTTTTCATGATCAGCTCGCTGCTCTTGGCCGCACACTTCCCCAGCGCAGCCCATGCCGCCGCCTGGGGCGTCATGGTATCGGGCGTGGCGCAGGTCGCATTGCTGACCGGCGCCGCACTGCGCGCTGGCTTGCCACTGCCGCGTCCCCGGCTGGGCCTGTCGCCCGACACCCGCCTGTTTTTCCGTCGGCTCGGACCCGCGGTCCTGACCTCGGGCGCGCTTCAGGTGGCAATCTTCGCCGACACGATCATCGCCACTTTCCTGCCTGCCGGATCGCTCTCGCATCTCTACTATGCCGACCGGCTCTACCAACTGCCCATTGGCCTGATCGGTGTCGCGCTCGGAACGGTCATCCTGCCCGACATCGGTCGCCGCGCAGGGCTCGGCGACGAGGGAGGCATGCGCCGTGTGCTCGACCGGGCGCTCCTCATCTGTCTCGTCGTGGGCGTGCCGGTCGCGGTGATGATGGTGGCGCTCGGCGACTGGGCCATCCGCATTCTGTTCGTCCGGGGCGCCTTTGATCTGGCGGCGGCCGAAGCTTCGGCCGCCATTCTCGCGGCCTATGCCCTGGGGCTGATCCCCGCACTCGCACTGCGCTCCCTCGTCGCCGGGTTCCACGGGCGTGGGGACACCCGCAAGCCGCTCCAGCTTCTCGCCGCGGCAACGATGGTCAACATCTCACTGAAGATTGTCCTTGCCCCCTTGCTCGGAGCGGTCGGGCTTGCTCTTGCGACATCGGCGGGCCTCACGCTTTACGCGACGCTGCTGTTCCGGGCGGGGCGCGCACGAGGGTTTCTCGCGGGAACCGCGCCGTTCGCGACTGGCGCGCTCGTCGGAACCGGCGTCGCACTGGGGTTGCTCGTTATGTGGTCGCGCGATGCTGTTCTGCGCTACATCGAAACCGTGACAGCAAGCTTAGCGTTGCCCACCACGCTTTTTGCTTTCGTGTTGGGCGTTCTGGCTGTCCAAGCCATGGCCACCATGCTGCTGATTGGACATGGCGGATTTGCGGACAGTGATCAACGGTCGGATAGAGTGTCGTGACAAGTCCGCATACCTATTGACGCGTCCTGCAACGGCCTGCCAATGTGCCACGCTTAGCGTTCGACACATTGGCCTCTCAACTGCCTGGCTGCACTGCGAAATTGTTCTGGTGTTGCGTCATCATGAATGCTTTCCTTGAAATTGCGGGGACTCAACCCGCCAGTAGTGAAGGCCCCGACTCCGCCCTGCCTTCAGGCTGGCTCGCAACCACAGCGACCAAGCATCCGCCGCGAACCGCAGAACGTCCGCGTTGCCGACATCCGCGAGAGGTCGGTGCGGCAGACGAGCCGGCGACAACGATCCGGATTTGCGG
Organism: Roseovarius sp. MBR-154; assembly: GCF_053628595.1. Classification (NCBI taxonomy): domain Bacteria; kingdom Pseudomonadati; phylum Pseudomonadota; class Alphaproteobacteria; order Rhodobacterales; family Roseobacteraceae; genus Roseovarius; species Roseovarius sp. MBR-154. The sequence continues at coordinate 24,014 of NZ_JBRJGR010000034.1, forward strand.
TATATCGACACATAACGACCACCCACTGGAAGAACATGACGAAGCGAGAACAATGCCCGACATCTTTCAATCCATTGATGATCTCGATGCTGCATCCCTCCAGCGTGTGATCGACAGACTGGAGTTCCGAGGCACGTATGCCCCGTTCGTGGCCATGCGCGAGGCCTATCTGGATCGCCTCGATTTACCGCCCGGCGCAACAGTTTGCGAGCTCGGCTGCGGGACCGGCGTCGTGTCCCGGGCGATCGCGTCCAGACGCGGCTTCGACGGCACCGTTCAAGGCACGGATCTGAGCGAAGCCCTCGTGGCCGAAGCGCGCAAGCGGGCCCGCACGGAAGGCATCGAAAACGTGGTGTTTCGTGCCGAGCCTTCCGGTTTCTCAGGCAAGACCGATAACAGTTGTGACCTTGTTGTCATTCATACGCTGATCAGCCATGTCGCGGACCCGGCCTCGGTGCTGGCAGAGGCCATGAGGATCGCCAGCCAAGGCGCGCGGATCGTGATCTTCGACGGGGACTACGCATCGCTGACCTGTCACGCCGGCAGGCCCGCGAAAGACGCCGCAGTGGTCGAAACCCTGCTTGACGCGATTGTTGCCAACCCTCACATCATGCGCGAGATTCCCGGTATGCTCGTCGATATGGGAATATCGCTCGAATGGGCGCATGGCGACGTCCTGATGGAAGCCGGAACGGCGGAGTTCTTCGCGAGCCTTGTTGAATCCTACATCCCTATGGCCGTCAGGGCGGGCTTGCTCGAGACATCCGGCGCCGAGGACTGGCTTCACCAGCAGCGCGCGGCCTCGGAAAGTGGCAGATTTTACGGGTCCTGCAATTTCGTGAGCTACGTCGCGCGCGCCTGACCGCGGACTCGGATCTCGAAGATCCGTCTCCGGATACCGGACGCTCTCTCCCAGTTGGCCGATAAACGGCTGGATAGTGTCCCAGGGCGTGGTGTAAGAGCGCCGACCTTCGGAAAGGTCCAGATCTGATCAGGTCGCCACGGCGGGCAACCTGATGTTTGGATTGT
>NZ_JBRJGR010000035.1:0-23206 GCF_053628595.1 Roseovarius sp. MBR-154
AGCAGCTGAGGAAGCTCTTGATTTTAGGGGTTTGAGACCGGGTTACTTGTGGCGGTAGCCGCCGGTCAGGAAATTTGGTTTCCCGCACCGCGCGCAACAGAATGTGCTATGCTGGCCGTGTATGCCGTGGGGTGGGTGGTCGCAAATTGCGCGCGGTGGCCAATCCGGCCCTGAGCGGCGGCTTCCACAACTGGTGCAGTGCCTAGGAAAATAGGACATTGTTAGCCTCCCATGACGTTGTGCTGACCGGGCGCACCGCGCGCCCGGTCAAAGGACAAACGCTATTTGCCCTGCTTTGCGTGCCACCAACCGGCGTTCGCACGCTGTTGGTCTGCGTAGTTGGGCATCTTGGGGATGTACTGGTTGTTGCCGTAGGCAGCTTTGCCTTTGTCGTATGCGTTGGACATATCTACTCTCCGTTTCAAGTTTGGTTGCTGTTGACCACAACACTGTTCAAGCGCTGTGATGCTTCCAAACATGACGACTAGAAAACTCGCCGTCGAGATTTCTACATCCCCCAAGCCTCTGTGTAGAATGAATTTTTTCCTGTAGGTTTTCTGTAGTCTCTGAATGTCTGAGGTTTTTTGCGTACGCCTTTAGGAAGAAATTTCGGCGCGAAGAGCCGGTCAAGCGATCCCGCAGGAGCCTGTGGCGACGAGGACAGCGCTTGAGGGGGTCGCAGCGCCCTACCCTACCGTCAGCCCTGTTTGATCGCATCAAACGGGGCTGCCCCCCGGCGAGGGGCTTCTTTCGCCCGTCAGGGCGTCTTCCTTTGAGCGGTTCCGAGCCCGTCCATTCCAGCCATCGTTTTGCGTTCTATCGGATGTGTCGCGTGACGCAGCAGAACAGCTCGCGTCAATGGCCTGCCCGCTCCGTTCGCTGCGCTCCCGTGTTGGTCATGACCCGCACGGCTTGAGCAATCCGAGTCTCCGACCGCAACGGCTGGAATGAACCAGCCCGAACACGAAAGGAGACTTTTCATGACAAACTCAACTCTCAACCGCCCGCTTTACCGCGTGACGTTTTCGCGAATCACCGGACAGGACAGCCAGGGCCGCGACGAGCTCGCCCGTCCCAAGGAGATCGGTGCCGTCTGGCCCCGAAAGGGCGGCAAGATCGGCGGCGTCCTTCAGCTCGACATCATCCCGATCGAGCTGACGCAACGCCAGGGTGTGATCTTCCTCGTCCCCGTGGACGGGAAAGATCAAGGAGGTGCGCAATGAGCACCTCCCCTCCCCTCGCGGAGCAGAATGACCGCTTTCGATCACGGCTTGGCGTTCCGGTCTTTGGCACAGACCTTCTCGGTCGCTTCGTCTTCACGCGCGGCATCGAAGCGCTCTCGCCGGAAGCCCAGATTGAGCTCTGGTTCCTGGTGCGTGACTTCGATGATTTCACCGAAGACAACGACCCCTACGGCGAGCACGACTTCGGCGCGATCGAACACCCGGAAGCGGGCACTGTGTTCTGGAAGATCACCTACTACGATCCTTCTTTTCCGACGGCCAGCCCAGACCCGTCCGACATCACGCAGACGCGTCGCGTCCTGACTGTGATGCTTGCGGAGGAATGGTGATGACCGAGCATCGCGTGATCCAATGGGAAGGCCGGGACATCCGGCTTTCCTACACGCCGCGATGGGCAAAGCAGATCGACCATGTCGAGCTGCACGCCCTCGATGGCGCAGCGCTTCCCGTGACTGAGACCGGGTATCGGTCGCACTTCTTCGGTCCCGTCGATCCCATCCTGACGATGGACGAGGTGGAGACGATGATGCGCGACTGGCTGGACAGTGAAGCGGCAAAAACCGCGTGGCAGGAGCACCTGAACGCCACGCAACAACTCAGCCTCTTTTGAGGCTGAGTTCGCCGTCAGGCGAACGCGCAAATTCCAACCTTTCAAAATACTGGCAAACGTATGGGCGTTATGGTAAAACTTCACAATAAAGAGAGTAGCCAGATATGTTTTTGTGTCACGAATTGAAAATTCGCTTTGACAAAAACGCGGCTCAATGAGCCGATCTGGTCAGGATTAGGGGGGTCTCTTCCCACCCCCCTCCTGAACCAAACCCCAGGGCTGAAGCCGCGTGCAAGGCACCCGGCTGGCCAAAGGCGCTAGAGGATCGTGACCCGATCCCGCCCCTTCGGCCCCTGCCCCACCAGGCAAGCGAGGCGCTTGCGTAGAGAGGAGCGATGGCACGACCGAAGAAACCGACGAATGACAAGCGCGCGCAATGGATCAAGGCGCGCGTCTCGCCTGCCGAGCACGCAGAAATTCTTCTGCGCGCGGCCGAGGCGAGCTTGTCGTCGTCAGAGTTTCTTCGTCGTTCCGCCCTCTCCACCGAAGTGGTGGTGCAGCAGGGCGCGCGGGCTGATTTCGAGACGATCGATCAGCTTCGCCGGATCGGGGTCAATCTCAACCAGCTTGCGCGCGTGGCCAACAAGACCGGCTACATGCCGGACGGCCTTGAGAAGGCGTTGGCCAGGGTGGATCAACTGCTCGACAGGATGATCGAGCTATGATCCCCCGCGTCGGTCCTGGGGGAGCCTCCTTCCAAGGTGCAGGGCTCTATTATCTGCACGACAAGGACGCCCTGACCTCCGAGCGCGTGGCGTTCACCCATACGCTCAACACCCACACCGACAGTCCCGACCGGTCGCTGAAGTTGATGGCGTGGACGGCGTTGCATCAGCGCGAGCTGAAGCAATCGACCGGGGTGGCTGCCACGGGACGGAAGCTTGAAAAGCCCGTCTATACCTACAGCCTTGCCTGGGCGCAGGACGAGACCCCTTCCCGCGAGGAAATGGTCCGGGCAGCGCAGGACAGTCTGAAGGCGCTCGGGATGGAGGATCGACAGGCGGTGCTGGTGTCGCACAACGACACGCAGCACCCGCATATCCATGTGATCCTCAATCGTGTTCACCCGGAGAATGGCCGTGCCGCCAGTACCTCGAAAGACCACCTGAAGCTTTCGAGATGGGCGGAAGCCTATGAACGCGACCAGGGGAAAATCCGCGTTCATGCACGGGTGAACCATAATGCGCGGCGTGATCAGGGGCAGTTCGTCAAGAACGAGAACATCACGCGCGAGGAATATGATTGGGTCAAGCAGCATCGCTCGCTTGATCCTGAGGCCATCAGGGACGCCAGGAGCACCCGACAGGCCAATGAGGCGTCCGAGTTGCGGAACCGCCTCACACGCCGTCAGAGCGCTTTGGAGGCGGCTCTACGACGCGACTATGCCAAACCCCGCGCCAAGCTGGACAAGGAGATCAGCGCGCTTGAGGAACGGATTGGCAAGAAGGGGCTGTTTCGGTCGGTGGTGCGCAAGCTCTTCGGTGCTGAAAAGCGCGACCAGGCCCAACTGGCCAGCCTGAAGGCGTCAAAGGACGCGATCGAGGCGCGGATGGTCGAGCGCCGCGATGCTCTCAAACAGGACTATGCCCGCGACTGGGAAAAGATGGAGCGCAGGCATGCGGCCGAGCGGATACGCGATGAGCGCATGATCGAGCGCAAACGCTCTGAAGGATCACGTGGGCGATCGGGTGAAGTTGCGCGGAAATCCTTCCGCGTGCGCGCCAATACCGAGACAGCACAGCACGCCCCTGCCCCATCGGAACGCGACCGCATGGCCAAGGCGCTCTCTGAGGCCGCGCGCAAGGCTGAGACTGAAGATGACGGCAAGACACGGGAGGTTTCGGACAAACGGCTTGAGCGAGCCAAGCGCCGCGCCGAAGGCGCGAAGCGCAGTCGCAGCCGTCCGAGAAACCGGGATCGCGACAAGGGGTTCGAGCGGGATTGATGCAAAGCGCTAAGGCGCTCTGCATGCAATCATGCAATTAAGAATTCGTAGTTATATCCTAGAGCCGTATTACTTTGAGTTATCTGCAAAGCTCTTGAGGTAATTTTTCCTGTCAATGTTTTTGCGGGTGCAGAGGATGCATCGTTCACGACTACGTCTTCGCCAATGGTGGGAATGATTGGTGAGGAGGTGCTTTTGAAGTCGAATGCGACTCGATCACCGTCCTTTATGAAAATGAGCTTCACATTGAATTCTTCGTGTAACATATCCACCTCCCTTTTGCATGCAAACATGCTTACATGTTTTGCGCCTTGTAGGCTTCCCACATCTTCAGGAAAAGTTGCTTCTTCGCGCCATGGCTGAAGCCATACTCCCTACCCGCTTGTTCGCTAAATTCCTCGAAGACGGTCTTCGGGATGCGAACCTGAAGCGGCTTAAGATCAACCTTCTCCGGGCGCGTGTCTTGGGCGATCACGTCCGGCGTATTATCGGCCGGAGGTGGTGCGCCCTTGGAACTTTTGAGCTTAGTGATGTTCGTAGCCATTACGCCACCTTCCTTTCGTGAAGTTCTGCCATCTTGTCGATCACGCTCTGCGCCAGCTTGGACGCGCGCTCGTTCAAAGTGCGGAACGAGGTCTCTGTGATGGCTTTTCCACCATCCGAGGCCGATCCATAAGCCGTGGAGACGCCAACGTCGCCTTCAAGGACGTGATAGCCCGCTTCGGTGAGATATTGCCTTGCGGCGGCATTCTCCCGCTCGCTACCCGTGGTCTTGAACATAGCAAAGGCGATCTTGTCGATCGGGATGCCCTTCTTGCGCAAGGCATGGGCCAGGACGACGCCAGGATGAAGATCATCCACCGTCTGCCCTGTCGGGATCACCACAAGATCGGCGGCCAAAGCAATCTCGGCGGTCTGATCCGAGGCATTGGGCTTGCCGTCGAGAATCAACGCATCAAAGCGCGGCGCTTCGGCAAGCGCAGTCTTCACCGTGGCAAAGCTCTGCACCTGAAGTTCAGGCGTGATGCCCCCTTCGGCGCGCCGTCCTGCCCAGTGGGTGCAGGTCTGCTGTTGTGTGTCGAGGTCTGCGATCTTGGTGGACAGGCCACCGGCGACGAATTCTCGCGCCATCATGCGGGCGAGGGTGGATTTTCCCACGCCGCCTTTCTGGGACACCATTCCGATTATGTAGGTCATATTTTCTGCTCCGCGTCTTGTCGCTATTTTTGACCATGCTAGCACGCTTGCCCACATCGCGCCAAGCATGTTTGGGGCTTTTCCACAAAGGCGCTATGCATGCAAGCATGCTTAGCGCTTATACGCCCCGCGCTTCTTGCAGAAGGCGAGGAAGTGCTTGTCGGGGTCTTTGACGGAGATCGCTTTTTCGAGCACCCAGGAGCGCCATTCATCTTCGAGGTGGTGCATGTCCCAGCCAGGGGCAAGACGGCGCGCATCTTCATGCGTGTCGGGCGCAAGGCGCAAGGACGAGAGCGGCAAGGGCAGGGCGCTCTGGTGCGTTTCCTTCTTCGGCCGAACGATCACAACGTCATCTTCGATCAAGAAGGTATAGTCGGGCATGTGATCATGCTGGCCATCATCGTCGATGATTTTTCCAAGCAGGCGGCGAAATTCCTTCACCGTCGAGCTGGAACCGCATTTGTCGCGCAAGAGCTCAAGGCCGATCTTCCACTGGCTTTGCGCCCCGCAATGCTTGCGCGCGATCTCATAGAGGCGGCGCTCAAGGGGTTTGCGCAGGAAGAAATACTGCCTGTTGAGGGTCAGAACATTGTTGTTCTCGATCGCATCGAACACCCAATCGGCGAGCGTGATCTCTACATCGAGCATGCGCCCGTCGCGTGTCTCACGGACGATTTCAAAGGCGCTGATAAGCCCGAAGGCGCTCAAGTGCTCCTTACCCCCTTGGCGGATGCTCGTCTCGATCTCCGTGCCTTTCAGGCGGCGCAGGGCATCGCGTAGGAGCTCATAGCCGCGCCCCGAGGTTTGACGGTTGGTCGCAACCAGCAAATCATGCGCCTTGAAGCGCACATGGCGGCTGACCTTTCGGCCTTCATTGAGCGCGCCGATGCATTGGCTGATGCAGTAGATCAGAATGTCCCGATCGTGCACGGTAGCGAGCCCCTGGCGGGACGGGGCGATCTGAATCCAGTTTTCACCGCGCTCATAGCGGCGGGTGCGCATGTCTGGCTTGGTTGAGAGTGAGAATACAGGGTGTTCCATCGACGCCATGTCAGCCTTTGGCACCGCGTCCACAATGTCACAGACAAACAGATCGCGCTGCGGATGCCGATCCGGCAAGAGCGGCGAACGGGCAGGGAGCACAGCGCTTTCATTCGTCATTTCACACACCAGGATTTTGTTTGCGGTTCGTCACTTCACACACCTTGGACTACTATCGTCACTTCACACACCGGTCGTCAAGATTCGTCACTTCACACACCGTCTCAGCCTGTGGATAACTTTGCAAGCTCTTCGTCATTTCACACACCGTCTTTCGTCATTTCACACACCATCTTTCGTCACTTCACACACCGATTTCGGAAAATCAGCCCGATTCCACATGCATTTTCAACATGTTACCGCACCCTCAAAATTGTGTAACTCTATATTAACTCTATTTAACTCTCTCACAGCTCTTCGAGCTGCTTCGAAAAGGCATCGGCCTAGTCGGCCGATAACCATCATGCGCCCCTTCGCCCCGATGGGGCGAACCCGCGCCCCCCACCATAAAAGAGGCTTCAGGACTCACCAAAAGCAGATGTGCAAATCGCAGACACGTCCTTGCTTTCATGAAGCCCTAAGACCATCACGAACCCCGCCACAAGGGGTGGGTGCTCGCCATGCTCAGATGCTTCGCATCTTGCGCGTGGCTCCGCTCCCGCTTCGCGCCCTTGCAGCGTGAACCGTGCTGTTCTTTTTTCGGGCTCAAGCAAGGGACGGCTCCGAAAGCAGATCAACTTTCACTTTCCGCCGAGGCTCCTGGCGGATAGGGCAGCGCACCAAACCGACAGGACGGCGCTTCGACCCCTATGGGGTGTAAGGCAAATACAGGGGGTAAAATGCTTAGAAAAGGCGACTCGAACGTGACGCTTGACGTAAGGCGTCATTTTTGCTATCTTGGTAAGCAACGATGATCCTGGGTTACAGAGACAAAAAAACCGAGCAGTTTGCGAACGGTGAGTTGGTGAAAACCTTCCAAGGCTTTGCCGATCAGGCAGAGCGGCGGCTTGCCATTCTCAACGCGGCAACGTCTCTCGATGATCTTCGCATGATGCGCAGCAACAGGCTTGAAGCGCTTCGTGGTGACAGGGCAGGGCAGTACTCCATCCGCATCAATCAGCAATGGCGTATCTGCTTCACCTGGCCAGACACCGACCCAGGACCATCCAACATAGAAATCGTGGATTACCACTAAAGGAAAAGGAGAAAACTATGTTCAAACGAGCCGTACATCCCGGCGTGATCCTCAAGGATGAGCTCGACGAGCTTGGCATCACGCTCTCAGAGTTCGCCCGTCAAATTGACGTGCCTGCAAACCGCGTTTCACAGATCATCAGCGGCAAGCGTGCCATCACTGGCGACACCGCCTTGCGCTTTGGCCATTGGTTTGGCACCGACGCGCAGTTCTGGATCAATCTGCAAGCGCAGTTCGATCTGGCCGTTGCTGACCAGGAGACGGGCGAGCAGATCAAGAAGCTGCCGACGCGGGCAAGTTTTCCGGCACGGCCGCAGGACGAGCAGCCGAGACTGGTCTGAAGCAGCATGAGTGCGCAATCATTCATTCAAAGCGCGTTGCATGCAATCATTCATCTTAAGATTCTGAATTTCAAAGCTATTTCATAAGCCTATGTGTTTATTGAATTTTATTGCTACTGACCTAATCTAAATGCTACGATGGAAGGCGCAGTTCGATATTTACGACTGTGACGAGGAAACCATGAGCAAAAGCTACACGTTGTACATCAAAGCCTATACCCCCGAGACCATCCCTATGGCTCGGCTGGCTCAGTACATGCAAAACCTGGCGGCTTTGCTCGGGCATGACACGGCTGTTCACTTCGACACTCTGAAACCTGGAAGCACGCAGCTTGTCACGAAGATCGACCATGAAGACGTGCCAAAAGTTGCTAGCCACCTTGCCCAAGTAAAACGCGGCGAAGGGAGCCCCGAAGCGACCAAAGCACAGACTGAAATCGACCGCTTGCTCGCAGAAGATAACGCGACCGGTTTTGTCTACGAGGACGAAGACGAGACCGCCGAAATTATTGCTTTCCCAGGCGTGACGCGCCCAAAGCCCACAACATTTGGACCGTTCAACCAGGAAGGCTCGCTCGATGGCATCTTGATCAGCGTGAGCGGTGCAGATCAGACCGTACACCTCCAGCTTCAAAACGGCGAAATCAAATATACGGGTATCGACACCAATCGCGAGACCGCACGCCGTCTTGCCAAGCACATGTATGAACCGGTGCGCGTGTTCGGCACGGGTAGGTGGTTGCGAGACCAGGAAGGGACGTGGGTTCTTAAGAAGTTCAAGGTTGAGAGCTACAACGTCCTCGCAGCCGATGATCTGAAAGATGCCATCGACCAGATGCGCCAGATCGAAGGCAGCGAATGGAAGGACATGGACGATCCGATTAGTGCCCTGAAAGCGCTACGAGAAAAGGGTAACGGTTTGCACTAATGGTTGTTTTCGATAGCTCAGTTCTGCTTCTTGTCCTTGACCGGAACGCCAAGCCGCCCAACGATCCCGCAACGGGACAACCTTTGAACAAAGCCGCCAAGCGGATCGAGTATCTGATCGAAAACCTGACATCCGACAAAGAAAAGATCGTCATTCCGACGCCAGTCTTAAGCGAGGTTTTGGTACATGCTGGCGAGGCAATGCAGCCATATCTCGATATATTAAACGGCCAAACCGCTTTTCGGATAGCGCCTTTTGATCAGAAGGCTGCGATTGAAGCTGCCCTTGCCATGAGCGATGCGATCAAGCGTGGCGGGCATCGCGTCGATGCTGCAAATCCCGAGGTGACAAAAACCAAGATCAAATTTGATCGCCAGATCGTCGCCATCGCCAAAGCTGAAGGAGCTCACGCAGTCTATTCCGATGACGCTGACGTGCACAGCTACGCCAAGCATGCCGGTTTGGACGCATACCGGACTGCCGATCTCGATCTACCTCCTGAAGACCCTCAACAGTCCTTGGACTTCGACCCCACAGAATAATAATTTTGGCATGCAACGCGCCTTGCATGCATGCGGTCCTCTTTGCGTGTGGATAGCTCGCCGCGAATCTCTATTTTGCAAGTGCAACTCTAGGTGACGGCTGTTAGACTTCCAAAAACAATAAGGAAATCTCGATTTGAGCAGTGAGATCGCAAGCCAGGGCAGCCTATTTACTTCCGACTTTTTGACCGAGTCCATTCAGAACGTTTCGGAGTGGAACACCCTTGGCGATGCTGATCTTGACCAGTTTGGCAAGATTGTCCGATCGGTCTTCGACCGCTTCCCAATCTCCCAGACACCCAATGAAAGCCAGACCGAAGACGATCTGATCTGGCCAATCCTCGAAGCGCTTGGCTGGACGGAATCGCTACGCCAGCAAAACTTGTCACCGAAGGGGCGCGAAGACGTGCCCGATGGTCTGCTGTTTGAAAGCGTTGAAACGAAGGCCAGGGCGAACGGCTTCCCCGAAGAATGGAAGCGATACGAGTTTGGCCGCGCCGTGGTTGAGTCCAAAAGATGGGCGCGCCCACTCGATCGGCGATCTGGCCGACGTGGAGAGGAAACCGCGCCCTCGACCCAGATGCTCCGCTACTTGCGCCGCATCGACGACATAACGGGCGGTACACTCCGTTGGGGCATTCTGACCAACGGTTCAAAATGGCGGCTGTATTTCTCAGGCGCTCGATCTGTCTCCGAGCAATTCTTCGAGCTCGACATCGCCGCGATCCTCGACCTACCTGGGCACAATGACGGGCTTTTCGCACTCAATGAGGACGATCACCGTCACTGGCTGAAGGTCTTCTATCTTGTTTTCCGGCGCGAAGCCTTCGTGCCTGCGGGCGCTGATCCGCGCACCTTCCACGAAAAAGCCCTCGAAGAAGGCAAGTTCTACGAAGAGCGCGTTGCCGAAGACCTCTCCAACAAGGTTTTCGGGGAGGTGTTCCCCGATCTGGTGCGCGCGATCGTCAAGGCCGCGCCCGAGGCCGATCTACAGGCTGTGCGCGAAGCAGCCTTAATCTTGCTCTACCGCCTCTTGTTCATCCTCTACGCCGAAGACCGTGATCTCTTGCCGGTCAAGGACACACGCTATGACGACTACGGATTGCGCAACAAAGTGCGCCTCGATGTCAAAGAGCGCAAAGACAAGAACGATGTCTTCTCAGAAACCGCCGCGCGCTATTGGGGCGCGATGGCCGATCTGTTCATCGCGATCGACCAGGGGGACGCCTCGATCGGCTTGCCGCCCTACAACGGCGGACTTTTCGACCAGGAGCGGCATGCGATCCTGACCAACATCCGCATCCCCGATGCGGTGATGGCGCGCGTGATCGACGCCCTGTCCTTCGAAGTGACTCCCGAGGGGCGAAAATACATCAACTACCGCAACCTCTCGGTGCAGCAGCTTGGCTCGATCTATGAGCGGCTCCTCGAATATGAGGTGACGCGCGATGGCGATGAAATCACCGTTCAGCCGAACATCTTCGCCCGCAAGGGATCGGGCAGTTATTACACGCCCGACGACCTGGTGCAGCTCATCCTGACCGAGACCCTTGAGCCACTTGTTGAAGAGCGCAAGCGGGCCTTCAGGGACAAGATCAAAGAGCTGGAGCAGCGTGACTTGGCGGACGATCGCAAGATCGGCCAGCTCAGAATTCTTGATCCGGCGACCGCGCTTCTCGACCTGAAAATCTGCGACCCTGCCATGGGCTCCGGCCACTTCCTTGTGAGCTTGGTCGATTTCATGGCCGACCAGGTGATCACCGCCATGGCCGAGGCCGAGCTCGACGCGCCCGAGGAATGGGGTGACTACATTTCGCCGCTTGGCGAGCGGATCGACACGATCAGAGGCACAATCCTTGCCAACGCCGATGAACGTGACTGGACGATCGACGAGGAACAGCTCGACGACCGGCACATCATTCGCCGTATGGTGCTCAAGCGTTGCATCTATGGCGTGGACAAAAACCCGATGGCTGTGGAGCTCGCCAAGGTGGCGCTGTGGCTGCATACCTTCACCGTGGGCGCGCCGCTGTCCTTCCTCGATCACCATCTTCGCTGTGGCGACAGCCTCTTCGGCTCCTGGGTCAAGAAGGGGATCGACAAGGCCGCTACCTACGGCACGCCGCTCTTGCTGCATGAGCCGATGAAGCGTGCCCTGCGAGCGGCATCCAAGATGCAGATCGTTGAAGGGCTGACAGACGCGGAGATTGCCGAGGCGCACCGATCGGCGGACGTGTTTGCGGAAGTAGAGGATATGACCGCGCCGCTCGATGCGCTCCTTAAGCTGATCCATGCGATCGACTGGCTCGACATCAAGGACAAGGCGGACACGGCCGCACTCAAAATCTTCTTCGACGGCCAGTTTGGCGATCCGCTCGACATTGCCATGGGCAAGAAAGAGCCCAAGACCAAGCGCGAAGAGGGGCAGCGCTTTGCAGAGATTCTAGGCCAGGCGCGCATGCTGATCGCAGAGGAAAACTTCCTCAACTGGCAAGTGACCTTTCCAGGCATCTGGTCAGACTGGGAAGAAGACGAGCTGACAGGCGGGTTTCATGCCGTGATCGGCAACCCGCCATGGGATCGGATGAAGCTGCAACAGATCGAGTGGTTTGCCGAACGCCGTCCTGCGATCGCAATGGCCGCGCGCGCGTCCGACAGACAGAAGTTAATCGCCGCCCTCGAAAAAGCAGGCGATCCCTTGGCACAGGACTATGCCAAGGCGTCAGAGCGTGCCGAGGCAGGAACACGCATGGCACGCAAAGGCGGGGATTTCCCCTTACTCTCGGGCGGTGACGTGAACCTCTATTCGCTCTTCGTTGAACGCGCGATGACCGTGGTCAAGCAAGACGGGCTGATCGGCCTGCTTGTCCCGTCTGGTATCGCCTCAGACAAGACCGCCGCTAGGTTCTTTAAGGGAGTGGCGACTGAAGGGCGACTGAAGGCGCTCTATGACTTCGAGAACCGGCGTACACGTTATGATTTGAAACCCTTCTTCGAGGACGTGGACAGCCGCTTCAAGTTCTGCGCTTTCGTAGCCAGCCCGACGCCGACAGAAGAGGCCGCGCGCTGCGCGTTCTTCCTTCAAGCTGTGAGCGAGCTTGCTGATCCTGAAGTTTGCTTCTCGCTTGGCGCCGAGGACTTTGCACGTGTGAATCCAAACACGGGCACTGCACCGATCTTCCGATCGAAGCGCGATGCCGACCTTACCAAAGCTATCTACGCTAGTGCTCCTATTCTTGTTGATAGGTCTAGCGGAGAGGAAGAGAAAGCTTGGCCGGTTAGGTATTCTACGATGTTCCATATGACCAACGATTCCGAGTTATTTCGGACACGTGCCGAGCTTGAAGATCAGGAGGGAGGCTATCCCCTTGGGGGCAACCTTTATGGCAGCGCTTCAGGCAATTGGTTGCCGCTCTATGAAGGCAAGATGGTTCAAGCATTTGATCATCGCGCCGCGAGTGTGTTGATCAATCCTGCAAACCAACACCGTCCAGCACAGCCATTCCCTGCAACTGTCGAGCAACATGAAAATCCTGCATGGGTTCCCGACCCGCAGTTCTGGGTTCCGTCGAATAAGTGCGGCTGGGAGCGTAGCGAAGGATGGGCTCTGGGTTTCAAGGAAATTACTGCGCCGACTAACGTTCGTACCATGATCGCAGCTTTGTTCCCGTTGGTGGGCTTCGGAAACAAAGTGCCCCTACTTACACCACTAGGTGAAGATCGTCACGAGTGGTTGTTATGCGCCAACTTCAATGCTGTGCCATTCGATTATGCAGCGCGGCAAAAAATCCAAGGCCAGACGCTTAATTTGTTCATTGTGGAGCAGCTACCGGTCATTCCACCTGACCGTTACGACGAAGTTCATTTCGGTCCGAAAACGGCTTCGGAGGTCGTCCGTGAAGCAGTGTTGGAGTTGACCTACACAGCTCATGATATGGCTCCTTTCGCGCGGGACATGGGCTATGTGGACGAGGCTGGAACCGTGAAGACCCCCTTCACCTGGGATGAAGAGCGCCGCCTTGCCTTGCGTGCCAAGCTCGATGCAGTCTTCTTCAACCTCTACGGCATCACCGACCGCGACGATATCCGCTACATCTACTCGACCTTCCCGATCGTCGAGCGTGAAGAGCGGGCTGCCTATGGCGGTAAATACCGCTCTTGCGAGCTATGCCTGGCCCACATGAATGCACTTGCGGCCGGAAACCCCGACGCGGAGATCGAGCTATGAGAATAGATAATGGCAGCAGGTGAGATTCTCCCAAGATACCAATCCTACGATGGCAGTTTTCGGTTTTACGATCGATTGAACGAGCTGCTTAAGTTGGATGGATTGCTATCGGTAAAAGTTGCATCCGCTTACGCTAGATGGGACGGTCTTGGCTTAATTTCGGAAAGCTTGGAAGCTTTCCTTAGTGCAGGAGGAAGTGCTGAGTTTGTCTTCGGATTCGACAATGGAGTGACATCACCGGATAGCTTTTTATATGGCCTATATCTTGCGGATATCTTTGGCTCCAATGTGTATGTTGGGGCGGTCACTGATAAATTTGATAATGCGACTTTTCATCCAAAAGTATACCAATTCTGGTACGGAAATCAGGTTATCATTATAATAGGTTCGGCGAACCTTACCGGAGCAGGTATCAGCAGAAACATAGAAATGGGCGCAGAGATTGTTTTGCAATCATCTGAAGCCGATGAATGGAATATTTCCTGGAGTGGCATTCGGGCCCTTTCTGAGAAGGCTGATATCGAGTTTGTTCGAAAGGCAAAACTCGAAGGCCGGATGTCGTCGGAAGGGTCAGTTCAAAATTCTGGCAAGAATAAGCATACTGGCCTATTTATTGATGTAGGCGCTCAAGCTGCTCCAAAGCCACTGTTCTCCAAATTTCTAGGTATTAAAACGCCTAGAAAGAGAGACGCCGCGCTTCGACGCCTTGATCCGGCTAGCGATCGCCCGCACCAGTTGTATCTTCAGATACTAGAAAACGAAACCGGCGGGCAGGGGACGGGAAGTCCAGGATATCAAATCCAGCTACCCGTTGCGACGTTGTCCGCTTTTTTTGGTGTCGGCCCTTTGCAGTCTCAGGATGTTATCTTTCGGTTCCCATCTGAAGAAGTGCGGGTCAAGCTTACACATTTCGAGAATAACACGCATCGAGTTCGCCTTCGTCCTTTGCGCGATGTGGTCCGTCCAACAATAGTTCGGTTCGAAAGAAGCGCATCAAACGAATATAGCTGTCACATTGTTCCGCGCAGAGAATATTCAGAAACATTACGAACCAAATGCACACAACAGACTCGGGCGGGAGCTCGTAGGTGGGGCATCGAATGACATCGCTCTTGCGTGCATAAATCAAGACTTATGCACGCTCAATCCAAGACAACGATTTCAATCGCTTGGATCGTGCAAAAATTGCGTTCATAACTCACCGAAGGGTATGGCGGTGATTGACAACATTTTTGACAAAGATTGCCATTTCATGTTAAGGTGATCCGATAAAGGAGGATGACCTATGGCAACGATGAATGTTTCCCTTCCTGATCCGATGAAGAACTGGATCGAAGTTCGCCTGAAGGATGGGAGCTTCAGCAACACGAGCGACTACGTGCGTCACCTCATTCGCCGCGATCAGGAGCGCGCACAGGCTATAGAGGCTTTGCAGCGCGGAATCGATGAAGGCGTGAAGAGCGGCGATCCAGAGCCGTTCAACTTCAAGGCGTTCAAGGCGCGGATGCGGGAGCGACATGCCCGTAAGTAGCCTGACCGCCTACAGGCTGACACCGTCCGCCCAAGACGATCTTGAAGACATCTGGCTTTACACGGCTCAGCAGTGGTCGATGGAGCAGGCCGACCGCTATACCGACATCCTGGAAGATACCTTCGATCGATTGCTCTTCATGCCGGAGATGGCGCGCGAGCGTCCTGAGTTCGATCCGCCTGTCCGCATCCACCCAAGCGCTGAGCATCTGATCATCTACCGGATCGAGGGTGATCACCTCGCGATCTTGCGCGTCCTTGGCGCGGGACAGGACTGGCAAGCGATCTTGAGGGCGGTGGACCAATGAAGATCGGCTACGCGCGCGTTTCCACCTCCGGCCAGACCCTCGATGCTCAGCTCGAACAGCTTCACGCGGCGGGGTGCGATCCCGTATTCAGGGAGACGATGAGCGGTGCGCGGAATGATCGGCCCGAGCTGAAGAAAGCCTTGGCCACCCTCTCTGAAGGGGACGTGCTGCTTGTGACGCGGCTTGATCGGCTGGCACGGTCAACCCGCGATCTTCTGGATATCGTCCACACGATCGAAACCCAGGGCGCAAAGTTGAAGGCGCTTGCTGATTCATGGGCAGACACCACCACGCCTACCGGCAAGCTCATTCTCACCGTCTTAGGCGGTCTTGCGGAATTTGAGCGATCCTTGATAGCCGAGCGCACCGCCGAGGGCCGCGATCGTGCCAGACGGGCGGGGAGACGGCTAGGCAGACCCCCGAAGCTCACACAGCATCAACGCGAAGCGGTTCTCAAGATGCGCCGTGAGGGACAGGACAATGCTGAGATCGCCCGTGTTCTCGGGGTATCCCGCTCAACGGTTTCTCGCATCAAGTGACGCTGCAAAGCTGATCCCCTGAAATCGGACAACAGATTGAGCGTGTCATGCAGGGGCACGCTTTTCCTTTTTGCGCCGGGACTTTGAGCGCGCCCATCACGGCCTTCTTTACTGGCATCCCTGGCAGAGCCCCCCATCCCTGGCAACGGCATGCGCCGTCTTTTCGCTTCGCCCGCCCCTTCGGGGTGCAAGGGCTGTTTGGCTCTGCCTCTCCGGTCGCCATCAGGCCGCGACGATCGCGGCTTCAAAGACGCGAAAGGAAAAAGCTCATGGCCCGCACAACACAGAAATTCGATGTCCATCAGGAGATCACCACTCGCATCGTCGATGCTATCGAAACCGCCGGAGACTTCCGGCTCCCCTGGATCAAGAACACAGGCGGCAGCTTCGCGCGTCCTGTCAACGTTGCCTCGAAGAACCCCTACAACGGCGTCAATATCGTGAGCCTGTGGGTGTCTGCCCTGGCCGCCGACTATCCCTCCAATGTCTGGGGCACGTATCGCCAGTGGCAGGAGAAAGGCTGCCAGGTGCGAAAGGGCGAAAAATCCTCGCTCGTCATCTTTTATAAGACCTTCGAGGTCGAAGACGTGAATGAGCAGACCGGCGAGGTCGAGGCTGGCGGGCGCATGATTGCCCGAGCAAGCCGCGTCTTCAACGCTGCCCAGGTGGAAGGTTTCGAGATTATGGCCGAGGAACTTCCAGAAGAACCTGCGTTCGACCCGATCGAGCGCGCCGAAGCCTTTGCCGCTGCCACTGGTGCACGGATCGAGGAGGGAGGCGACAAGGCATGCTTCATCCCGTCCCTGGATATGATCCGCATGCCAGATCGTCGTCGCTTTACCGGTACGGAGACCACTACCGCTGCTGAAGGCTTTTATTCGACCCTCGCGCACGAGCTGGTGCACTGGTCGGGGGCAGAAAAGCGGTTGGACCGCGATCTTTCCGGCCGCTTTGGCGATGAAGCCTACGCAATCGAAGAGCTGATCGCCGAGCTTGGCGCGGCGTTCCTTTGCGCTGATCTCGGGATCACGCCCGAACCGCGCGAAGATCACGCCTGCTACATCAAGAACTGGCTGGGTGTCCTGAAGAACGACAAGAAGGCGATCTTCACCGCCGCCGCCAAGGCGTCCCAGGCATCGACCTGGCTCCTCGCTCACGAGGACGGTGCGGCGTAAGCCGCACCTATTTCTTCTCGCCCTTGAGCGTCATGAAAGGCGCTTTGCATGCAAATTGTCGTGCCGTTCATGGAAGGGCGCTTCGACCCCCATGGGGTGTAAGGCAGATACGGGGTAAAGTCACAAAAGGTGTATTATATATTAGCTACAGCGACCTATTGCAGAGCTGTAAAAGGCAGAACGGTTATACCTTTGCCGTCGCATAAATCAGCTGAGAGCATGAGCGGTGATCCACCAGAAAGAGCAACATGCCGGTGATAGCAGTTACTCACATACGTGCGTGCAGGTATCCTGGCGTCTACATCGAAGGCAACAAAACCATCCTTGACGGAAAAAATTGCCAACCGGCCGTCTGGGGAGAAATCAAGCCGCGTAACCTCTCCCACAGTTGGATAGGGCGCTTGGAAAATCGTTTCAGGTGTTGACGAGTAAGCAGTTTCTAGCATCATGAAGTGCGCAAAAGCCTTTGGTATGGGCGAACCGATTTCCTTTTTCCCCACGATGTACAGTGATGCATCTGAAGGATTGAAAGCGATCTGACGCGGTGTAATACTAAAATTCGTAAACATGCTTAGCCTGTTTACGAAGGTTTCTTTCCGCCAATCGAATATTTGAAGGTCTCCATCGGCCGTTTCTGATATGGTTGCTATCGTGTTGCCATCATCGGAAAATGAGAGGACTTGTACACCTTCATTGCCCCGGCTTCGGCGTTTTCGCGCCTTTTCAAGCTCACGCGCCCTAGCTGTTTGTTCTCGGAGCAATTGATTGGCGGTCGAACATTCTGGGGAAATCGCCATGCTGACGCCTGGACAAGCTTCGTCACGTTGGGCTTGATAGTAGGGGAGAAGATCGCCATCTGAGACCGAAGGATCGGTGGTGTAGGACTTCTCTAGAACACCATCGCCAACCCGACGGACGTAGACTTTTTTGTCGGCACCGCCGTAGGCAACCAGGTTGCCATCGGGAGAAAAGCTTACGTTGGTACCGGTTAGCTCATTTCTTGCCGAGCTGATGCTGTCGCCAAATATTCGGATTTGTTTTTGCTGTCCGATCGACCATATTCGTGCCGTGTGATCCGAGGAGCCAGAGGCAAGAAGGTCGCTGTCTCTAGCAAAATCGAGGGAGTGAACTCTTCCCTCGTGCCCTGCAAGAGTAGCTACTAGAATCCCAGAATCCGCGAAGTAAACCCTTACAATCCAATCAGAATCTGCGATCGCTACGTACTTTCCATCATTGGAAAATGCCACTGCGTCAGGAGGATATTTCCCTGTTGGTAGATGAACGGGTTCTGCGCTTACAGGGGCTGACGAGATTACTGGGCTAACCTGAGAGACTCTCGGTTCACTTCTAGGCGCACGGTTCTCTCCCTCGGGTTCTGGTACCCGCGCCACCGAGGGTTCTGGACGTGAGCTCTCGTTTACGTCAGCGCTTCGCAAAAACAACCACGTCAGCGTGACCGCCGAGGAAAGTAAGGCAACAGCTCCTATGCTCACCTTTACAAGCGGACGTTTCGAAACAGCGTTGGTGCCTTGCGGTTCCGATCGTAATTCAACGTCGGAGACTATCGGTTCAGGTTTCGAAGCGTCCGCCTCTGCAATAGACTTGATTACTTCCTTAGTTTTTTGGGCATATCGATCGGCGAAACCCTCATTGCCGTACCTAGACAAAAAATCGACAGTAAATTCGTACAGCTCGTGTGGGAAGGTAGCACCAGCGAAGCGGGTCGAGTCCGTCTTGTATTCAAGTCCCTTCTTGAAGTGCCGTAGAAAAACGGACTCCAGTTGCTCCTTGATATCGTCAGGTTGGTCTCCGATCCTTATCTCGATGTAGGGTATCAACAAGACTCTCTTGGAGTTTGAAATAGAGACGAACTCGCCAGGATTGCAATTTCCATCGAGGCCCACGCGCTTAAGTCGAAAGGCAGCACGAAACTCTGCGTGCAGGAATTTCCGCATATTCTGGTTCGCTAAAACTTTACTGTTCAAGGCTCTACTCTGATTTATGGCGACGGTTTGGCGGAATGTGGCTTTGGGTGGTAGAAAGTTGAAATTACTTCACCAGTTTTTGGATCGTAGGCTGTTTTGGCCGGACCTCCAATGCGATACAGCTGATCATTTTGCGCCCATTCTTCTCGATATTTCATGCCTGGTTTGCCTTCTACGTAGACTACGTACGCCGGTCCGTCCCGTCTATGAGCTTTGCCGTTCACGTACCAACTCTCGCTTAGTTTTTGACCGGTGTCCTCGGACCAAGTTGTATGTGCTGGACCGTTTGCTCGCGAGAGCTCGCCGTCTTGATACCAAGACTCAGCAACGATCTGATCTCCTACTTCGTTCAACTCATGTACAACTGTATATACCTGCTCGTTTTCATCACTCGTACTCATGTCATAATTATATGAAATTGAGAGAGAAAATGAAAATTTTGGCCTCAAAGGAGCGGCTGCCTTGGGTTTCATTGGTTTCGTCATCATTCGATGGGCCTCGGCCTTGAGGCCGACGTGCTGGTGATAGATTTCATTGATCAACGCAATCGCCGGAACTCTCTGGTGAGACCGCCCTTTTCCTGATTCTTGGCGCGCTCTTGTGCGGGGCGCTCGAAGGACACATCACGAAATGGCTTGTCCCGTGATTGATCGCGGAGGCGCTCAGCCTGATTTTTCTCTGAACGATCAATCCAGGCAATACGGGCCTCCTGGCGCTTGCGGACATTCTTCTGAGCTTGCCGTGTGAAGTTGTTTGAATTGGCGACATCCTTCGGCTTGTGATCCCTCTGCGGGCTGTAATGTTCGGCAAACAAGCGTCGCGTCTCATTGTTTACAAGGTCTTTGTACTCGTTCTTGTATCGCTTTTGGGAAAGCTGGCGCAGCCGTTCGGCTTGTCGCTCGATCTCCTGAAGGCGTTGCCATTGCTCCGGGGAGCGGAATGCTTCAGCTTCTGCCTTGCGTCGGGCGTCATCGAATGCCTGTTTCATTCTTTCCGCAGACGGGGAACGAGGCGGCGGGCCATCAAAATTTGATTGGAAGCTCATGGATTTGATATCCTGTTTTCATGGCTACATTTTCAGACACAGACGAGTTGAGAACCTTCCTGAGACGGATCAAAACCTACGAACAGTTCTGGGATGCGAAGGAGCCTGCTTTTTACGATGTTGAGCAAAAGGCATTCTGGGACGAACAGATTGAACAGGGCAATGACCCTGACAGCATCCTTCGCGCCCTGAAAGCGGGCGAGGTCTGGGCCTTCGTGCGCGAGCGTGAAGAGCGAGAAGGCCATCGACTGCACTAGCTCCGGCGGAAGGTGATCAATGGGCACTGGCCGTTCGGCGGCCGCAGGGTAAAGCTTCCAGTCAGACCAACATATTCACACCGGCTGTAATGCGGGCGGCCTGCAAATTCCTGGTAGCTGTAGGACCACCTGAAATGCGGATCACCGACCTGGACACTTGCCAAGGCAAGACAGGCCGCGACCGGCACCCAGAAGAAATGAGTCGGTCTGAACAGCCATGTGCGCTTTGATGTCTTGATCTTCCCGACGCGGTTTTTGTGGCGCACGGTGTTGGGCTTTGCGCCCTTGCCGTAGGTGATGGTGATGTTTGGCGTGAAGGGCAGCTTGCCGCCTTCCAATGGGTTGGGAGCCAGCTCGTCCCCCCAGGGACCTATTTCGTTCTGAGCGAGTTTTTTCGCGCGGATCGGGGGCAGACCATCGACCAGGATGATCTGCTCATCGCGCGGCATCTGAAGAATTTCAGACGCGGTCATCAAAGGCCGTCCTTGGTCACTCAGGTTCTTGGTGTTTTCGCCGTTCTTGCCGTTCGGATTGATGGATTCCGCCACTCCCGGCCCCATGCCAAGGATTTTTGACAGACGTTCGGCATCTTCATGTTTCGAGACCCCCATGATCTGCTTCACGCCGCACTGGGTTTCGATCGTCTCGGCCGACTTGTCGCCGAATTTTTTACGGATTTCAGATTCCGCCTGGGCGATGAATTGGATGCGCCCGCCATAGGCGCGCAGTTTTGTGAACTCTTCAACGAGGCTCTGCACAGGGGAGTTGGTCGCTTCATCGACGATGAATCTCACCGGAGTAGACGGCTTTGTTTTCGTCGCCTGAAGAAAGGCGGTCAGATGCAGCATCGTGTTGGGGGCCAACACTTCGCCGCCTTCCTGGCTGCCAACGATGAAGACCGCCATGCGACCGGACTTGATCGAGGCATGATCGAAATCACTTCCCTCGCCGACACCTTCGAGCAGTCCGCCTTCTTCGTAGATTTCAACGCGCCGCCGTGCGGTGCTGAGGAAATCGTCATAGTGCTCAGGGCTTGATTTCTTGCGCATGAAAATGCGCGTTGCCAGATCGCCCAATGCGCCCGACGCTTTCGAGCTGGCCTTCAAGGCGTCTCTCAGCATTTGTTCTGATGACAGAAGCCGCCATAAGCCGGTTGGTGTGCAATCTTCCGGTGTATACTGTGCAAGCGCCAGAAGGCCGAAGGTGAGAAATTCCCGTTGTCCATCTCGCCAGAAACGGCCTTTGGGATCGTCAGCGGGTTCGGGCTCCAGTGTCAAGGCGAGCTCGCGCGCCATCATGCTGGCTCGTGCTTCATGTTGCATGAAAGCATGCTTGAATGGACCAAACGGGTTGACGCGTGTTTTTTTCAAGCTCGTCACATCACGATCATCGATCACAACACATTTGATGCCATGCCCTTCGAGGGCGGGAACGGACTGTGCGCTGATTTCCCCGTCCTTGTTGTCGATCGTGATTACCGTGCCCCCGTCAGGCGATAGCGCAGCATGCATGACAGATGGCACAACGGCGCAGGTGGTTTTACCCGCCCCACTAGGGGCGAGATGTTTCCAATGCGGAATGTGCAGTTTGTGGGGGCCAAATAACGCCCGTCCGTTCAGGGCAAGCCCCAAAGGCGGCTCGATCGGATCGAACATCCCCGCGCGTTCAAGATCGGCCTCGGTGGCCCAACCGGCGGTATGCAGCCCTGATCCGCTTTTCTTGAAATTATTGACTTCACGTCGTGAGACGAAATCCCGACCCACTGCGACTGCCGCTCCTAGCGTCATCGCTGAGGCCGAGATCATCATCAAACCACCCATGCCGTACCAGCCATAGGCATAGGGGTCAAAATCCCCTTTGGGCAAGAGAGACCAACCCGCATATCCGAATGTGACAGCCCCAAGAGCCTTGGCGTTGATGTTCCAGATGAATGATTGATTTTCCATGAGAGAGCTCCGGCAAACAAAGAACAAGGGCGCAAGCAATGCCTGCGCCCTCTCTTTCCTACTGACGTGCGTCGAGCGCGTGGCTGACCGCATCCTTGACGGCGCGCAGCGTGGTGATCCGGCCGTAGAGCGTGCCTTCGTCTCCACGCATGGCGAGAGAATGCACTTTCAACGTGCCGAGCATGGCGGAGGCGGCAATCGCTCCAACTGCGAGTATGACCAGGGTCAGGATTTCGGCCGTGTAGAGGTACCGAAAGAAGGCTGTGGTGAACCCGATCAGGCCGAGGCCAATGCCTCCGCAGAGCAGCAAAAGCGGCTGCTTAACGGAGACGAGCTCGACGTTCTTGAGCTCGTAGGTTCGGCGGGGGGTCGTCAGGATGCGATCTGTCACCCGGAAACCATCCCCTTCGAAGAGAACCCCGCTCATAGTTGCACCCGATCAGCACACATGCGTGCATTGGCCCGCATGAGAGAGGCGAACTTCGTCACACCATTTTGCTCGATGAGACCGAAGGAACCTGCGAACAGCGCCCAGTCGTTACGGCTATCATTCGTTGCCGCAGCAACTTGGCAGGAACATTGATCAGGCGCGCTCTCAAGAGCCGCTTTACGTTGCCGTTTGATCGCGGCTTCTGCACGGCTTCGCGCTTCACGTGCTTCCCTTGCAACTCCGTTCATCGCCTGGACGGAACCGCTAAAGCCCCCGCCTGTAATC
This sequence comes from Roseovarius sp. MBR-154, assembly GCF_053628595.1. Classification (NCBI taxonomy): domain Bacteria; kingdom Pseudomonadati; phylum Pseudomonadota; class Alphaproteobacteria; order Rhodobacterales; family Roseobacteraceae; genus Roseovarius; species Roseovarius sp. MBR-154. The sequence continues at coordinate 22,772 of NZ_JBRJGR010000035.1, forward strand.
ATATCGAGAAACTGCATGTGTTCAGGGTATTGTTGCGTCATGCCGCCCATATAGGCTCCGGCCGCTGCACCTTGGCGTTCGATCTCGGACGATTGGGAGACCTGAGCGAGCTTGCCCTCAAACGAAGATGCAATGCTTGTTTCCAACATGCGTTCGCAGGCTGGAACATAGTCAATCCGCGCGATGCGGCCGGCTATTTCAGGGCCGGTTGCGAAGTAAGAAAGTCCGCCCCAGGCGATGGCCGCGAAGAGTGCGCCAGCCGGGGCGATTTCTGAGAGTTGGTTCAGCATTGGCCGTTTCCTCATATTTGGCCAAGCCTTCCCCATCCGCTCCTTTTGAAAGCAGCTGAGGAAGCTCTTGATTTTAGGGGTTTGAGACCGGGTTACTTGTGGCGGTAGCCGCCGGTCAGGAAATTTGGTTTCCCGCACCGCGCGC
>NZ_JBRJGR010000036.1:0-20816 GCF_053628595.1 Roseovarius sp. MBR-154
GCCCTAAGAAGCCGGATATACATCAGCAATCGCGACTTTCGATCCAGAGCCAAACAGACCGTTGCAATTAGGCGGGGTCCATATACATCCACACATGACCTTCGCGCAAGCAAGAAATGTTGATGGTCTAAAGAAAATATCGCCTGCCTTCGCAACGATTTAGAAGCTGGCGCTACTCTACAAGGGCATTTTGTTCAAGGGGTGATCCTACCTACTTGAAGCATGAACCACTTCAACCAGAGGCTGTTCCGGTTTTCGAGTCGGTGCTTTCTTCTTTTGGTGGACGGATGCGGAAAAGAAGTGCGTAAAGCACCGGCACGGCGACAAGGGTCAGCACCGAGGCAAACGCGAGGCCACCCATGATCGTCACCGCCATAGACGCGAAAAACGCATCCGGCAGCAGCGGTATCATGCCGAAGATCGTCGTGCCGGCGGCGAGCACCACAGGGCGTAGACGGCTGACCGAACCGTCAATCACTGCCTTGTAATCCGCCACACCCTCTGCGCGCTGAACGTCGATCTCTTCGACCAGAACGATCGCGTTCTTCATCAGCATTCCCGAAAGCGACAGGAAGCCGAGCAGAGCCGTGAAGGTGAAAGGCAGGCCGGTGAAGAGCAACCCGAGCACCATGCCCGTCACGGACATCGGCACGACAAGCCAAAGGATGAGCGGCTGGCGCACCTTGTTGAACATCAGGATGGAGATTGTCAGCATGACAAGGAAGCCGAGGGGAAGCTGTTTGCCAAGGCTGGTCTGGGCGTCGGTTGAACTTTCATACTGGCCGCCCCACTCCATGCTGTAGCCATCGGGAAGCGGGAGGGCCTCGATCTCGGCCCGCACGCTTTTGAAGGCCTCATCGGCGGTGAGATCCGCCCGTGCGCCGCCAAGGGCAGTGATGGTACGTTCGCGGTTGCGCCGGTGAATCAGCGCCTCGACGAGGCGCGGCTCGAACCGTTCCACAAGGTTGGCCATGGGAACGTAGGCGCCAGCCCCATCGGACCAGGCCGACAGGTCACGAACGCGGTCAACCCCGTCGCGTTCGTTGGCGGCCAGCCGCAGGTGGATTGGAATGACCTCGTCGCCTTCGCGCAATTCACCGACTCGCAAGCCCGAGGTTCCATAGCGGATGGTATCGGCGATCGCGCCGCGCGTGGTCCCGGCCAGCCGCATGCGCGACTCGTCAATGATCGGCTCGATCAGGATCTCGCGCTGCCGCCAATTGGTGCGTGAATTGGTGATTGTGTCTGCGGCCTCGTATATCCGTGTTGCATCATCGGCGAGTTGGCGCAGAATGACCGGATCGGGACCGGAGAAGCGGACTGCCACATCGGCACCGGAGGGCGGGCCGAAGACGAGTTCTTCGACCCGGACAAGCGCGTTGGGAAATGCGGCGGGCAGATCGCGGTTCAACCGGCTTGCCATGGCCGGGATCGCCTCGGCGTCGGCCACCCGGACGATCAGCTGGCCATAGCTGGCATCCGCCTGCTCCGGGCTGTAGGTCAGCATGAAGCGGCTTGCGCCACGCCCCACCAGGGTCGTCACGTCGGTAACCTTGTCCTCAGACAGGATCAACTGCTCGAGCCGTTTCATTTCACGGTCGGTGACGTTGATGTCGGTCCCTTGCGGCATCTGGAATTCGACATAGAAAAGCGGGGTATTCGACGCGGGAAAGAACGCCTGCTTGACCTGTCCGAAGGCCATCACCGACACAACCGTGATTCCCACGATTATAAGCACAACCAGCACACGCGCGCGCAGCACGATCCAGAGCAACCCGCGATAGATCCCGTAGAACGCGCCCTTGTAAGGATCGTCCGAGGTGTTTTTGGGGGCCTTGAGCAGCAGCTTGCCGAGATAGGGCGTGACCGTAACGGCCAGAATCCAGCTCATCAGCAGCGAGATGGTGATCACCGCGAAGAGCGAGAACAGAAACTCGCCGGTGGCATCCGGCGACAGACCAATCCCGGAAAAGGCCATGATCCCGATCACGGTCGCACCAAGAAGCGGAATCGAGGTCGAGGTTTCGGTTTCGGCGGCGGCGTCTTCGGCGCTTTTGCCGCGCGCCATGCCGATCACCATCCCCTCGGTGATCACGATGGCGTTGTCCACCAGCATCCCCATCGCGATGATCAGGGCACCAAGGCTGATCCGTTCCATTGCGATCCCGAAGACCGACATGAAGAACAGTGTCACGAAAACCGTAAGCCCGAGCGTCGCGCCCACCACGAGGCCCGCGCGCCAGCCCATTGTCAGCATCAGCGCCCCGACAACGATGGCGACCGACATCGCAAGGCTCAGAAGAAAGCTGGAGACGGCCTGATCAACGACGACGTGCTGTTCGTAGATCGGCGTGACTTCGACACCTTCCGGCAACTCAGCCTTCAACGTCTCAAGCCGGGCCGAGACTGCCGCGCCAACTTCGACCACGTTTCGGTTCGTCAGCGCCGACACCCCGAGGGTGAAGGCCGCGGTGCCGTTCTGCCGGATGATCTGACTGGGCTGTTCCGCCTCGTCGCGGGCGACGCGGGCAATATTATGGATCGCGACCTGCCCAACCTCTCCGGCCGCGCCAAGCCGCAACTCCTCGATCCCTTCGGGGGTCACGTAACCTGGCGGCACGGACAGTCCTATCCGGGCCGGCCCCTCGGTGATCTCGCCATTATCGAAGACAAGGTTCTCATCGTTCAGCACGCTCAGAACCTGGTTGGGCGGAAGGCCCAGCTCTGTCAGGCGCGCGGATGGAATCGAGATCGTGATCACCTCTTCGGTGAGGCCCTGAACCTCGACCTTGGCGACACCGTCGACGGTCACCAGCCCCAGCCGCAATCGCGTAGCCAGATCCCGCTCTTCGCGCGGGGTCAGACCTTCGGTTTTCACCGCGTAGAACATGCCGTAAACATCGCCGAAATCATCGTTGACGATGGGCGCGCGTGCGCCTTTCGGAAGGTCACCCTCCACGTCGCGGATGCGCAGGCGCATCTCGTCCCAGACCTGCGGAATCTCATCCGGGCCATATGTGCCCTCGATCTCCACGGTGATTTGCGCCATGCCCGGCATCGACTTGGATTCGACCCGGTCAAGCTGCTTCATCTGCTGCAGCGCGTTTTCGATGACGTCAGAGACCTCTTCCTCGACCTCGACTGCTGTCGCGCCGGGATACGGCACGAAGACTAGCGCGGTCTTGAGCGTGAAACTCGGGTCTTCAAGGCGGCCCACGGTGTTCAGCCCCCAATACCCGCCAAGAAGGCAAAAAAGGATGAGGAGCCAGACCGCCACGGGCCTCTGGATGCTTGCGCCGGAAATGCTGAATGCCATGGATCTGTTCGTGTCCTGTCAAGGGGGCGGGATCAGAGCCCCGCAACCGTCACGGTCTGATTGTCGCGAAGCCGCCACCACCCGCCGGAGACGACCAGTTCATCGCCTTGGAGACCTTCCAGAACCACGATCTCGTTATCGACGGGAAGGCCCAGACGCACGGTCCGGCGCGTGACCTGCCCCGACTCTTCGTCGTAAATCCAGACCGAAGGCTCGGTTCGGCTAGAGGTATCGATCGCCGACACGGGGACCATGGCGGATTGTGCACTGGCTTCGGCCGCCGCATTTGAAAGACGCACCCTGGCCGTCATCCCCGGCAGAAGACGCGAGTCGACATCACCCCGGATGGCAAATTCCACATCGTAGGTCTGCGCCGTGCGGTCGGCATCGGTTGCAAAAGACCGAAGCATGAGCGGAGCCGTGTAGCCGGGCACGGCTGGAAAACTTGCCACGAGATCGAAGGCGTCGGGTGCGCTGCGTGCGACCGCCGCCAATTCTTCCGGCAGAGAGATCATGATCCGCATCTCGCTGACATCCTGAAGACGCGCAACCGGCGCCGCGGAGGTGACGTTGACATATTCCTCGATGAAGGTGCGCGCCACGATTGCATCGAAAGGCGCGATGATCTGCGTCTGTGAGAGGCGCCGCTCGGCCTCGCGCAGCGCAACTTCGGCCTGCGCGTATTCGGCGCTGGCCGTTTCGAAGCGCGCTTCGGCCGCAACCCCCCGTTCGGCAAGGCTTTTCGCGCGCTCGAGCTCGGATTTCGCCAGGTCAAAGGCGGCCCGCGCCCGATCCACCGCAAGTTCGAAATCGACCGGATCGAGTTCCGCGATCAGATCGCCTTCGCTGATCTTGTCGCCCGGATCCACCTCGAGGCGCAGGACCTGTCCAGAAACCTGGAAAGCGATGTCTACGGTGCGGGCTGGCGCGACCCGCCCGGCAACGGTGCGGCCACGCGTGACGGTGCGACTTGTTGCTCGGGTCACTTCTACTGTGACCTTCCGGTCGTGTTCAGCCCCCTCGCTGGTTTCGGCCGCAGGCTTTGTCGCGTCAGTCGTTGTCTGGGCCCGGACATCGGTCCGGAGCGCCGGAAACACCGACAAAACCAGCAGCGCCGCAGCCGCGATCACGGTAACCGATGCGATCCGTTTCCAGCTCTGCTTCATTCTATTCGAGTTCATCGATCAGGGTCCTTAATCTTTCGATGACGCGACCACGGAGATCCGCCCCGCCGTCTGGCAGCTTGAGAAGTTTCTGGAAGCGCACCCCCTGAATCGCCCAAAAAACCACCATGGCACCCTGCGGGTCTTGTGTGTCGGACAGGATACGCCCGATGTCGTCGCTCAATTCTCCCCGCAGCGGATCGAGCAGTTGCGGATCTGACGCCGCTGTCGCGAGGATCGCCATCGACAGGTCATCATCCACCTCTTGCGATTGCAGAACCGTTTCGAGATGACCACGCAGGGTTCGCGCGGGGTGCCGCTCCGGCACGCTCTCCAGCAGCTCCCGGTGTTCGGCCAACATCGCATCGAGCAGCCCCGAGAGCAGGGCCTTCTTTGTCGGGTAATTGTAAAGCACGCCCCCCTTGCTGAGGCCCGCCTCCTTTGCAACCGCGTCGATCGTTATCTTTCCCGCACCTGCACGCGCGGCGATCACGCGCGCAGCAGACAGTATCCTGCGAGACGCGCTTCTGGTTTCTGCTGGGGTCATGTGTTCACTCAAAACTGTACCGTCCGGTCGGTGCATCTGCGTGGGTAGCTAGTGTCCGGCACCATCCGGGTCAAGTGTTCAACCGGATCCGTCACCTTGAGGCGCGGCATGGCACCTGTCGAAGCACCAGAAGGCAAGCTGTTGGGCCTCCCACGCTATAAGTCATTGCGTCGGCCATATACCCCCAGAAAAGCGTCAACCGCCCTCTTTGAATGCTCAGATGCATCGACGGGCTGGTCGACGGCCAGCAATCGCGGCATGATGACGCCGGAGATGGACAGGTGAATGAACTGACTGGCGGCGTTTTGAACGTTTTCAACGTTCAGTGATTTCGTTTCGTGCAAGTCTTTGAGTATTTGCGCGACGTGTGTGATGGCGCGCGTCGGGCCTGCATCCATGTATATTTCGCCTGCCTCCGGCAGAACCGGAACCGCGCCGATGCAAACGCGAAGGAGACGAATGTAACCCTCATCCATGACCAGCCCGATCATGCGCCGCGAGAGTTCTTCAAGGGCACCTCGTGCATCGCCCAAGCTTGAAAGCGGACGACAGATTTCTTCTGAAAGTTTGTCGCATTCAGCTTGTAAAACGCTTAAGAAAAGCCTGTCTTTGCTTGGGAAATGCGCATAAAGGGTCGCCTTCGAAACCTTGGCTTGTTCGGCAATGGCATCGACACTGGCGCCTTCGAAGCCGCACTTCAAGAAGACCTCCCTCGCCCCTCTAAGCACATCGGCAACTTTACTTTCTCTCATGGCGATCACCTGGTTCCAAAACGTGATAACGAACGCACAGTGCAACATGACTGGCCGCGCTCAAAGGCGTCCAACAGGTCCATCAACTGTCATTCGCAAAAGCCGAGCGGCGCTGCGTAGCTCACAAACACAACCGTCATGAATCGGCACCGCCCAAAGCTGGTAAACGCACGCGTTTTTCGGGCTGGCGCAGTCAAACAGCGCCCAAGTCATCGTCCTGAAACACCCCCTCAGCTTTCCAGCGTTCCGCGATAGTTCCCAGTGCGTCCAGAACGCTTCGCAGGTCGTTCCCGCGTGGCGTCAAGCCATAGGTGACCGCAGGCGGGATCGTCTCGGCCTGTTCGCGCCAGATGACCCCGGCACCTTGCAGCATCCGCAGACGCTCGGTCAGCATTCGGGTCGATATCCCCGGCACAGAGCGCTTCAGCACCCCGAACCTTTGCGGCCCCTGATCGTTCAGGACCCAGATGATGTAGGTGGTCCACGGCCCCATGAGCAGCCGCAGGATCGCATCCATCGGGCACTGTGGCGGCGTTTTGGACATCGCTGTGCGCTTCCTTCCCAGATGGTTACTTTATCGTCCCTACTTTAATTTTTTCCATAACTCAACTATTACACCTCCTGATACAGGCACTCGAGGGTTACCTTGGGAACCGGGAGGGACAATCGGACATGGCCCGCCAGCCCACGCTCTTCATTCCCCACGGGGGCGGCCCCTGCTTCTTCATGGACTGGACTCCGCCCGATGAATGGGACCGACACCGGCAGTTTCTGGAGAATCTTCCGGGCACACTGCCTGAGCGCCCCAGGGCGCTTCTGGTGATCTCGGGTCACTGGGAGGAACCCGCGTTTACCGTGCAGACAAGTCCCACCCCGCCGCTTCTGTTCGACTATGGCGGTTTTCCGCCGCATACCTACGAGTTGACCTGGCCCGCCCCCGGCGATCCGGCGCTGGCCGATCGCGTGCATGACCTGATCCGCGCCGCCGGTCTTGCCGCCGCGAAGGATGCCGCACGGGGTTTTGACCACGGCGTCTTTGTGCCACTCAAGGTCGCCTTTCCAGAGGCTGACATTCCCTGCGTCCAGCTGTCGGTTGCCAGCGATCTGGACCCCGCGCGCCACATTGCGCTCGGTCAGGCCCTGGCCCCCCTGCGCGATGATGGCGTGCTGATCCTCGGCAGCGGCAACACCTATCACAACATGGGCGTGCTGATGCAAAGCCTGCGTGGCGGGCCGCGCGGCCCCGTCGTTGGCGGCGCGTTCGACGCCTGGCTGACCGAGGTGATGACCTGTCCCGATCCCGAGGAACGCAACCGCAGGCTCGTGCACTGGTCAGACGCACCGGGCGGTCGCGATGCCCATCCGCGCGAAGAGCATCTGATCCCACTGCATATCGTGGTGGGCGCGGCGGGCAACGATATCGGTCGCAAGACGCTGGAGGATCACGTTCTTGGCGCTGTCGAAAGCGCCTTCCGCTTCGGTTGAACAGAAAACGCAAAAGGAGAACCACAAGATGTCCGATAGCATCCAAGGCCCCTTCATCGTCACCGGCGCCTCCGGTCAGCTTGGCCGTCAGGTCGTCGAGAACCTGCTTGCGAAGGGCGCGAATCCCGTTGTCGCCATCACCCGCACGCCCGACAAGCTCGCCGATTTGCGCGCGCGCGGGGTTGAGGTCAGGGCGGGCGATTTCAATGATCCGGCCACGCTTGGCGCGGCCTTTGCCGGTGGCGGGCGGCTGCTGATCATCTCGACGGACGACCTTGAGCCGGGCAAGCGGCTTGCCGCGCATCGCAATGCAATCGCCGCCGCGCAGGAGGCCGGTGTAACGCATATCGTCTATACGTCGCTCACCAATCCAGATGAAAGCAGCCCGATCACCTTTGCCGCCGATCACCGCGAGAGCGAGGCGCTGATCAAGCAGACCGGCCTCCCGCACACGATCCTGCGCAACTGTCTTTACGCCGATCTCTTGCTGATGAGCGGGGCGCAGGCGATTGGCGCGGGGGCGCTTTACGCGGCGGCGGGTGACGGCAAGGCGGGCTATGTCACGCGCGCCGATTGCGCCCGCGCCGCCGCAGCGGCCCTGTTGTCCGAGATCGGATCGACCCTGCGCGACATCACCGGACCCGAGGCCGTCGGCCATGCCGAGATCGCCGCGATACTGTCCCAAGTTGCCGGCAAGGAGATCCCCTACGTCCCGATCACGCGCGACGCCTTGGTTGAGGCGATGAAGGAACACGGCCTGCCGGAGTTCATGGCGAATGTCTTCTCCTCCTTCGATGTCGCCGTTGCCAAGGGGAATCTCGACGTGGCCTCGGATGACGTGAAAAAGCTGACCGGGCAAAAGCCACAATCGGTCCGCGATTTCCTGCTGGCCAACACGCCCGCACTGAGCGGGCAGGCGTAAACGACACCCAAGGAGGCCCCGTCATGCTGAATATCCCGCCGCGCGAGGGGCCAAGGCCCGTCACCACGCCTTGTGCCCCGCATACCCAGATCAGTCAGAACCCAGATGCCGCGACAGCTCAGGCATTCAGGGACAGGGCCTTCGATTTCCCCTTTGTCATCCGCCAGCCCTCGATGATCTCGGTGCCGGGGGCCGAGGCACTTTGCCTCGAACACGGGCGCGGCTGCGGCTGCCGCGAGGCGTTCATGATCGGCACCGAGTTCGCCCATGTCCATCCGCCGCAGGACGGTAGCCTGCACATGATGCTGCCAGAGGATGCGGTGCCGAAGATCGTCGATCTTGGCTGGGCAGAGCCACATCCGATGGCTGCGGCGGGCATGATCCCGCCCACGGCTGTCATGGTCTATGCGCCCAGAAATGAGCCCGAAATCGATTCAGTTCTGGGCCTGCTGGGCCTTTCCTATGACTTTGCCCGGGGTCGGCTCGGACGGGTGGACAACATCGTTCTGTAACGGATGCGCCGTTCAATCCGGTTGTGAAACCGCATGCGGATGATTTAGGGTTCAGGCGCGTCGCAAGAATAAAAAACACGCCCGAATCATCACAACAAGCGAGTATCCAGTGGCAAAAAACAGACCCGTTATCATGGCCGCGATCGTCATCGCTGTCGCCGTATCCGGCTTTTTGATCTGGCAAAGCACCCTATCCGATACGGACGCGGAAGGATTCGCGCGCGGCAACGGGCGGATCGAAGCGGTCGAAATCGACGTTGCGGCCAAGCTGCCCGGGCGAATTGACACGGTGCTTGTGAACGAAGGAGGGCTCGTGACGGCAGGTGCGCCTCTGGCCACGCTCGACACGCGGCAATTGCAGGCCAATCGCAACCAGATGGTGGCGGAACTGCGCCGCGCTGAAATCGCCGTGGAAAACGCCACGCTGCTTGTCGAACAGCGCGCGGCCGAAGTACGCGCGGCCGAGGCCCTTCTGGAACAGCGCCGCGCGGAGGAGGATGTCGCGCGGCGCCAGTATGAGCGCTCCGAGTCTCTGACGCAGAACAGCATCACATCCGAACGGCAATTCGAGATCGACCGGGCCAACGCCTTTGGCGCCGCGGCGGCGGTTGCCTCTGCACAGGCGTCGCTTGCGGCGGCGCGGGCGGGGGTCGCATCGGCGAAAGCCTCGGTGATTGGGGCCGAGGCGGCGGTGACCGCGGCCCAGGCGACGATCGAGGCGATCGACGTGCAGATCGAGGATAGCACATTGAAAGCGCCGCGTGCCGGGCGGGTGCAATATATCGTCGCGCGCGCGGGCGAAATCGTGGGGGCCGGCGGTCGCGTTGTCAACATGCTGGACCTCAACGACGTTTACATGACGTTTTTCCTTTCGACGGCGGATGCGGGGCGTATCGGGCTGGGAACCGAGGTGCGCTTGCTGCTGGATGCGGCACCCGGCATCGTCATCCCCGCCAGCGTTTCCTTCGTGTCGGACGTGGCGCAGTTCACGCCCAAGACGGTCGAGACGGAAATCGAGCGCGAGAAGCTGATGTTCAGGGTGCGGGCCAGGATCGCGCCGGAGCTGCTGGCGCGGTATCTCGATCAGATCAAGACCGGGCTTCCCGGCGTCGCCTGGGTGCGGCTTGACCCGACCGCGCCCTGGCCGGCGGCGGCGCAGGGCAAGGTGCTGGAATGACCGATTCCATGCCTGCGGTGCGTGCCGAGGGGCTCTCGCTCCGCTATGGCAAGACCCGGGCCGTGGACGATGTTTCGATCGACCTGCCGTCAGGCCGTTCCGTCGGCGTCATCGGGCCGGACGGCGTGGGAAAGTCGAGCCTTCTGGCGCTGATCGTCGGGGCGCGGCGGATGCAGAAAGGGCGGCTCGAGGTGCTGGGGGGCGACATGGCCCGCGCCGGGCATCGCGCGCGCATCGCCCCGCGCATCGCCTATATGCCGCAGGGGCTGGGGCGGAACCTTTACCCGACGCTTTCGGTCCGCGAAAATGTCGATTTTTTCGGGCGCCTTTTTGGCGAGGGCGCGCAGGAACGCGCGCAGCGGATCGACGAACTGCTCAAGGCGACCGGTCTCGCCCCGTTTGCCGACCGCGCGGCGGCCAAGCTTTCGGGCGGGATGAAGCAGAAGCTGGGCCTGTGCTGCGCGCTGATCCACGACCCCGACCTTCTGGTTCTTGATGAGCCGACCACCGGCGTCGATCCGCTGTCGCGGCGCGAATTCTGGGCCCTGATCGACCGAATCCGCGCTGATCGCCCACATATGAGCCTGCTGGTGTCGAGCGCCTATATGGAAGAGGCCGCGCGCTTCGATCACCTGGTGGCGATGGACGCGGGCAAGGTTCTGGCGACCGGCAGCACGGCCGAAATCCTGGAACGCACCGGTGCCGCTGATCTGGATGCGGCCTTCATCGCACTTCTGCCCGAGGAAAACCGCAGCCGCCACAAAGACCTGAGCATCCCGCCGCGCGATCCGGCGTCCGACGGGGAAAACGTCATCGAGGCCGAGAACCTTACCGTGCGGTTTGGCGATTTCACAGCTGTGGACCAGGTGAGCTTTCGCATCAAGCGGGGCGAGATCTTCGGCTTTCTGGGCTCCAACGGGTGCGGCAAGACCACCACCATGAAGGCGCTGACCGGGCTGCTGGATCCGAGTGACGGCACCACGAAGATTTACGGTCGCAAGGTCGATGCCCATGACATGGCCACCCGCAAGCGCATCGGCTACATGACGCAATCCTTCTCGCTTTATTCCGAGCTGACGGTGCGGCAGAACCTTGATCTGCACGGGCAGCTTTTCGACATGACATCCGCAGAGATCGTGCCGCGGATCGCGGAACTCGCTGAGCGGTTCGATCTTGAAGACGTGCTCGACAGCCTGCCGATGCGCCTGCCGCTGGGTATTCGTCAGCGCCTGTCGCTGGCGGTCGCGCTGATCCATCGCCCCGAAATCCTGATCCTAGACGAGCCGACATCGGGGGTGGACCCTGTGGCGCGCGATATCTTCTGGCAATCGCTGATAGATCTGTCCCGAAACGATGGCGTGACGATCTTCATCTCCACCCATTACATGGCCGAGGCCACGCGCTGCGACAGGATTTCGCTGATGCACCAGGGCCGCGTGCTTGTAAGCGACACGCCCGAAGCGATCCGCGAGGAGGTCGGCGCAGAGACGCTGGACGATGCCTTTGTCCACCATCTGCAACGCGCGCAGGATCAGGATACCCCGCCTGCGCCCGAGATGAAAGAAGAGCTTTCCGCCGGGCCCGCCACCTCCGCCCGGCGGCGGCGCGGGGGGTTCAGCCTGGCGCGGCTGCTGAGCTTTTCATGGCGCGAGTCGCTGGAGTTGCGCCGCGATCCGATCCGCCTGACGCTTGCCAGCCTCGGCAGCGTGATCCTGATGATCGTGCTGGGCTATGGCGTGTCCATGGATGTCGAAAACCTCAAATTCGCGGCACTCGATTTCGATCGGAGCATCCTTAGCCAATCCTATGTCAACGACCTGGCCGGGTCGCGTTACTTTGACGAGGAACCGCCGCTTGTCGATCATGCCGATCTTGACTACCGGATGCGGGCGGGTGAAATCAGTCTGGCTCTGGAAATTCCGCCGGGGTTCGCCGCGGATCTTGAACGCGGCCGCCCCGTCGCCATTGGCGCGTGGTTCGACGGGGCCATGCCGATGCGCGCCGATACGGTGCGCGGGTATATCCAGGGGATGCACGCCCACTGGCTGACCGAGCAGATGCGTCAGGTCTTTGGCGATCAAGCGGTGGCGGGTAACTTCACGCTTGAGGTGCGCTACCGCTACAACCCCGATGTCGAGAGCCTGGCGGCCATGGTGCCCGCGATGATCCCGCTGTTGCTGATGCTGATTCCGGCCACGCTGGCCGTCCTGTCCGTGGCCCGCGAAAAGGAAACGGGTTCGATCGTCAATCTTTATGTCACCCCGGCGCGACGGCTGGAATTCCTGCTGGGCAAACAGGTGCCCTATGTCGTTCTGGGTTTCATGAATTACCTTTTGCTGTTGGCGCTGGCGGTGGTGGTCTTCGGGGTGCCGGTCAAGGGCAGCCTGCTCGCGCTTTCGCTCGGGGCGCTGATCTATGTCGTGCTGGCCACCGGGCTGGGCCTGCTGATTTCCGCCTTCACCCAAAGCCAGGTCACGGCGCTGTTCTTCACCTTCATGGCGACGCTTATCCCGGCGATGCAATATGGTGGCATCATCGATCCGGTTGCGTCAATGGACGGCATGGGTCGGGTGATCGGTGAAATCTATCCCACCAGCCATTTCGTCACCATCTCGCGCGGGACCTTTTCCAAGGCACTGGGGTTCGATGATCTGGGCGGGTCTTTCCTGCCGATGCTGGCGCTTGTGCCCGTGGTGGTGCTGCTGGGTGCCATCTTCGTGCGCAAACAGGAGAAATAACCGATGCGGCTCAGGCATGTTCTGCAACTGTCGTTGAAGGAAATTCGCGGGCTGTTGCGCGATCCGCTTCTGATGGTGCTGGTCGCCTATGCCTTCACGCTCGACGTCTATGTCAGCGCGACCGCCATCCCCGAATCGCTCAACAGCGCCACGATCGGGATCGTGGACGAAGACGCCTCGCCGCTGTCGCGGCGGGTGGCCGATGCGTTCCTGCCGCCGTATTTCATGCCGCCCGCCCAGATCGACATCGCGCAAATGGATGCGCGGATGGATGCCGGGATCGACACCTTTTCGCTGGTGATCCCGCCCGAGTTCCAGCGCGACCTGCTGGCCGGGAACCGGCCCGAATTACAGCTCAATGTCGATGCGACACGGGTCAGCCAGGCCTTTACCGGGGCGGGTAGTATCAGCGCCATTGTCAATCAGGAGATTGCCGGATGGCTGGCACGCGATGCCGCCCCGGTCGGGATGCCGGTTGATCTGGCCGTTCGGGCCCGTTTCAACCCCTCGCTCGACCCGGCCTGGTTCGGGGCGGTGACCTCGGTCATCAGTACGGTGACCATGCTGTCCATCATCCTTTCGGGTGCCGCCCTGATCCGTGAGCGCGACCACGGCACGTTGGAACATCTGCTGGTCATGCCCGTGACCGCCGCCGAGATCATGACGAGCAAGGTGCTCAGCATGGGCAGCGTGGTGCTGGTGGCGACGGCGCTTTCGCTCACTCTGGTGGTTCAGGCGGGGATGGGTATCCCGATCGGGGGATCGGTTGCGCTCTATCTTGTGGGCGCGGCGTTGCACCTTTTTGCAACGACCTCGATGGGCATCCTGCTGGCCACCATCGCAGGCTCTATGCCGCAGTTTGCCATGCTGCTTTTGCTGGTGCTGTTGCCGCTCGATATCCTGTCGGGCGGCGTCACCCCGCGCGAGTCGATGCCCCAAGCCGTGCAATACATCATGCTCGCGGCCCCCAACACGCATTTTATCGCGCTGGCACAAGGGGTCTTGTTCCGCGGGGCCGGGCTGTCCGTGGTCTGGCCGCAACTTGTGGCGCTGATGCTGATCGGGTCGGTGATGTTCGCCTTCGCCCTGCACCGGTTCCGCGCCTTTCTGCGCTGACTGCGGGGGCGGCGTAACCGCTTTTCGGCTATACTTGTTCAGCCTTGGTGGAAAGCTCAGACTCCTTGACGACCTTTTGCGACTCTGTTGCACAAATCGGCTGATGGCCGAGGGGCCCCTTTCCCTGGGCAGACTCATCCTGCGGCCTCTGTGATGGGTATGCCGAGCGCGGAGAAGCCGTTCAGCATGGCGACGCGGACCTGGAACTCAGCGACTTGACGGTCAAAACCCCTCGCGCTCAAGCGTTGGCCGAGCTGCTTCACGCAATGCATCTTTGTTTCGACGCGGCTTCGGCGGTGATAGCCGCTCCATCGTCGCCAGATGGTCCTTCCGCCGCGCTTCGATCTCCGCAGGATTTCGTTACGGTCGACTGCGCCGACGGTGTCGGGTTTCTAGGATTTGACGTTCTTGCGGGGCGGGAGTGAGGGCACGAACGCCACTGGTTCGAGACGTCAGGGTTTTCTGGCGACGTGACAGCGTGCTGAAATCGGGCACCGCCCAGTCAAGGCCGATCAGGCGCAGAAGGCTCTCGACAAACCCGGTCGTCTGCCTGAGCGCCATGCCGAACAGAACTTTCATCGTCAGGTAGGTCTGGATCGGGTTCGTCGGGAAGCAGTCCCCCGGACTGTTTCCGACCCTCCTCACCGCTGTAGTCGGGCGGGCGACCACGCTTACCGTTGGGCGCGGCTTCCCAGGTCATGGCGGGATCGAACCAGATCGATAGCGAGCCACGGCGCTTGAGCGCTTCGTTATAGGCCGTCCAGTTCCTGGTCTTGTAGGCGGGGGGATGGGTCTGCTCATGCAGTCCAGCTACCACACTGGATTCACAAGATGAATCCCTCACGGAATTTGTGCAACAGAGCCGGTCGCGGGTCTCTCACGTATGACGGAATACGAACTGGATCGTATCGCAATCGGCAGGGGCGCTTCCAGCGTCGCCGGAAGCACCGCGCCGGAACAGCTGGCACCCGACATGCAGTGACCTGACGGACTGCTTGCAGGAGCCGCTGACCTATCCACATGCCGGTCAAGCGACGCGCCTACAATAGGTCGGATGACACCGACGCCTCGTCGTTGTGGATCTGGCCCAACGTCGCCGAAACCACCATGGCCACAACGATGAGAAAGTGCAGCACCGGCGATCTTGCCGACAGCACTTTCTTCAAGGACAAGGTGATGCGTCGTCCCGTCATGGCCGACCCGGAATCTCCCCTCGCCCCTATGTTATCATAAGGCTTTCGATTGCGCAGGTATTAATCTGGATCAATGTTCGCGCGTTACATTCGCCCCGGCGTCATGTGCGCCTGCACCTCACGGCCCCGCGAATACCCGGACCATCAGCAGCCCGGCAGCAAGCGCCAGGACGGAAAGCCCGGCCATGGCCCAGATTGGTGGCGCATGGGAAGTCGTGCCTCTTCGCTTCCTGGAGACATCGCGCCGGGAACCGTGAGTGAGTTCGACACGGAATACGATCACGCATAGTAACAATTCCCTGGCGCTGATATAAACAAGGAGAACGAAGGAGGACGCCCGCGTGAGAAATACATGGCTCTTGAGCGCGCTGTTGCTGGCCATCATTGCTGGCGGCTCTTATGGCTTGTTCCTCTATTTGCGGCCAGCGCCGCTTCCTGAACAGTTGCTTTACGGCAACGGCCACATCGAAGGTACGGAAGTGCGGGTGGCCGTCGAGGTCGCGGGCCGTGTCGTCGAGAGTGGGATTGACGAAGGTGTAACCGTCACCAAAGGCGACCTCCTGCTTCGACTCGATGACGCCGATTTCATCCTGCGCAAAGAGCAAGCCGAGGCCGGGGTCGAGGCGCGACGGCGGGAGCGCGAACAGGCGGAGCGCGAGCTGCAGGTCTGGCGCCATCACTATGAGATTGCCGAGCGTGAGCTCTCCCGCTACCGGGAACTTGGCAGGCGGGGTACCGTGACGCCACAGCGGGTCGAGCAGGCGGAAAACGCGTTCCGGAATGCCCAGGGCCGGGTTGGCGCTTTGGAAGCGGAGATCGGCGCCACCGAAGGCCGGATCGAAGCCGCGCGCAAGGAGCTTGCCGTTGTGGCGAACCAACTGAAAAAGACGCGCGTTTTCACACCGGTCTCCGGGACCGTTCTGGCGAAGACGATAGAGGTGGGAGAGTTCGCCCAGCAAGGTCGAACGGTGGCTATCCTGGCCGACCTTTCTCGCATCGAACTCAAGGTTTTCATTCCCGAGAAGGACATCGGCAAGGTCAAGCTCGACGCCTCCGCGCGCGT
Source organism: Roseovarius sp. MBR-154 (assembly GCF_053628595.1). Classification (NCBI taxonomy): domain Bacteria; kingdom Pseudomonadati; phylum Pseudomonadota; class Alphaproteobacteria; order Rhodobacterales; family Roseobacteraceae; genus Roseovarius; species Roseovarius sp. MBR-154. The sequence goes on from NZ_JBRJGR010000036.1 coordinate 15,985, forward strand.
TCGGGTGGACGCCTTTCCCGACCGTCTGTTCGAAGGGCGGGTTGCGCGGGTCGATCAGCAGGCGCAGTTCACGCCCCGCGATATCCACATGCCGGAGGAGCGGACGCGCATGGTTTTCGGCCTGACGCTCGTTCTTGGCAATCCTGATGGTGTGCTCAAGCCCGGCATGCCTGCTGATGCCTGGATACTTTGGGATTCCGGCACGCGATGGCCACCGCAACTCTTCGTTCCGCAGTGAGGCGGGGGCGATGAGCGGCGCGGGCGACAACATGATTGAAACCGAGGGACTGGGCCGGCGGTTCGGCCACGCTCGGGCCATCAGTGCAATCGATCTGCGAATTGCGCGGGGCGAGATCTTTGGTCTCGTCGGGCCTGATGGGGCGGGCAAGACGACACTCCTTCAACTCTTGGCCGCCATTCTCGATCCGAGTGAGGGCAACTGCCGGGTCCTCGGCTTCGACACAGTACGGCAAGCCTCCGAAGTCACGTCCCGGATTGGCTACATGGCGCAAGGCTTCACGCTCTATGATCACCTGACCGTCGCGGAGAACCTGGCCTTCGCCGGCAAGGTGCGCGCCGTGCCTCGGGCTGTGTACGCCGCAAGGAGCGAGCGCCTCCTCGCGATGGCCGCGCTCACCCCCTTTCTTCATCGCCGGGAGGGCACACTGTCGGGCGGCATGCGCAAGAAGCTCGCCCTCTGCACCAACCTGATTCATCAGCCGCCCCTGCTTCTCCTCGACGAGCCCGGCCTTGGGGTGGACCCGCTCTCGCGCCGCGAACTCTGGCGGATGCTGGAAGACTTCCGGCACGAGGGTGCGACGATTGTCTTTGCAACATCCTACATGGACGAGGCGGAAATGTGCGATCACGTCGCTTTCCTCGACCACGGTTCGATAACCGCGCAAGGGACGCCCGACGCGCTGCGTGCTCGCGCGCAGGGAGCTGTCTTTCAGGTGGAAACGGACAATCCGGTCGCGGTCGAGGATGTCTTGAGTGAGGCTCCGGAGATGCTGGGAAGCCAGTGGCGGCCGACGGACCTCCGCTTTGTTGTGGAGTCGGCCAAGGGTCTTTCGAACGAGTTACGCAAACAGCTCGAACAGCTCGGACGGGTGGAACCGGCCACGCCTTCGATGGAGGATGTCTTCGTTGTCCTGCGCAAGGGCGAGCGTACCGAGGTTCCGACAGGCATTGCAGAAGTCGCCCGGCTTGCCGCTTCGAAGGGTCATCGCGAACCGGCCCAGAGTGTGGAAACGCGCCGGCTGACCCGCCGCTTTGGTGATTTTGTCGCTGTAGACGATGTCACCTTCGAGGTGAACCCCGGAGAAATCTTCGGCCTGCTCGGCCCGAACGGCGCCGGCAAGACCACACTCATCCGCATGCTCTGCGGCCTTTTGCCGCCTTCGAGCGGGACCGCGCGCGTCGTGGGTATCGACATTGCTTCGCAACCGCGCCGTTTGCGCCAGCGTATCGGCTACATGTCCCAGCGTTTCTCGCTTTACCACGATCTCACCGTGCATGAGAATCTTGCATTCTTCGCCAGCGCCTACGGGATAAAGCGCCGCCCGGCCCGAGAGGCCATAGCCTGGGCAAGCGCCGTCACCGGGCTCCATGGCCTCGCGGACGAAAGTGTCTCCGGCCTTTCCGGCCCCGTGCGCCAGCGGCTTGCACTCGCCTGCGGCATCCTGCACCGTCCGGCCGTCCTGTTCCTTGACGAGCCGACCTCCGGGGTCGATCCCCAGGCGCGTTCCCGCTTCTGGCGTCTCGTCAACACGCTGGCTGCGGCCGGCACAGCTGTGCTCGTTACGACGCATTATCTGGAGGAGGCCGCCTACTGCCACCGCCTCGGGCTCATGTACGAGGGCCGCCTGATCGCGGCGGGCGACCTCGCGGCCTTGCGCGCCGGCCTGCCGCAAGATGGTCTGGAAACGATCGAGGACGTGTTTCTTGCCTATATCGAGCGGGAGCGCACGCAGGCAGTTCGGCCAATCGAGGAAGCAGGATGAAATTCAGCCGTATAGCCGCTATTGTTGAAAAGGAAACGACCGAGATAGTTCGCGATCCCATCACGGTCGTGATCGCCCTTCTCATGCCGTTACTGATGCTCTTCCTGTTTGGTTATGCGATCTCGCTCGACGTGGACAACGTTCCCATGGGGGTTTTCGACCAGGACCGGTCCCCGGACAGCCGGGCACTGGTCGATCGTTTCATTCAGAGCGGCTACTTCCAGCTCGCACAGGATTTCACTGATGATCGGGATGTCGAGAAGGGGCTGCAGCGTGGCACAGTCAAACTCGCGCTCGTTATCCCGCCGAAGTTCCAGAACACCCTCGCCCGCGATGGAACGGCACCTGTCCAGGTGCTCGTGGACGGCACTTATTCCGCCACTGCCAACCTCGTCGCAGCCTACGCAGCAGCCATCGTCTCGGATTTTCATAGTGAGGCGTCCCCGAGCGTCCACGTTGAGGCCCGCGTCTGGTATAACCCGGCGTTGCGCAGCGTAACTTTCGTGATTCCAGGCTTGTTCGGCGTGATCTTGATGGCGTTTCCACCTCTTCTGACGGCGCTTGCCATCACCCGTGAAAAGGAAAGCGGTTCGATTCAGCAGATCTTCGCATCACCACTTACGCCGGCTGAGTATCTGACCGGCAAGCTCGTGCCCTATGGCCTTATTGCCTTTGTTCAGATCGTCATGGTTATCGCCGTGGGCTTCCTGTGGTTCGATGTTCCGCTGCGTGGCAGCATCGGCCTCCTGCTTCTGGTGGGACTCGTCTATGTCTTTTGCACCGTCGGCATTGGGCTCCTGGTTTCCACGGTCACCAATAGCCAACTCGTCGCCATGTTACTGGCGCTTATCGTGACGCTGATGCCGTCGTTTCTGTTCTCGGGATTCCTGTTCCCAATATTCACCATGCCATATGTCCTCCAGCTCTATACGCGCCTGTTCCCGGTGCAATATTTCGTGGACTTCTCGCGGGGCGTCGTGCTCAAGGGCGCTGGGTTGCCGGAACTCTGGCCCTCGGTCCTGCTTCTCTTCGCCTATACGGCGATCATCTTCGCGCTCGCAGTGTGGCGGTTTCGAAAGAAGGTGGTGTGATGGGCACGCGGCTTGCGGGCCTCCTTGTAAAGGAGATGATTCAGTTGCTGCGCGACCGCGTGATGCTGGTCTTGATCCTCTGGCTTTACACGATCGAGGTGGTCATCTGCGCCTACGCCCTGTCCTTCGAAGTCAATGACATGCCGCTCGCCGTCGTCGACCTCGATCAGACATCAGCGAGTCGCGCCCTGGTCGAAAGCTTTATGGTAACAGACGCGTTCGCGCCCGCCGGGTATCCCGCCAGCGCGCCTGCGGCGACAGATTGGCTTCAGACGGGCCGGGCCCGTGTTGCGCTCGTCATCCCGGAACGCTTCCAGCATGATCTGGCGCGGGGCGACGCGCCTACCTTGCAGGTAATCCTTGACGGGACCAATTCTAACATGGCGGCACAGGCCCGCGGTTATGCGCTTGAGATCGTCAACCGTTTCCGGGCGGCTCCGACAATCGCAGCGGTGTCCGGAGGGGGTGTCCAGCCGGTCGTCCGGGTCTGGTACAACCCTGACCAGACCTACACCTCATTCGTGGTGCTCTCCATGATTGCGCTTGCCGCCATGATGGTGGGGGTGATCCATCCAGCGGCCTCCATCGTCCGCGAAAAAGAAACCGGCACTATCGAGCAGCTCCAGGTGACGCCGATCGGCACGGCGGAGCTCTTCGTCGCCAAGACCTTCCCGACACTCGTTATCGGGCTCCTCTCGATATTCCCGAGCCTCTTGATCGTCTGGTGGTTCGGCGTGCCCATGCGGGGCAGCATCCTTCTCTTCCTTGCGCTCACTGCCGTATTCCTTGTGAGCGCGATTTCGCTGGGCGTGCTGATCGCAAGCGTGAGCCGAACATTGCAGCAGGCCCTTTTGCTAAGCTTTTTCAGCTTGTTCCCGTTGATGTTCCTCTCCGGGACACTTGCACCCGTTGAAAGCATGCCCGCGCTGTTGCAGACTCTCTCTCTCGGGAGCCCGCTGCGCCATTACATGGACGTGATCCTCGGCGTGTTCCTGAAAGGGATAGGCCTGTCCGAGCTTTGGCCGCAGGCGCTCGCGCTCCTGGCGATCGGCGCGCCTCTTTTCGCCATAGCGATGCTCATCTTTCGGCGCGGCAAGCCATAGTGGTCTGGCGATCGGACGCGTATCTTTCGACCGCTGGGTCGTCTTCGTCTGGCCCTTGCTGCTGATCCTCGTCGTTTTCATCTCGGCCGGGATCAGTCTGGCCACCATTCTTTGATTGAAAAAAGGAGGCATCCCGGATGTCTGAACCGAAATTGGGTGTCCATTGCGTATTCCGGGATCATCCGGCCGCCGATTCCGGGACATCCGGCCACCCTGTGATGTGATGCTGCGAGGCAATCTGAAACCGGCTATCCGATGGGGCCGAGCAGGCGGCGGTTGTTATACCAATCCACCCATTTGAGGGTTTCCCACTCGACCTCGCGCATCGATTTCCATGGGCCGATCTGGCTGATGACCTCGGTCTTGAACAGCTCGATGACACATTCTGCAAGCGCATTGTCATAGGAATCGCCCACAGTTCCGACCGATGGATCGATACCCACTTCGATGAGCCGCTCGGTGTATTTGATCGACAGATATTGAGATCCGCGATCTGAGTGGTGGATCAACGCCTTGTTATCAGGCGTTTTTCTTGGCGGTTGTCGCGTAGCCCTTAATTGTGAGATGAGAAATTCAATGAATTCAACGACTGTGTTTTGCCCTTAAATATGAGATTTTGCCTTTAATTCCGATAT
>NZ_JBRJGR010000037.1:0-20536 GCF_053628595.1 Roseovarius sp. MBR-154
CCGTGCGATCCGTTCGGTCAGGCTGCGCATCTGCCTGACAGCGCCTTGGTCGAAATCATGCAGCTTGAGGATTGCGTCGACAGCACCCTTTCGGACTTGGCGCTCACCGATGTCGATGCCGCTCACGCGCGTCTGCGCGGTGAACGACACGATCTCTGCTTCTTTCGGAGCGGCGTCGCCTTTGCCTGCCAGTTCGATGATGGACCGACCCTCGGGCGTTTCATCCCCCAGCGACGACAGCCGCGCCGCCTCGACCAGTTCGCGCTCCGGCACGCCGGACAGCGGCAGAAACTCCGTTGCCTGCCGGTCGCCCAGCGTGATGGTGCCGGTCTTGTCCAGCAACAGCGTGTCGATGTCTCCAGCCGCCTCGACCGCGCGGCCCGACTTGGCCAGAACGTTAAAGCGGATCAACCGGTCCATGCCCGCGATACCGATGGCGGACAGCAGAGCCGAGATGGTTGTCGGGATCAGCGCTACGAAAAGGGCTACTAGGATCGGCACCGGAATGGCCCCTCCCGCATAGGCGGCAAAGGCGGGCAAGGTGCCGACCGCGATGAGAAAAATGAGCGTGAGACCCGTCAGCAGCACGGTCAAAGCTATTTCGTTCGGGGTCTTGGCGCGGGTTGCGCCTTCGACAAGGCTGATCATGCGGTCAAGGAAACCTTCGCCCGGCTCGACAGTGATGCGCACCTTGATCCAGTCGGAAATCACCCGTGTGCCCGCCGTGACCGCGGACCTGTCGCCGCCCGCTTCGCGGATGACAGGCGCAGACTCCCCGGTGATCGCCGCCTCGTTGACCGAGGCCACGCCTTCGATCACCTCACCGTCCGCCGGGATCTGATCGCCGGTCTCGACCAGCACGATGTCACCCGCGCGCAGCTCGCTGGCGGATACGAGCTTGTGGCTCTCGCCCTTGAGGCGCTTGCCTTTCAGTTCCGCCTTGGTCGACCGCAACGAGGCCGCCTGCGCCTTGCCGCGACCCTCTGCCAATGCTTCGGCAAAGTTGCCGAACAGCACGGTCAGCCAAAGCCAGAACACGATCTGCGCCTCAAAGACGATATCACCTCCGACTACGATGATGCGGATCAGCAGAACCGTCGCCAAAAGCGCCACGGTCGCAGTGGTGAACATGACCGGATTGCGCACAAGCTGGCGCGGATCCAACTTGACAAAGCTTTCACGCATCGCAGGCACGACAAGGCCCGCAGAAAAGATCGACGTATTTTGTTGATGTGCCATTTTGCGCGCCTTCAATACTTTTCAGGCCGCAAAAGCACGGCCAGCAAATAAACAAGAAGCGCCACAGCAGTGATGCCGCCCAGCACGAGATCGAAGCCCATGTATCAGTCCTCCAGATACCATCAGAGGCCTGATAGATGCGACAGATGGGCATAAGATCGCCATGTGAAGTTGGAGGGGCGCGCGTAAGAAAGTAATAAAAATACAATTTTACAGTTATTTAGGAGGTGGCTTTGACGCCTGTAATGCTTTTAGATCGAATATGACGACGTAACCAAGAACCCGTGAGCCATAAACCATTTGGATCTGCGATAGCTGACGGCGTTGGAATAACGTAACCCCTCATTCGCCGTGGTAGTCTGGGTGATGCGCCGCAGAAACAGTATGAAACAGTATAATGTCGGTCATGAAGCGACTGGCCTACGCAAAACTGGTCAAACTGTCTTTTTCAGCAACGGCAGCTTTCATAAATATAAAGGATTTTGATCGGCGACGCAGCGAAAGTCGGCTCCCCACCGATTCTGTGGAAAAACTAACGTTTGCGAGCGCAGAAATGGCTGTTCCAAATGCGGCGCGAGCGCCTTTCCTGTCAGGCTTTGCGCGTTTGCTGCGGTGCGGGAAAGATCTTGGCCGGTTTCCGGAGGTTCTGGGCGGTTGCGGCGAGGAGGAATTCGTCATTTGCGCCGCATGGACCACGTAATCGCAGTCGGCCTAAGCCAAGGATGCGTTTGAGGTGGGCAAATAGCATCTCGACCTTTTTTCGGAGCTTCATCGAGATGTCGTATTGGCGGGTCCTGGCGATGTCGCGGGCGACCTGGCGGGCGTCTTCATGCTCTTCGCGGGTGATCTTGCGCGCCTCGGCGTTGGGGCAGCATTTGGCTTTGGATGGGCACGCCTGGCAGACGTCCTTCACTGCGCGGTAGCGGGCTGTGCCCTTGCCGGTTGGTCCCCGGTTCGGGTCCGAGTAGTTGCGGCGGAACTGCTTCAGCTCATGGGCCTCGGGGCAGATATATTGGTCGTTCTCGGCGTCCCACTCGAACTCCGCCCGGCTCCAGGTGCCGTCGCTGCGCCCGGACTTGTCGAAGACCGGGATGTGGGGCGCGATCTTGCGGTCGACCAGCCAGCCCAGCATCGGCCCGGTGCCATATGCGGTGTCGGCGATCAGGCATTCGGGATGCAGGTCAAACCTGGTCTTCACCCGCTCCAGCATGGTCCTGGTCGAGCCGACCTCGGCCTGCCGGATCGAGCTTGTCGCCTCGACATCGACGATCACACCGTGATCCGTGTCGATCAGCTAGTTGTCGGAATAGCTGAAGAAAGCGGGCCCCTTGCGCGCGGCGGTCCACTGGCTGGCCGGGTCCGAATGCGAGGTGAACTTGGGCTGCACCTCGCTGGCCGCGCCAAATGCGTTCGTGCATTCTCTCGAACCGGTGGCGTTCATGCACTCACCATCCAGCGTGTCGAGATACTCGCGCACGGCACGGGGTGCATCCGCCGGGTCGATGCTCGCCGCGTTCCAGTCGTCCTTCGGCGTCGAGTTCTGCTTGTTGGCATCCGCCTCGATCAGGCTGGCGTCGATGGCCAGGCGTTGGCCACTGACCAGACCCTCCGCGATGCAGCGCGCGACGGTCGTCTCGAACAGGTGGCGCAGACGTTCGCTGTCGCGGAAACGCCCATGTCGGTTCTTTGAAAACGTCGAATGATCCGGCACACGGTCGCTCAGATCGAGGCGGCAAAACCAGCGATACGCGAGGTTCAGATGCACCTCTTCACAAAGTCGCCGCTCGGACCGGATACCGAAGCAATACCCGACCAGCAGCATCCGGATCAGCAGCTCGGGATCAACCGAGGGCCGGCCGGTATGGCTGTAAAATTCGGTCAGGTGACCACGGATGCTGCTCAGGTCGACGAACCGATCAATGGAGCGAAGAAGATGGTCTTGCGGAACGTGATCTTCCAGCGAGACCTCGTAGAACAGCGCCGCCTGTGCTTCCTGTCTCGGTCCCAACATTGCTCAATCCTCCCGCTGGCCAGAAGAAGTGAATCAGCAACTTACGCATCGATCAAGCATGAGTTTTTCAACAAAATAGGCCTGTTGCTGCCGTTTAACCTTGGTGCCAATGCGCGGAATCAAGGCGCGGAACGCGCCGCCGCGCAGCGCCCGACCGCCCCCGGGCGGGCGCTTTTGCAACGTTCAGCCCCTTACAGTCGTCGAAGTATTTGGCACCATAAAGTGCCTTCCATCACAGGTGCAGCGCCCACCCGCGGCCAGGCACTGCGCGGCCCCTCGAAGTTGCATCAAACGACCGCTCGAGGCCAAAACTCACCTACCCGCCCAAAATCTCCGCCACCCAGAGCGGCACCACCTCAGACGCACGCCCCTGCCGGACCTCGTCGAAATCACCGTCCACCGCCGACGGCTCCAGATTGATCTCCACGCACCGCGCCCCCGCCAGTGCCGCCTCCTGTGCAAAGCCCGCCGCCGGATAGACCTGCCCCGACGTGCCGATCGCCGCAAAGATATCCGCGCGCGCCAGATGCGCCAGGATCTCCTCCATCCGGTAGGGTATCTCGCCGAACCAGACCACGTCTGGACGGCAGGCACAGGCGCCGCAACCCGGGCAGGCATCCCGCACGCTGATCTGCGGGGCCGCCTGCCACCTCGCACCACAGGCGGCACAGAGCGCGCGTGCCAGTTCACCATGCATATGGATCACATCCCGCGCGCCGCCCGCTTCATGCAGCCCGTCGACGTTCTGCGTCACGATCACCACGTCGCCCGGATGCGCGGCCTGCAACCGCGCCAGCGCGCGATGCGCCGCATTGGGCCGTGCCTCGGCCGCCTGCACACGGCGCGCGTTGTAGAAGCCGTGCACCAGATCCGCGTCGCGGGCAAAGGCCTCGGGCGTGGCCACATCCTCGATCCGGTAGCGTTGCCAGATCCCGCCCACGTCACGAAACGTGCCCAGCCCGCTTTCCGCCGAAATCCCCGCCCCGGTCAGTATGACGATCTTTTGCATCGCGCCCTCCTGCCCTAATCTCTGCCGGAAAGGACGCGCCATGACCACCCGGATCCTCTTTGTCTGCCTCGGCAATATCTGCCGCTCGCCCGCCGCCGAAGGGGTGTTTTGCAGCCTCGCCCCGCAGCTGCATATCGACAGCGCGGGCACCAGCGGCTGGCATATCGGCGATCCGCCCTACGGGCCGATGCAGGCCGCCACCCGCGCTCGTGGGATCGACATCTCAAGCCTGCGGGCGCGCCAGTTCGAGGCGGCGGATTTCGCCCGCTTCGACCTGATTGTCGCGATGGACGCAAAGAACCTCGCATCCATCGAGGCGCTGCGGCCTGCGGGCAGCGCCACCCCGCTGCGCCTGCTCACAGATTACGCGACCGAGCAAGGCGCGGATCACGTACCCGACCCCTATTACACCGGCGATTTCGACGGCACGCTCGACCTGATCGAGGTCTGCGCGCGCGGTCTTCGAGGTCTGCGCGCGCGGTCTTGCGGCGCGGCTCTGACCGGCAGCGGCAGCCTCGCGGATCACCCCCGCCCGCGATAGGGTGGCACACCCTGATCGGGGATCCAGACGCCCTCGGGCATGAGCCCGGTCTGCCAGAACACGTCGATCGGGATGCCGCCGCGCGGATACCAGTAACCGCCGATGCGCAGCCATTGAGGCGAGAGAAATTCGACCAGCCGTCGGGCGACGGTAAGCGTGCAATCCTCGTGGAACGCCCCGTGATTGCGGAACGAGGTGAGGTATAGCTTGAGCGATTTGCTCTCCACCAGCCAGTCGCCCGGCACGTAGTCGATCACCAGATGGGCGAAATCGGGCTGGCCGGTCATCGGGCAGAGCGAGGTGAATTCCGGCGCGGTGAAGCGCACGTTATAGGTGACATCGGCCTGCGGATTGGCCACCCGCTCAAGCTCGGCCTCCTCGGGGTGTTGCGGCACCTGCGTTGTGCCGCCCAACTGCTTGAGATTCTTGTAGATATCGTCGCTCATCGTCCTATCTCCTTCAAACCCCGCGCTTGTTGCCCCAGAGCATGACATGCAGTTGCGGCAGCACCTTTGCCGCGAACCAGCGGTCGCCGATGACCCGGTCCACCAGCCAGCGCATGCGGGCATCTATGCCATCCTGATCCACGCGCGCGCTGTCATCCTCGGGCGGTGGCGGGGTGTGGTTGCCCGGTTGCAGATAGAGCGGCAGCGCCGGGTAGCGCGCTGCCACGTCGCGCGCCCAGAGGTAATCGGCCTCGTCGAAAATCACGATCTTGAGCACGGTCGGAGCGTTGTGCGCGGCGGTCAGACAGTCCTCGAACACGGCCCAATCGACGGTCATGCCCGAAGACGGCGGCTTGGGGCTGAGCACCAGCATGTCCAAGCCTGCGAACCAGTCGCGCGCGACAGAGCCCTGTGTTTCCATGGCGAAGCGATAGCCCCGTGCCTTGCCCATCTCGATCAATGGACCCAGTGGCTGGATCGCCGGATTGCCACCCGAAAGCGTGACCATCAGGGGCCGGTCGCCGGAAAGGCGCGCCACCTCGGCCATCACGGCGGCGGGCGGCATGGGGGACCATGTGGCGCGATAGGCCGCATCGACCGCATGCAGGCTGTCGCACCACGAGCAGCGGTAATCGCAGCCGCCGGTGCGCACGAAGACCGTGGGTTCGCCGATCAGCGCGCCCTCGCCCTGAATGGTGGGGCCGAAGATTTCGGAAATGCGGATCGCCTCGCTCACGGTCGGTATTCCGCCCATGTCTTGGGCGTCTCGCTGACCTTGATCGCCGTCACCTCGGGCCAGCGGGCGCGGCACCAGTCATAGAAATGCTTTGCCATGCGCTCGGCGGTGACGCAATCGTCGCCCAGCACATCGTTGAGATGGCGGTGATCCAGCTCATCGTCGATATAGCGTTTGAGATCTGCCAGATCGAGATAGTCGCGGACGAATCCATGCGGGTTGAGATCGGCGGCGGCGAGTTCCACCACGACGATGTAATTATGCCCATGCAGCCGTGCGCATTGATGCTCCGATGGCAGGCCGTGCAATTGATGCGAGGCGGAGAAATGGAATTCCTTGGTGATCCGGTACATCAGCGACCCTCCACCGCCTGGCGCCAATAGTCGGGATCGGCGTAATCGGTCGGATCATCCACCCCCGCAAGATGAAACGCCTCGCGGCGCTCCACGCAGGTGCCGCAGCGCCCACACTGCCGCTCGCCACCCTTGTAGCAGGACCACGTCGCGGCGAATGGCGTGCTGTGGCGTGCGCCATCAGCCACGATATCGGCCTTGGAGCCGTGCAGATAGGGGGTGTAGAGGGTGATGTCGGCATAGCCCTCAAGCGCGGCATCCTGCATCGCCTGGAACGCGTCGATGAAGCCGGGGCGGCAATCGGGATAGATGAAGTGATCGCCGCCATGCACGGCGGTGGCCACGGCATCGGCCTTTTCCGCCGCGGCCATGCCGAAGGCGATGGTCAGCATGATGGCGTTGCGGTTGGGCACGATGGTGATCTTCATCGTGTCCTCGGCATAATGGCCGTCGGGTACGTCCACGTCATCCGTGAGCGCCGAGCCCGAGAGCGCAGCCCCGATCTGGCGGATATCCACCACCCTGTGCGGCACGGACAAGCGACGCGCGCAGGCGGCGGCGAATTCCACCTCCTTGACGTGGCGCTGTCCGTAATCGAAACTCAGCAACCCCGCGAGTTGATGCTCGGCGGCGGTCTTGTGGGCGAGCGACACGGAATCGAGCCCGCCCGAGCAGATCACAATCGTCTTCATGCTGTCATCCTTGTTTTTTAAAGCGGGTAGGCTGCGACCGCTTGGGCGCGCATCTAACGCCTTTGAGGCGCGAAAACAAGCGCGGATCGGCGGGGTCAGTCGGCGAGGCGCGCGCGCAGATCGGTCTTGAGCACCTTGCCGTAATTGTTCTTGGGCAGGCTGACGGCGGCGATATAGCGTTTCGGGCGTTTGAACCGGGCGATATGGGCGCGGCAATGGGCGTCGAGGGCGGCCTCTTCGAGCGGGCCGTCGCAGACCACGAAGGCCACCACCACCTCGCCCCACTCAGCATCGGGCGCGCCGACCACGGCCACTTCGATGACCGAAGGGAAGGTGAGCAGCACCTCCTCGACCTCACGCGGATAGATGTTGGAGCCACCCGAGATGATCATGTCCTTGGAGCGGTCCTGCAGCGTGACATAGCCCTGCGCGTCCATCCGGCCCAAATCGCCGGTCCAGAGCCAGCCGCCGCGCAGCGCGGCAGCGCTGGCGCCGTCGTTCTGCCAGTAGCCCGGCATCACCGCGTCGCCGCGCACGAGGATTTCGCCGACCGTGCCCGGGGGCAGTTCCGCGCCGGTCTCGTCGGCGATTTGTACCTCGACCGCGGATTGCGCGCGGCCCACCGAGGCGAGGCGGGCGCGCCAGTCGGGATGGGTCCGGTCGGCCACATCGGCGCGCGACAGGGCGGTGATCGCCATCGGGCATTCGCCCTGCCCGTAGATCTGGAGGAAGACTGGGCCGAACGTCTCCACCGCCGCGATGATATCCGCCAGATACATCGGGCCGCCCGCATAGACCACGCTGCGCAGCCCGGTGCCGGGCGCGCCGGTGGCGCGGGCATGGGCGGTCAGGCGCTTGACCATGGTGGGCGCGGCGAACATGTGCAGTCGGTCGTGATGCTGCGCCAGATCGAGGATCTCTCCCGGCTCGAACCCGCCCGAGGCCGGGCAGACGTGGCGCGCGCCGCGCAGCACATGGACCATCGCGTAAAGCCCAGCACCATGGCTCATCGGCGCGGCGTAGAGCGTGGCATCCTCGACGCTGACCTCGTCCACATCGGCCAGATAGCTGAGCGACATGGCGATCAGCATTCGGTGGGTGATCCGCACGCCCTTGGGCCGTCCGGTGGTGCCGGAGGTGTAGAAGAGCCACGCCAGATCGTCGGGCGCGCGGGCGCTAAGGCGTGCCACGGCGGGGCCGCGCGGCACGGGCTGCGCCGCGACGCCCTGCGCGGCAAGCGCAGCCTGCCCGGTGCTGTCGGCGAGGGTCAGGCGCGCGGCTGCATTGTCGATGATCCAGGCGGCCTCGGCGCCGTGCAGCTTGGCGTTGATCGGCACCGCGGCGGCCCCAGCATACCAGATGCCATAGAGCGCCAACAGGTATTCGGGTGCATTGCCCATGAAGAGCGCGACCCGGTCGCCCGGCTCGACGCCCTGCTCCACAAGCGCGCCCGCGACCTCGCGGGCGGCACGATCGAAACCCGCGTAATCCATCACCTGATCGCGGCCCAGAAAGAGCGCGGCGCGGTCGGGCATGGCCTGTGCCGTGCGTTCCAGCCAGATACCGATATTCATTGGCAGTCCTCCCGACGCGCAGAAAAGCACCTGCGGGCCCGGCGCACAATTCCGTATATCCACGCAAAGCGCTTGGCGCGGCGCGGGCGGCGCGGCATAAGGTCGGGCATGGAGATCGCACACCTCGCCTTTGATCATGCGCCCGTGGGGCTGGCGCTGCTGGAGCATCGCATCATCCGCGCCTGCAATCTGCAATTCGCCGCCATCTTTGGCGACACCCCCGCCGATTACACCGATGTTCCGCTGGCGCGCTATTACCCTTCGATCGAGGATTACCGCCGCATCGGGGCCGATGCGCTGGCAGTGATGCGCAAGACCGGGCGCTACGCGGATGAGCGGGTGATGAAGCGGCGCGACGGCACGCTGTTCTGGTGCCGGGTGCGGGGGCAGTCGCTCACGCCCGAGACCCCGTTTCAGCGCGGCATCTGGTCGTTTTCCGATCTCTCGGAGGAGCGCCCGCTGGTGGCATTGACACAGCGCGAGCGCGAGGTGGCGATCCTGACCTGCCGGGGTCTGACCTCAAAGGAAATCGGGCTGGAACTGGGACTGAGCTATCGCACCGTCGAGGTCTATCGCGCGCGCCTGCTGGAGAAATTCCACGCCCGCAAGCTGGCGGAACTGGTGGCGAAACTGTCGGGCATGCCGCTCTGATCCGCGCCACCCTCGCAAATTTGCCCGCCAAACCCCAAGTTGCAGGGCAATGGCCGCTTTTCTCAGGCTTTGCCTTGCCCTATAAGCGGCGAAAACAAATGCCATGGGCTCGCGCGCGGGCATCATCGCTGTGGTCGAGGAATCCTATGTCGAACAAATCCCATGAATCGGACGTGGCCTTCATCAAGGCGCTCGCGGAACTGTTGAACGAAAACGATCTGACCGAACTGTCGGTCAAGCGCGAATATGGCGAGGACGACACCCTCAACGTGCGGGTGAGCCGACGTGGTGAGACCGTGACCACGCAGATGAGCGCGGCCCCGGCCCCCGTCTATGCCCCCGCAGCCGCGCCTGCCGCTGCGCCCGCCGCCGCCGTCCCCGCCGAGGATCCGGCAAGCCACCCCGGTGCCGTGACGTCGCCGATGGTGGGCACCGTCTATATGCAGGCCGAACCGGGCGCGCCATCCTTTGTCAGCGTCGGTCAGCAGGTCGGCGAGGGTGACACGCTTCTGATCATCGAGGCGATGAAGACGATGAACCATATTCCCGCGCCGCGCGCCGGCACTGTCACCCGCATCCTGATCGACGATGGTGCAGCGGTGGAATATGGCGCACCGCTGATGATCATCGAATAAGGCACCTGCGCATGTTCGAGAAAATCCTGATCGCCAACCGGGGCGAAATTGCCCTCCGCGTCATCCGCGCCGCGCGCGAGATGGGGATCGCGACGGTGGCGGTGCATTCCACCGCCGACGCGGATGCAATGCATGTGCGCATGGCCGACGAATCCGTCTGTATCGGCCCACCGCCGTCGTCCGAGAGCTACCTGTCGATCCCGGCGATCATCGCCGCCTGCGAGGTGACCGGCGCGCAGGCGATTCATCCCGGCTATGGCTTTCTCAGCGAGAACGCCAATTTCGTGCAGATCGTCGAGGATCACGACCTGACTTTCATCGGCCCCTCGGCCGAGCATATCCGCATCATGGGCGACAAGATCACCGCCAAGGACACGATGAAGGCGCTTGGCGTGCCTTGCGTGCCCGGCTCGGAGGGCGGTATCGCCGATGTGGCCGCCGCCAAGGCGCTTTGCGCCGAGATCGGTTTTCCGGTGATCGTCAAGGCGACGGCGGGCGGCGGCGGGCGTGGAATGAAAGTGGCGCGCAACGCAGACGAACTGGAACGCGCGTTTCTGACCGCACGCTCCGAGGCCAAGGCGGCCTTTGGCAATGACGAGGTCTATATCGAGAAATACCTGCAAACGCCGCGCCATATCGAGATCCAGGTCTTTGGCGACGGCAAGGGCCGCGCGGTGCATCTGGGCGAGCGCGACTGCTCGCTGCAGCGTCGTCACCAGAAGGTTCTGGAAGAGGCACCCGGCCCCTGCATCACCGAGGAAGAGCGTGCGCGGATCGGCAAGATTTGCGCTGATGCCTGTGCCAATATCAATTATCGCGGCGCGGGCACCATCGAGTTTCTCTACGAGAACGGCGAGTTCTTCTTTATCGAGATGAACACCCGGTTGCAGGTGGAGCATCCCGTCACCGAGGCGATCTTTGGCGTCGATCTGGTGCAGGAGCAGATCCGCGTGGCGGAGGGTCTTCCGATGTCCTTTACCCAGGAGGATCTGCTGATCAACGGCCATGCCATCGAGGTGCGCATCAATGCCGAGAAACTGCCCGATTTCGCGCCGCGCCCCGGCACGATCACACAGTTTCACGCGCCGGGTGGTCTGGGCGTTCGGATGGATAGCGCGCTTTATGACGGCTACAAGATTCCGCCCTATTACGACAGCCTGATCGCCAAGCTGATCGTCCACGGCAAGGACCGGCCAAGCGCGCTGAACCGTCTGGCGCGGGCGCTTGGGGAGCTCATCGTCGATGGGGTCGATACCACCGTGCCGCTCTTTCATGCGCTGTTGCAGGAAGAGGACATCCAGACCGGAAATTACAACATCCACTGGCTGGAACACTGGCTGGAAACCAACCTGCAAGCCTGACCATGTCGCAGGTCCTGACCCCCGCGCTGTTGCTTCAGGCCTATGCCGCGGGGGTCTTTCCGATGGCTGAGCATCGCGACGACCCCGAGGTGTTCTGGGTCGATCCGCATATGCGCGGGATACTGCCGCTCGACGGGTTTCACATTTCGCGCAGTCTGGCGCGGCGGATGCGGCGCGGCGGTTATGAGGCGACGCTCGACGCGGATTTCGAGGGTGTGCTGCGGGGCTGTGCCGACCGTGACGATACCTGGATCAGCGCGCCCATTCATGCCGCCTATATGGCGCTGCACCGATCAGGCCACGCGCATTCGCTGGAAATCTGGCAGGAGGGCGTGCTGATGGGGGGTGTCTACGGCGTGGCGCTTGGCGGGGCGTTTTTTGGCGAGAGCATGTTCTCGCGCTGCACGGATGCCTCGAAACTGGCACTCGCGCATCTGACGGATCATCTGTGGCGCTGCGGGTTCATCCTGTTCGACACGCAGTTCATCACGCCGCATCTGGCGCGGCTTGGCGCCGTCGAGATTCCGCGTGCGGAGTATCGCGGGCTATTGCGGCAGGCGCTTGGACTGGATGCGCATATTCATGCAGAACCGTTTTCGAGCGATCCCGCTCAGATCTTGCAGCGCAGGACCCAGATGTCGTAGCGGGCATGTTCCAGCGGGTTGAGCGCGGGCGAGGAGGCCAGCATCCAGCCCGAGAAGATCTCGCGGTTCCGCTCGGTCTCGCGAATCGTCAGATGGGCATAGGCATCGCCGTCGGGATTTTCCACCGGGTAGCGGCATTCTGACAGCTGCACCGTCAGGCTGCCGAATTCGGTCGCGGCACCATTGTCGAGAGCGATCTCGGTGACCTGCCCGTCGACCTTGTCGAGCCCGCGCAACACCGCACCCGCGCCCTTTACCGCCGCCTCCTGAGCCATCATCGCCGGACCCGGCATGATCAGCAACGCAGCGAGCAGCGCACGGATCATTGTGCCGCCTCGTCCTCGCCGCCCGAGACAAACTTCATCAACAAAGACACCAAGCTGACCGACCCTTGGGTGAATTCGATCTCGTCGCCGGGCTCGAAATAGAACGGCGAGCCGCCGGGCATGATCTCGACGTAGTTGCCACCCAAGAGCCCCTCCGAGGAAATCGCGACAGCGCTGTCATCAGGCACCTCGATGCCCTCCTGAACGGTAAAGATCGCCTTGGCGCGGTAGGTGCCAACATCGAGCACGATATCAGTCACCCGCCCCACCTTGACGCCCGCAAGGCGCACATCGGTGCCGATGCTGACGCCGTCGGCGCTGCGGAAACTGGCGATGAGCGTGTATTCGTCGCCCGCCCGCGTCATACCGGTCGTCTTTCCGGCATAGACGAGAAAGCCGATGGCCACGGCCAGAACGATCCCGCCGACCAGAACTTCGGTTTTGCTTTCAGACATGTGTCGCGCCTTTATTCCGGGGTCCAGGCTTCGTAATCGCGCCGCGCCGCAGGTTCAGTCCGCCGGATCGAGCCCGCAGGCGCATAGGCCAGCGGGGTGCCGGTCAGGTTCTCGCTATGCGGCTTTTCCCAGGGCTTGTGCGTGAGCGGGCGATCGGTCGGGGGCTCCTTGTAGGTGTGGTGCAACCAGCCGTGCCAGTTGGCATCGACGCGGCTCGCCTCGGCCTCTCCGTTGAAGATCACCCAGCGGCGCTTGCCGTCATGGGTGCGGTAAAAGATGTTGCCCTGCGCGTCCTCACCCACCTTGACGCCCTTGCGCCAAGTGTAGAACTGCGTGTTGAGCGTCTGCCCGTGCCACCATGTCACGGCGCGCAAAAGCGTGTTGAGAATACCCATCAGACCCTCCGGCATTATTCCGTTCCGATATGGCGGATTTGGCGGCAAAGGTCCAGTGCTGCATTGCCACGCCGCCACCGCGCGCCGCCCGGTGCCACGTCTCCCTTCAGCCGCCCAAAGGCATGACCCGGGACCGGGGCACCTGCCTGTCAAACCGCCACCCTCTCACGTCCGGCCGATTCCGACATGGAACGGTGTGAACAGCCCTGTTGATGACAATGCAAAGTCGGTTATGGTTGGGGTCATCGGCGTGCGCCCGCGCGCGCCGACAGAACAGGGAGACAATCAATGAAAACGACACTTCTACTGACGGCGGCGCTTCTGGCCGGGACGACGCTGAGCGCCTCCGCCGAAACGCTGCGTTGGGCGCGGGCCGGCGATTCGCTCACGCTTGACCCGCATGCACAGAACGAGGGGCCGACGCACACGCTGGCCCACCAGATCTACGAGCCGCTCATCATCCGCGACATGACCGGCGCGTTCGAGGCCGCCCTTGCCACCGACTGGGCCCCCAAGGAAGACGACCCGAATGTCTGGGTCTTCAACCTGCGCCAGGGCGTGACCTATCACGACGGCGCGGATTTCACCGCCGAGGATGTGGTCTTTTCGATCAACCGCGCGCAATCCGAACAATCGCGGATGAAGGAATTGCTGTCCTCGGTCGTGGAGGTGCGCGCGGTGGATGACCACACCGTCGAATTCGTCACCGACGGGCCGAACCCGATCCTGCCCTCGAACCTGACCAATCTGTTCATGATGGATAGCGGCTGGGCCGAGGCCAACGGCGTGGTCGAGGTGCAGGATGTGGATGGCGGCGAGACGACCCACGCCACGACCAACGCCAACGGCACCGGAGCGTTCAAGCTGGTGAGCCGCGAGCCGGATGTGAAAACCGTGCTGACGCGCAACGACGACTACTGGGGCATGGACCAGTTCCCGATGGAGGTGAGCGAGATCGTCTATACCCCGATCCAGAACGCCGCCACGCGGGTGGCGGCCCTGCTCTCGGGCGAGGTCGATTTCATTCAGGACGTGCCGGTGCAGGATCTCCAGCGGGTGTCGGGTACGGATGGCCTGGTGGTCAAGACCGCGCCGCAGAACCGGACGATCTTCTTCGGCCTCAATCAAGGCCCTGACGACATCCCGAACGACAATGTCGAGGGCAAGAACCCGCTCGCGGATGTGCGCGTGCGCGAGGCGATGAATCTGGCGATCAACCGCGATGCCATCCGTCAGGTCGTGATGCGCGGCCAGAGCCAGCCTGCGGGCATCATCGCGCCGCCCTTCGTCAATGGCTGGACCGAGGAGATGGACCAGGTCGAGACCGATACCGACAAGGCCAAGGCGCTGATGGAAGAGGCGGGCTATGGCGACGGTTTCTCGATCCAGCTCGATTGCCCGAATGATCGCTACATCAATGACGAGGGCATCTGTCAGGCCGCCGTCGGCATGTTCGGCCAGATCGGCATCACCGTCAATCTCGATGCCAAGCCCAAGGCGCAGCATTTCCCGCTGATTTCCTCGGGGGGCACCGATTTCTACATGCTGGGCTGGGGTGTTCCGACCTATGACAGCGAGTATATCTTCAACTTCCTCGTGCACACGCGCGGCGAAGAGCGTGGCAGCTGGAACGGCACCGGCTATTCCAACCCCGATCTCGACGCCAAGATCGTGAGCCTGTCGTCGGAAACCGATCTCGACAAGCGCAACGCGACCATCGCCGAGATCTGGAACACGGTGCAGGACGAGGTGCTCTACCTGCCGATTCACCACCAGGTGCTGAACTGGGGGATGAAGGAAAATGTCGGCATCGAGGTCAGCCCCGAGGACGACCCGAAGATGAAATACTTCACAATGAAGTAAGACCGGACGGGCGGCGGGCCCTGCGCCTGCCGTCCTCCCCCTTTCTCCTCGCGAGGCGGAGCCATTCATGCTGGCCTATATCATTCGACGCGTCGCCCAATCGGTGCTCGTGCTCCTGGTCGTGGGCCTTGTCGCCTTCGCCATGTTCCGCTTCGTCGGCGATCCGGTCGACGCGATGCTGGGGCAGGAGCGCACCCAGGCCGATATCGCGCGGCTGACCGCCGAACTGGGCCTCGATCAGCCGTTTCCGGTGCAATACTGGCGGTTTCTGGAACAGGCCGTGCAGGGCAATTTCGGGCTGAGCTACCGGCAGGGGCGGCCGGTCTCTGAGATCCTCGTCGAGCGCCTGCCCGCCACGCTGGAACTGGCCTTCGTCTCGGGGCTGATGGCGCTGGCGGGTGGCATCGCGCTCGGCATCTTCACCGCGATCTGGCGACGGGGGATCGCGGCCAATGTCATCATGACCGTCTCGCTCATCGGCGTGTCGCTGCCCACCTTCCTCATCGGCATCCTGCTCATTTACCTATTCTCGGTCGAATTGGGCTGGCTGCCCAGTTTCGGGCGTGGCGAGGTCACGCGCATCGGCTGGTGGACCACCGGCTTTCTCACCGAAAGCGGACTCAAGGCGCTGATCCTGCCCGCGATCACCCTCGGCCTCTACCAGATGACGCTGATCATGCGGCTGGTGCGCACCGAGATGCTCGAGGTGCTGCGCATGGAATATATCCGCTTTGCCCGTGCGCGTGGCATCCGCGAGAAATCCATCAATTTCCGCCACGCGCTCAAGAACACGCTGGTGCCGGTGATCACCATCACCGGCCTGCAACTCGGCTCGATCATCGCCTTCGCGATCATCACCGAGACGGTGTTTCAATGGCCCGGCGTCGGGCTGCTCTTCATCAACGCGATCCAGTTCGTCGATATCCCCGTGATGGCCGCCTATCTGATGCTCATTTCGGTAATGTTCGTCGGCATCAACCTGATCGTCGACATGCTCTATTTCGCGATCGACCCGCGCTTGCGCGTCGACCGCACCACAGGGGGGCACTGACATGGCCGAAACCCGAATCGAGACGCCCGCACCCCCGCCCCCCTCGCGCCTGCGCCGCATGTGGGAGAGCGATTTTGTCTGGTCGTTCCGGCATTCGCCGGTGGCGGTGGTCTCCTTTGCGGTCGTGCTGCTGATGATGCTGGGGGCGCTCTTTGCGCCGCTCATTGCACCGCATGATCCGTTCAGCCCCGCCACGCTCAACCTGATGAACGGCTTTACCCCGCCGGGGCAGGCCAACCAGTTCACTGGCGAATTTTTCGTGCTGGGCACCGACGATCAGGGGCGCGACGTGTTCTCGACGATCCTGTTCGGGATGCGGATATCGCTGTTTGTCGGCCTCTCGGCGGTGTTCCTGGCGATGCTCATCGGCGTCACCGTGGGCCTGATGGCGGGCTATCTCGGCGGCTGGACCGAGACCATCATCATGCGCGTCGCCGATGTGCAGCTGACCTTTCCGGCGATCTTGGTGGCGATGCTGATCTTTGGCATCGCCAAGGGCATCACCCCGCCCGAACATCGCGACGCGATGGCGATCTGGGTGCTGATCCTCGCCATCGGTCTCTCGGACTGGGTGCAGTTCGCCCGCGTCGTGCGCGGCGCCACGCTGGTCGAGAAGAACAAGGAATATGTGCAGGCGGCGCGGCTGATCGGCCGCACGCCGTTCTCGATCATGCTTCGGCACATCCTGCCCAACGTGCTCAACCCGGTGCTGGTGATCGCGACGATTTCACTGGCGCTCGCCATCATCGCCGAGGCGACGCTCAGCTTCCTCGGCGTCGGCGCGCCGCCCACCAAACCCTCGCTCGGCACGCTGATCCGCATCGGGCAGGAATTCATGTTCTCGGGCGAATGGTGGATTCTGTTCTTTCCGGCCATGACCCTGCTGGCACTGGCGCTCTCGATCAACCTGCTGGGCGACTGGCTCCGCGACGCGCTGAACCCGAGGTTGCGATGACCGAAACACCCGTCCTTTCCGTCCGCGACCTCGTCGTGGAAATCCCCACGCGGCATGGCGTCCTGCGGCCCGTCGATCACGTCAGCTACGATATCGCGGCGGGCGAAATCCTCGGCGTGGTGGGCGAATCCGGGGCTGGTAAGTCCATGACCGGCAATGCCGTGATCGGCCTTCTGGACCCGCCCGCGCGGATCACCTCCGGCGAGGTGCTGCTGAGCGGCCAGCCGGTGCATTCCCTGCGCGGCGACGCGCTCCGGCGGCTGCGGGGCAAGCGGATGGGGATGATCTTTCAGGACCCGCTCACCTCGCTCAACCCGCTGCTGACCGTGGGCGATCAGCTGGCCGAAACCATCCTCGAACATCTCGACGTGAGCCAATCCGAGGCCCGCCGCCGCGCCGTGGCCGCGCTTGATGAGGTGGGCATCCCGGCGGCGAGCCAGCGGATGGGCAGCTATCCACACGAATTCTCGGGCGGGATGCGGCAGCGGGTGGTGATCGCGCTGGCGCTCTGCGCCGAGCCGGACCTCGTGATCGCCGATGAGCCGACGACCGCGCTCGATGTCTCTGTGCAGGCGCAGATCATCGTGCTCTTGAAGCGGCTCTGCCGCGAGCGCGGCGTCGCGGTGATGCTGGTCACCCATGACATGGGCGTCATCGCCGAGGCCGCCGACCGCGTGGCGGTGATGTATGCCGGGCGGCTGGCCGAACTTGGCCCGGTGCGCGAGGTGCTGGGCCGCGCCCGGCATCCCTATACCGCCGGTCTCATGGCCTCGACCCCGCTGGCAAGCCAGGGCCGCGCGCGGCTGCGGCAGATCCCCGGCGCGATGCCGCGCCTCGCCAACCTGCCCCCCGGTTGCGCCTTCTCCCCGCGCTGCGAGCGCGCGCAGCCGAGTTGCCGCGAGGAGCCGGGGCCGACGCTGGAGCGCTGCGACGGGCGCGCGGCCTGCTGGTTCCCGCTCAACACCGACGCGACAGAAGAGGCCGAGGCATGAGCCCGATCATCAAGGTTGAGAACCTCACCCGCATTTTCGACGTCTCGGAACCTTGGCTCAACCGGGTGATCGAGCGGCAGCCCCGCGCGCTGCTGACCGCCGTGTCGGAGGTGAGCTTCGAGGTGCCCGAGAACAGCGTCTACGCGCTGGTGGGCGAGAGCGGATCGGGCAAATCCACCATCGGCAAGATCATCGTCGGGCTGGTGCCCCCGTCGAAAGGCATGGTCGAGATCGAAGGCGTCGATCTGGCCAGCGAAACCGATGCAAAGAAGATCGACGCCGTGCGCGCCGATATCCAGATGATTTTCCAAGACCCCTATGCCAGCCTCAATCCGCGCTGGCGGGTGCGTGATATCATCGCCGAACCGGTCGCCGCGCGCGGCGGCAAGGCAGAAGGGCTGGCGGAGCGACTGCTGGAACAGGTGGGCCTCTCGGCTCAGGACGCCGGAAAATATCCGCACGAGTTTTCGGGTGGGCAGCGGCAGCGCATCTGCATCGCCCGCGCGCTGTCGTCCGAGCCCAAGATCATTGTCTGCGACGAACCCACATCGGCGCTCGATGTCTCGGTGCAGAGCCAGGTTCTGAACCTGATGTCGGACCTGCGCGAGGAGTTCGGCCTCACTTACCTGTTTATCAGCCACGATCTGACGGTGGTGCATCATATGGCCGACGTGATCGGCGTGCTCTATCTGGGGCGGCTGGTCGAGGAAGCGCCGCGCGACCGGCTGTTCAGCGACCCCAAGCATCCCTACACGCGGATGCTGTTTGACGCCGCGCCGCGGATGGATGCCTATGGCCGCGAGGTCGATCCGCCCAAGGGCGAGATCCCCGACGCGATCAACCCGCCGCCGGGCTGCGCCTTTCACCCGCGCTGCCCGCTGGCCGTTGAGCGCTGCCGCGTCGAACGCCCGGAGATGCGCCGCATCGGTGACACGCGCGTTGCCTGTCACCTGGCCGAATAGCGCGGGCCTGCCGCGCCATTCGGCCGACTTGCATCACATCTTGCACTCGGCCGCGTAAGCGTCCGAATGATCCTCAAGCGCCACGCCGATGATCTTGTTGGTGAACACGTCCCCCTCCTTGATCACCTCGCGCACATAGATGTCCTGCACCGGATGGTGATTGGGGCCAAAGGCGAAATCGCCGCGCGTGCTGTCGAACTCCGCCGCCTTCAGCGCCGCCCGGAACGCATCCGCGTCCGACACGTCCGCCTTTTCCATTGCGGAAATCAGCAGGTTGGCGGTGTCGAACCCCTGGCTCGCGTAAAGCGAGGGCAGACGATCATACTTGGCCTGAAAGCTTTCGACAAAGGCGGCATTGGTCGGATTGTCGATATCTTTTGACCATTGCGAGGTGTTCACAACACCGAGTGCGGCCTCGCCCACGGCCTGCAGGATGCCTTGGTCAAAGCTGAAGGCCGGGCCCACGACCGGCAGGTCGACGCCACTGTCGGCATATTGCTTGAGGAACGAAATCCCCATCCCGCCGGGCAGGAAGAAGAACACGCTGTCAGCCCCACTCGCACGAATCTGCGCAATCTCTGCGGCGTAATCGGTCTGGCCCAATTGGGTATAGATCTCGCCCGCCAACTCGCCTTCATACATCCGCTTGTAGCCGGTCAGCGCATCCTGCCCCGCCGGGTAGTTGGGGGCGAGGATAAAGCTGTTCTTGTAGCCCGCATCATTGGCATAGGCCCCCGCCGCCTCGTGCAGGTTGTCGTTCTGCCAGGCGACGTTGAAATAGTTCTCGTGACAGCCCTTGCCCGCCAGCGCCGACGGTCCGGCATTGGGCGACAGGTAGAACTTGCCCTGCGCGACCGCGCCGGGCACCACCGCCATGGCGAGGTTCGACCAGATGATGCCGGTCAGCACATCGACCTTCTCGGCCTGGATCATCTTGTCCGACAGCTGCACGGCGATATCGGGTTTGCGCTGATCGTCCTCGATCACCACCTCGATATCGTCGCGGCCCGATTGCTCGACCGCCAGCATGAACCCGTCGCGCACGTCGATGCCAAGGCTGGCGCCCCCGCCCGACAGCGTGGTGATCATGCCGACCTTGATCTCGGCCTGCGCGCCCATGGCGGCCAGCGACATGGCCCCGGCCATGGCGAATGTCTTGAATGTCATGTCTCCGTCTCCCTGAATGCGGGCGGGTTGCGCCCCGCCCGGTTTGTTCCGCGCCCCGCAGGTCGCCTGTCCTTGCATCCCACAGCTTTTGCAAAAGGTCCAGATGCCACGCCATCCCTTGCATCCGCCGACACCTGATTGCACGATCCCCGACAGCCCCCAAAGACAAAGGCCGCCCATGTCCCGCGATCCCCTGCTCCAGCCCTACACGCTCCGGCATCTGACGCTCAAGAACCGGATCATGACCACCGCGCACGAGCCCGCCTATCCCGAGGACGGGCTGCCCACCGACCGCTACCGCGCCTATCACGTGGAGCGGGCAAAGGGCGGTGTCGCGCTGACCATGACCGCCGGATCGGCGGTGGTCAGCCGCGACAGCCCGCCCGGCAGTGTCCCAACGGTTGGTGTAAGAGGCCGCGCGCGGAGCCCCCGGCGTAGCGCAGCGCGCGGCCGGTGGTGACTGTGGCGGCCACCGTCG
>NZ_JBRJGR010000038.1:0-18789 GCF_053628595.1 Roseovarius sp. MBR-154
ATATCGGAATTAAAGGCAAAATCTCATATTTAAGGGCAAAACACAGTCGTTGAATTCATTGAATTTCTCATCTCACAATTAAGGGCTACGCGACACCGGGTCAGTTCTCAGCGGAAATTAACAGCCAGAGCCTCTGAATGTCTTTGGTCGGCGTCCGTTAACTTTACAGTGCCAGCGAAACAGTCCCTCCTGACTTGGTGACCAATAAATTAGCCGACCCCTTCGACCTGCAATGTGGCCAAGTTGCGAGCCATCGCCTGCTGGGCCTCCGGGCTTTCGTCCTGACGCGGACGATACCAGATTGCCATCCAGTTTACGGCCCCCAAGATGCCCTTCACCGCCAGGGAGGTATTGGCATCCCGGCGCACGCTGCCTTCGGCCTGGGCGGCTTCGAAGACCTCGACGAACAGCTGCTCGAAACGGTGCCGGACGTCCATCAGCTCATTCAGGATCACGCGCTGCTCGGGGGTGGTGGCGCTGAGCCGGTGCAGGTGGACCCCCTGCACGACAACGGCCTCGTAGGCGACATTCTGCATCATCGTCAGGGCATGAGCCTCGACCATGCGCTGCAGCGTTTCACGCCCGGTTCCCCCGGCGGACTTCGCTTCGATCACCGCATCCATCAGGCGCTTCATGCCCTCTCGATGTACCTCGAAGAAGAGATCGGTCTTGGAGCGAAAATAGTGATAGATACGCCCCTTGGTCGCGCCAAGGCGGCGGGCGACGTCGTCGATACTGGTGCCCTGGAAACCCGTCTCGGTGAAGCACAGTGCGGCGCAATCCAAGATTTCTACGACGCTTTCGGCAAGAGGCTCCGAACCCTCGTGGCCGCGAATCCTTGACGCCCATTCACGGTGAATGTCTTGGTTCGCCACTCGGGTCCCTCCAGCAAAGTCTTCAGATTTATGACGTCCATTCCATAAGGCGGATAACGAAATCAAACAACTATCATTCATTGCATTCCGCATCAGGTCTGGACAGTTGGATTGTTACATACTACGGCGTAGGTTGTAACCCGAAGTGACAGTTTCAAGGACCCCGAAATGCAACATGCGCCAGCCCCGTTCGTCTCAGACTGGATCCTGATCGATCAACCGATGGTCGATCGCTTCGCCGATGCCATCGACGACCACCAGTTCATCCACGTCGACCCTGAGCGGGCCCGGACCGAGACAGAATATGGCGGCACCATCGTGCATGGCTTCTATCTGCTCTCGCTGCTGACTGCCTTCACCCGCAGCGCGCTGCCTGCGGCGGCACCGGGCGTCGTCGAGGTGAACTACGGCTTCGACAAGATACGCTTACTGGCGCCGGTGTCGGTGGGGGCACGCCTGCGCGGACACTTCACGCTGGCAGCCGAAACCCCGAAGGCGAGCGGGGTGCTGCGACGCTATTCCGTCAGCGTCGAGGTCGAGGGCAGCGACCGCCCGGCGCTTGCCGCGGACTGGCTTGTGCTGATCGTCGGCGGCTGAGGCGCCGCAGGCAGGGCGCGGGCCCATCTGGAGAATTTGCAAAGATCAACGGCGCGGAGGACATCAACATGCCGGTTTCATTCAAGGATCAAGTCGCAATCGTCACTGGGGCGGGGGGCGGTCTGGGCCGCTCCCACGCCCTCATGCTGGCCCGTCACGGTGCGGCGGTCGTGGTGAACGACTTTGGCGGCGGCAGAGACGGGAGCGGCGGCAACACCGAGGCCAGTGAGGCCGTCGTGCGCGAAATCACGGCCGAGGGCGGCCGGGCCATCGCCAACGCCGGCAACGTCACCTCCGAAGCCGACATGGCCGCGATGGTGGAACAGACGCTGTCAGCCTTCGGGCGGATCGACGTTCTGATCAACAACGCTGGCATTCTGCGCGACAAGAGCTTCGCGAAGATGGAGATCGATGATTTCCGCCGCGTCGTCGATGTGCACCTCCTAGGCACTGCGGTTGCCACCAAGGCGGTCTGGGCCACGATGCGCGAGCAGGCCTATGGCCGTATCCTCGTCACCTCCTCGACCTCCGGCAGCTATGGCAACTTCGGCCAGGCGAACTACGGCGCCGCGAAGATGGGGGTGCTGGGTTTGATGAACGTGCTGCATTTCGAAGGCGCGAAATACGGGATACAACTGAACGCCATCCTTCCCACGGCGGCGACCCGCATGACCGGCGACATGATGGACCCGGCGATGCTGGACCTTCTGACGCCCGAACTGGTCTCCCCGGCGGCGGTCTGGCTGGTCAGCCGTGACGCGCCCTCGCGCACCGC
Organism: Roseovarius sp. MBR-154; assembly: GCF_053628595.1. NCBI lineage: Bacteria > Pseudomonadati > Pseudomonadota > Alphaproteobacteria > Rhodobacterales > Roseobacteraceae > Roseovarius > Roseovarius sp. MBR-154. Next base: position 2,248 of record NZ_JBRJGR010000038.1, read on the forward strand.
ATTGCTGGCCGGGGCGGGCACCGTGTCCCGGCTGGCGCTGGTCGAGAGCCAGGGCGTGTGCTTTGCAGGCACAGATTTCACGCCCGATACCGTCGGCGAGCGCTTCGAGGAGATCGCCAGTCTCGACGGGCAGATCGAGGTGATGGCCGGACTCGACCATGTCGACCGGATCATTGCCAATGCCCGCGCCGCGCTGGCGACGAAGGGGTGACGTCATGTCCGAGCGTTTCGAACCGCTGCCGCATGATGCCTATGGCTGGCATCACGCAACCGCGCCGCAATGGGCGGATTCCGATGTCTATGGCCACGTCAACAACGTCGCCTACCTCGGCTACTTCGACACGGCGATGAACGTGGCCTTGCTGGAGCACGGCGCACTCGATCTTTCGGCGACCGCCGAGGGGCCGATCGGGCTCGTCGTGCGAAACGGGGCTCAGTTCTTCCGCGAGATCACCTTTCCCGCGAAACTCAGTGTCGGGGTGCGGATCGAGGTCATCGGACGGACCAGCCTGACCTGGGGCTTCGGTCTTTTCGACCTGGCCGACGGCGCCTGTGCCGCGCGGGGGCAATTCGTCCACGTCTACGTCGACCGAGACACCCGCCGCCCGGCACCCCTGACCCCGGCGCTGCGCGCCTGTGCCGACGCCCTGTTCCGCGATCCCGCCACCGACAAAGAGGAGACCCCGAAATGAGGCAAGCCGTCGTCGTCTCGACCGCCCGCACGCCGATCGGAAAGGCCTATCGCGGAGCGTTCAACGCCACCACCGCGCCCCGTCTCATCGGTCATGCCATCGCGCACGCCGTGACCCGCGCCGAAGTCGAGGCGGGCGAGGTCGAGGATGTCATCGTCGGGGCCGCCCTGCAGCAGGGCACCACGCATATGAACATCGCGCGCACCGGCCTGCTGCGCGCGGGCCTGCCCGTTTCGGTACCCGGACAAAGTGTCGACCGGCAATGCGCTTCGGGGCTGATGGCGATCGCCATCGCAGCGAAGCAGATCATTTCGGATGGCATGACCGTGACCATCGGCGGCGGCGTCGAACAGATCTCGCTGGTGCAGACCCCCGAGATGAACACCCGCCACTGGCAAGACCCCTGGCTGTCCGAGCACCTGCCCGCGACCTACATGTCGATGGTCGAAACGGCCGAGATCGTCGCGCGTCGCAACGGCATCAGCCGCGCGGATCAGGATGCCTACGCCCTGCAGTCGCAGCAGCGCACCGCCGCCGCACAGGCCGCGGGCAAGTTCGATGACGAGATCGTGCCGATCACCACGGTGATGCAGGTCACCGACCGGGCCACGGGCGAGACCTCGATGCAGGAAGTGACGCTGTCCAGGGATGAGGGCAACCGTCCCGGCACCACGCTGGAAGGGCTTTCAGGCCTGTCGCCGGTGTTCAGGGACGGGCAGCAGATTGCTGCGGGGGCACATGTCACTGCAGGCAATGCCTCGCAGCTTTCAGACGGAGCCTCCGCTGCGGTCCTGATGGAGCGCACCGAGGCCGAGCGTCGCGGGCTGGCGCCGCTGGGGCTCTATCGGGGGATGGCCGTCGCGGGCGTCTCGCCGGACGAGATGGGCATGGGCCCGGTGCCTGCGGTCCGCAAGCTGCTGGCCACCCATGGCCTGAGCATCGAGGACATCGGCCTGTGGGAACTGAACGAGGCCTTTGCCGCGCAGGTCATCCCCTCGCGTGATGAGCTGGGCATTCCCGACGAGCGGCTCAACGTCAATGGCGGGGCGATCTCCATCGGGCATCCCTACGGCATGTCGGGTGCGCGGATGGTCGGCCATGCGCTGATCGAGGGCAGGCGGCGCGGCGCGCGCTTTGTTGTCGTCACCATGTGCGTCGGCGGTGGCATGGGGGCGGCAGGGCTTTTCGAAGTGCTCTGAAACGGCATCCGCCGAAGGATCCAGACGGCCGCCGGTTCCCCCGGCGGCCGTTTGCCTTGCGGCCCTTGGCAAAAGAAAGACCCGCCTGTGTATCCATGGGCGGAGTCTCCATGGGCGGGCCCTGATGAGCTGAAAAGGACCGCCTGCCTCAGCCGAGGCCGGTGCGCCGCTCCAGCCAGGCCGGACGCCCGGCCGCGTTGTGCCGGGCTTCCGCCGCAGCCAGCCAGTCCGCGGTGACGGGCGGGAAGGGGGCCGCGCGGGGCGTGCCGCTGTCTCGCGCCACATGCAGCAGAACCTGTTCACACCAGGCCAGCAGGGTGCCGTCCTCGGCCTGCATCTCCTGGTAGAGGTGCATCCGCTTGGCATCGGCGGCCTGCACCCGGGTCTGGACGACAAGCGAATCGCCCTCGTGGCACTCGCGCTGGTAGCCGATCCGCATTTCCAGGGTGTAGAGCGTCGCCTGGGCCGAGGCGCGGTAGCCCTCATCCAGTCCGATGTCCCCCATCAGCGCGGTCACGCTGCGCGAGAAGGCGATGCCATAGGCGAAGTCGCCCATGTGGCCATTGTAGTCGACCCAGTCCGACGGCACGCGGAACCGGCTGACGGGCAGTTCGGGTCCGCTCATTTGCGCCCCCAGGCGGGCAGCCGGTGGCGCAGCTCCCCCACGATTCCGCGGCGGAACACCAACACGCAGACCATGAAGGTCGCGCCCAGAACCGTGGTCACCGGAACACCGGTGGTGGCCAGGTAGTTCTGCAGCGTCACGACGAGACCCGCGCCGACGATCGGCCCGGCAATGCTGCCGATGCCGCCCAGCAGGGTCATCAGGATGACCTCTCCAGACATGTGCCAGTTGACGTCGGTTAGGGTGGCGAACTGGAACAGCAGCGCCTTGAGGCTGCCGGCCAAACCGGCAAAGCCCGCCGACATGACAAAGGCTCCCAGCTTGTAGCGCTGCACCGAGTAGCCGAGCGAGATCGCGCGCGGCTCGTTCTCGCGGATCGCCTGCAGGATCATCCCGTAGGGCGAATGCACGATGCGCCAGATCGCGAAGAGACTGGCCACGAAGACCACCGCGACGACGTAGTAGAGCGTCGTGCTGTCGGCGAGGTCGATGACCCCGAACAGTTTTCCGCGGGAAAAGCCCTGAATGCCGTCCTCGCCTTGGGTGAAGGGGGCCTGCAGGCAGAAGAAGTAGAACATCTGCGACAGGGCCAGCGTGACCATGGCGAAGTAGATGCCCTGACGGCGCACGGCAAGCAGCCCGATCACCAGCCCCAGCACCAGCGCCCCGCCGACACCGGCGAGGATGGCGACCTCGGGGTTGACCTCCCAGACCTTCAGGGCATGGGCCGTGAAATAGGCCGCGCCCCCGAAGAAAGCGGCGTGGCCGAAGGACAGCAGCCCTCCGTAGCCAAGCAGCAGGTTGAAGGCCGACGCGAAGAGGGCGAAACACATCAGCTTCATGAGAAGCACCGGATAGAACCAGAGCGGAAGCAGCATGAGCACGCCGATCAGCGCGAGCACGAGGATCCGCTGGGCAGGGTGTGGTCGACGGGCTTCGGCGACCGACTCGTATTCTTTGGCTACGGTCATGTCAGCTTTCCTTTCCGAAGAGACCCGCAGGACGCAGCATCAGAACCACGGCCATGATGATGAAGATCGCGATATTCGCGGCCTCGGGGTAAAAGACCTTGGTCATTCCCTCGACGATGCCGAGAAGATAGCCGGTGGCGATCGCGCCGAGGATCGACCCCATGCCGCCGACCACGACCACCGCGAAGATGATGATGATGAGGTTGGATCCCATCGTCGGGCTGACCTGGAAGACCGGCGCGGCCAGCACCCCGGCGATGCCCGCCAGGGCGCAACCGAAGGCGTAGGTCAGCGTCAGCAGCAGCGGCACGTTCACACCGAAGGCCTGGACAAGCGTTGCATCCTCGGTCGCCGCGCGAAGGTACGAGCCGATCTTGGTTTTCTCGATCAGTGCCCAGGTACCCAGGCACAGCAGAAGCGACGCGATGACGACCCAGCCGCGATAGATGGGGACGGTCACGAAATCGGTCCGCACCACGCCCTTCATCTCGGCCGGAGCGGAGAAGGGTTTGCCCGAAGCGCCGAAGAAGTGCTGGAACAGCCCTTCCAGGAGCAGGGCAAGCCCGAAGGTGAACAGCAGCCCGTAAAGATGGTCGAGTTCGTAGAGGCGCCGCAGCATTGTCCGTTCGACCACCGCGCCGACAAGGCCGACGATGAGCGGGGCCAGCAGCAATGCGCCCCAGAAACCAATGCCCAGGTACTGCCCCAGCATCCAGGCCGAGAAAGCGCCCAGCATGTAGAAGGCCCCATGGGCGAAGTTCACCACGCGCAACAGCCCGAAGATCACCGCCAGGCCAAGCGACAGCAGCGCGTAGAACGAGCCGTTGATCAGGCCGATCAGCAGCTGGCCGGTGAGAACCGGCAGCGGCATCCCAAGAATCATTATCATATCAAACCCCTAGCGCCATGTTCAGCGCGTCTCGCTTCGCGGGCAGCTCGGCCACGTCGAAGCTGTCGATCATCACGCCATGATCCATGACGTAGAAGTGGTCGGCGATCTTGGCCGCGAAACGGAAATTCTGTTCGACCAGCAGGACGCTCAGCCCATGGCTCTTCAGCGCCTTCAGCATCTCGCGGATCCGGTTCACGATCACCGGGGCCAGCCCTTCGGTCGGCTCATCGAGAAGGATCATGCTGACCCCGGTGCGCAGGACGCGGGCGATGGCCAGCATCTGCTGCTCGCCGCCGGAAAGCTTGGTACCCGGGCTGTGCCGTCGCTCCAGCAGGTTGGGGAACAGCGTGTAGATCTCGTCCAGCGACATTTCCTTTCCGCTGCTGGCCACCTTCGGCGGCAGCAGCAGGTTCTCCTCGACGGTGAGCGAGGCGAAGATGCCACGCTCCTCAGGGACGAACCCCATGCCGACATGGGCGATCCGATGCAGCGGCAGCCGCAGGATCGACCGCTGGTCGAATTCGATCTCTCCGGTGCGTTTGCGCAGGATGCCCATCAAGCTGCGCAGGGTGGTGGTCTTGCCGACGCCGTTGCGACCCAGAAGCGTGACGGTCTCCCCCGGGTAAACGTCGAGATGGACGCCGTAGAGCGCCTGGCTCTCGCCGTACCAGGCTTCGAGATCGCGCACCCTCAGTTGCGCGGGGCCGCGGGCCTCGCGGGTCGTCGCCGCTGCCTCAATCATCGTCCTCAGCTCCCATGTAGGCTTCGCGCACGCGGGGATCGGCGCTGACCTCGGCATAGCTGCCCTGGGTCAGGATCTCGCCGCGCTGAAGCACGGTGATGTCGTGACCGATGTCGGCGACGACCTTGATGTTGTGCTCTACCATCAGCAGCGCGCAGTCGCGGGCGACATCGGCGATCAGGCCGGCCATGGCCTCAACGTCTTCCTGGCCCATGCCTGCCAGCGGCTCGTCCAGAAGCAGAACCTTGGGATCCAGAGCCAGCGTCGTGGCGATCTCAAGCGCGCGCTTGCGCCCGTAAGACAGGTCCGCGGCGCGCCGATCAGCCATGTCGGCGAGCCCGACGCGCCCCAGCAGATCCATCGCCCGGGGACGCAGCCGTGACAGGCTGCCAAGTGATCGCCAGAATTGCACGGCAAGCCCGTTGGGCCGTTGCAGCGCCACGCAGACGTTGTCGACCAGCGACATGTCCCCGAAGGTCGCGGAAATCTGGAACGACCGCGCAACCCCGAGCCGTGCCACATGGGCAGGCTCCATACCGGAGATGTCGGTCTCGCCGAACATGATCTTGCCCGTGGTCGGCTGCAGGAACTTGGTCAACAGGTTGAAGACCGTGCTCTTGCCCGCGCCATTCGGACCGATCAGCGCGTGAATCCGGCCATGGTGAATGTCGATGTCGACGTTGTTCACCGCCTGGAAGTTTCCGAAGGTCTTGCTGAGACCCCGTGCCGACATTGCGGCACGGGACCCGGCCGGCGCGGGGCGCGCCGGAACGGTAGCCATCGTCATGGGATCACCCTTCAGTCGTCGAGGAGCGGACAGGCGCTCTGCTCGATCGGTCGGAAGGCCTCGTCACCCGGGATGGTGCGCAGGACCTTGTAGTAGTCCCAGGGGCCCTCCGATTCCTCGGGGGTCTTGACCTGCACGAGGTACATGTCGTGCACCACGCGGCCGTCCTTGCGCAGGTAGGCGTTCTGGTTGAAGAAATCGTCGATATCCATGCCGCGCATGGTCTCCATGACCTGCGAACCGCTGGTTGCCTGGCCGGAGGCCTCGGCCGCCTTGAGGTAGTTCATGACCGCCGAGTAGACGCCGGCGTGCACCATGGTCGGCATCTTGCCGTCCATACGGTCGGCAAAGCGTTGCGACCAGGCGCGGGTGTCATCGTTCATGTCCCAGTAGAAGGCGGTGGTCAGCTTCAGGTTCTGCGCGGTCTCAAGGCCGACACCGTGCACGTCGGTCAGGAACAGCAGCATACCCGCCATCTCCTGGCCGGTGGCGGTAATACCGAACTCTTCGGCCTGCTTCAGGGCCGTCATCGTGTCGCCCGACGAATTCGCAAGTGCGATCACATCCGCGCCCGAGGCCTGGGCCTGCAGCAGGTATGAGGAGAAGTCCGAGGTTTCGCGCGGGTGCATGATCTTGCCGACGACCGTGCCACCCGCGGCTTCCACCGCTGCCGAAGTATCGGTCTCGAGCGCATGACCAAACGTGTAGTCGACCGTCAGGAAGAACCAGTTCTTGCCCCCTTCCAGCGTCATCGCACGGCCGGTGCCGTTCGCCAGCGCATAGGTGTCCCAGGTCCATTGGGCGGTCGAGGGCGAGCAAGACGCGCCTGTCAGCTCGGAGGAGCCGCCGGTCGATATCAGCAGCGCGGTATCGCTCTGGCGGGTGATTTCCTGCACGGCAAGGGCAACCGAAGAGGTCGGCAGGTCAGCGATGGCGACGACGTTCTGTTCGTCGACCCAGCGACGGGCGAGCGTCGAGCCGACGTCCGGCTTGTTCTGGTGGTCGCCAACGATCACCTCCAAGTCCTCGCCAAGCAGCTTGCCGCCGAAATCTTCGACGGCCATGCGCGCGGCAACTTCCGAGCCCTTGCCTGAAAGGTCAAAATTCATCCCGGACATATCGGTGAGAACGCCGATCCGATAGGGTTCGGCATGCGCCCCCGCGGCAAGCGCAACCGAGAATAGCGAAGCCAGAGCGGCCCTGTTCAGTTTTGTCATTGGAATACTCCTCCCGTTTCGCACCGATGCCGGTGCATGACTGGCCGGTCGCCCCTTGCGACGGCCCTTGCATCAGGCCCTGCTGCCACCTTCGGCAAGCAGTTTGGCCAGAAGAAACTGATCTCCTTCGGCGCCCTCGGCCCAGTTTCTCCGGGCGTGGGCGTCAATGGCGGATTTGGTCATGCGCAGGGACATCGCCGGACTTTCGGCGATCGTGGCCGCCCAGGCCCGCGCAGCGTCCAAGGCGGTGCCGGCCGGGACCTTGCGATCGGCCAGCCCCAGCTCCAGCGCCTCATCGGCGCCGATCGTCTCGTCACAGCACAGGATCCGCTTGGCGCGTCCGGCGCCAACCCGCTCGGTCAGCAGCGGCAGCCCGCCCCAGCCAAGCGTCATGCCGAGACGGACCTCGGGAAAGCGCAGGTAGGCCTCTTCCGACATGACGCGGAAATCGGCACAGAGCGCGAGGATCGCACCGCCACCAATCGCGGGCCCCTCCAGCGCAGCAATGACGATCTGGGGCAGTCGCCGCCAGGCATTGCTCATCCGCACGCCCGCATTCATTGACAGGTGGCGGGCGACATCCTTGCCTTCGGGGTTCCACAGGCGGGCGTCCTTCAGGTCGACCCCGGCCGCGAAGATGCTTGATGTTCCGGCGAGCACGACAACAGAAACGTCGGGGTTGCGCGAAAGCTCGATCGCAGCGGCCTCAAGCCCGTCGATCATCGTGTAGTCCAGCGCATTCGCGTTGCCGCCCCGGTCGAATCGCACGGACGCGACCGCGTCCTGAATCTCGGCTTCAACACCTGTCATCTTGGTCATTTTCCCTTGTCGTCGCTCTGCCGTCATGCGACATACTACCAAGTATGTTGCATATCGAGTTGCAGCAATGCAATATGAAAATTAAGAGCGCAGTCACCGGCGCGCGCGCAGATTGACCTTTTCTTGAGGAGGAAGAGATGGCCCAGAGCTCCACGGATATGGCCCTGAACAGCACCATGAGCGCCGATCCCGCGCTTGATCGGAACAGGTCCGTCCTGCGCTATATCCTTGATGGCTATGCCGAGACACAGCCCGACGCGCCGTTCGTCCAGTTCTGGCCCGGGCCGCTGTGGAGCTATGGCGAGTTGCGCCGCCGTGTGCGGCTGCGGGCCAGCGCGCTGGCCCAGGCCGGTGTCAGGCGCGGCGACCATGTGCTTTGCCTGATGGGCAACAGCCCCGACCTTCTGTGCACCTGGTTTGCGATCAACTACCTCGGCGCGGTCTATGTCCCCATCAACACAGGCGCGCGCGGGCAGATGCTGGAGCACATCCTGGCCGACGCCGACGCGCCCATCCTCATTGCCCAGGCGCCGCTGGTCGAGAGGTTGGCCGAGGTGAGGCCCGGAAAGGTGACGACCGTTCTGGTGGTCGAGGGCGAGGGTGGCGCCATCGACGGCTACGACATCGCGCCGCTGGTCGATCCGCAGGAAGAAGACCCCGAGGCGCTGAAGCTGGCGCAGCCAATCGAACCCTGGGATCTGCATGCGATCATGTACACCTCCGGCACGACGGGGAACGCCAAGGGGGTGATGAGCACCTATGCCCAGCATTATACCATGGGCCCGGATGCCTTCGATGTCGCGGCAGACGACCGCTGCCTGATCTGCGGCCCGATCTTCCACTGTGGCTCGACGCTCTACGTCAATGCCATGCTGGCGCGGGGCCTTTCGATCGGGATGATGCGCGAATTCAAGACCGATACCTTCTGGCAGGCGGTGCGTGATACCGGCTCGACCTATTGCCTCCTCCTCGGGGTCATGGCCGCCTTCCTCCTGAAGGCCCCGGCTAGCCCGGATGATCGCGACCACACTCTGCGCCGCGCCTTCATCACGCCCTTCGGCGAGGATGGCCCGCTCTTTGCAGAGCGCTTCGGCGTCGAGGCCTGGACGATCTACAACATGACCGAGATTGCCAGCCCGATGAGCGCGGGTCCCGGCATCACCACCAAGGGGATAGCCGGCAAGCCACGGCCCTGGTGCGAGCTGCGGATCGTCGATGAGAACGACATGCCCCTGGGGGATGGCGAAACCGGCGAGCTGATCATCCGGTCGCATCGGCCCTGGGCCCTGATGTCGGGCTACTACAACAATCCCGGCGTCACGGTGGACGCGATGCGGAACGGCTGGTTCCACACGGGCGACAGCTTCCGCCGCGACGCGGATGGCACCTATTACTTCGTCGACCGGCTGAAGGACGTGATCCGGCGGCGCGGAGAGAACATCTCGTCCTTCGCGCTGGAAGGCGAGGTGCTGAACCTTCCCGAAATTCGCGAATGCGCCGCCGTGGCCGTGCCGTCCGAGTTCACCGAAGACGATGTTCTGATCGTCGTTTCCCCCGCCGAAGGGCAGAGGATCGACCCGGTTTCGGTCAGCGAAAGCCTGTCTGCCACGCTGCCGCGCTTCATGGTGCCGCGCTACCTCCGGGTGCTGGATGACCTGCCCAAGACCGCCTCGGGCAAGGTGCAGAAACACCTGCTTCGCAAGGCGGGTGTGACACCCGACACCTGGGACCGCGAGGCAGAGAAACCTGCCCGTGAGCGGGCCTGAGGCCCGATCCCTTCCCCCGTCGCTTGACGCGGCGACAACGGACCTTGCCAGGAAGTCACATGTCGACACATACCCGCCTGAATGACCCGACGCTTCTGCGTGAAGCCTGCCTGATCGACGGCGCCTGGTGCCAGGCCGCTTCGGGCGAAACCATCGCCGTCCTCAACCCCTCGGATGGCACGACCGTCGGTCGGGTGCCGCAGATGTCGCCGGAGGAAATCCCCACCGCCATCGAGGCCTCGCAACAGGCCCAGGCGGATTGGGCGCAACGGGCGGCGCGCGAGCGTGCGGCCGTGCTGCGTCGCTGGTTCGAGCTGATCCTTGCCCATAGCGACGACCTAGCCCTGATCATGACGCTGGAACAGGGCAAGCCCCTGGGCGAAGCGCGCGGCGAGATCGCCTATGCCGCCTCTTTCGTCGAATGGTTCGCCGAGGAGGCAAAGCGGGTCTATGGCGAGACGACCCCCGCCCCCCGCCGTGACCAGCGCTTGACGGTGATGCGCCAGCCCATCGGGGTTACCGCGGCGATCACGCCCTGGAACTTTCCGGCGGCGATGATCACCCGCAAGGCGGCCCCGGCATTGGCAGCGGGATGTTCGATGATCCTGCGACCGGCCGACCTGACCCCGCTGACCGCCACGGCCCTGGCCGAACTGGCGCAGCGTGCAGGCCTGCCTGGGGGCGTGCTGCAGGTCGTGACAGGCCCGGCCTCCAGGCTTGGCAAGGTGCTGACCGACAGCCCCGTGGTCCGCAAGCTCTCGTTCACCGGCTCGACCGAGGTGGGGCGGCTGCTGATGGCGCAATGCGCGGATACCATCAAGAAGCTCTCGCTCGAACTGGGCGGCAATGCGCCCTTCATCGTCTTCGACGACGCCGATCTCGACAAGGCGGTCGAGGGGGCCATGGCGTCCAAGTACCGCAATGCCGGGCAAACCTGCGTCTGCGCCAACCGCATCCTCGTGCAGTCGGGCATCCACGACGCCTTCGTCGAGAAACTGAGCGCGCGCGTGGCCGCGCTGAAGGTGGGCGACGGCACGGCAGAAGGCACCGAGATCGGCCCGCTGATCGAGGCCAAGGCCCTCGACAAGGTCGAGGCACATATCTCTGATGCGGTGGCCCTGGGCGCCACGCTCCGTCAGGGCGGAAAACGCCTTGGCGGCCTCTTCCTGGAACCCGCCGTTCTGACGGGTGTCACCCCGCGCATGAAAGTGGCGACTGAAGAGACCTTCGGGCCGCTCGCCCCGGTCTTCCGCTTCGAGACCGAGGAAGAGGCCATCGCCATGGCCAACGACACGATCTTCGGCCTTGCGGCCTATTTCTTCACCCGGGACCACGCGCGTCTCGTACGCGTGTCCGAGGCGCTGGAATACGGTATGGTGGGGCACAACACGGGGCTGATCTCGAACGAGGTGGCCCCTTTCGGCGGGGTCAAGCAATCGGGCCTCGGGCGCGAAGGCTCGCGCCATGGTCTCGATGAATACCTCGAACTGAAATACCTCTGCAGTGCGGTCTGATCGCCCTGCCCAATTTCAAGCCAAGGACAGACACATGACAGATGGCATTGCAACTTTCTCCTTCGACAGCCCTGGTTCGATCTGCGTGGATTGGGGCGGTGCGCGGCGGATCGGCGAAACCCTCTCGGGCTGGTTCAGCCAGCGCAACCTGCTGATCGTGACGGATCGCTTCCTGCACGAGAGCGGCGCGTTGGATCCCGCTCTGGCCTCGCTCGCGGCCAATGGCTTCTCGGTCACAGTCTTCGATCAGGTCGTCGCGGATCCACCGGAAGCCGTACTGATGGCCTGCGTGAAACAGGGCAAAACCGCCGGCGCCGATCTGGTGATGGGCCTTGGCGGCGGGTCGTCCATGGACATTGCCAAGCTGGCGGCGGTGCTGCTGGTCACTGCACAGGAGCTCTCCGATCTCTACGGGATCGGCAATATTCGGGGCGCACGCACGCCGCTGGTACAGGTCCCTACCACCGCGGGCACGGGATCGGAGATGACCAACATCACCATCCTGACCACCGGCGAGACGACCAAGATGGGCATCGTCGGGCACCAGCTTTATGCGGACCGCGTGCTGCTGGATGCCGAGCTGACCCTAGGCCTGCCCGCCGTGCAGACGGCCGCGACCGGGATTGATGCCATGGTCCATGCCATCGAGGCCTTCACCAGCAAACACCGCAAGAACCCGCTCTCGGATGTCTTCGCGCGGGAGGCGATGCGGCTCATGGCACCGAACCTCGTCACTGCCTGCACCCAGCCCGACAACCGGGCGGCGCGCGAGGCGATGCTTCTGGGCTCCGCACTGGCCGGTCAGGCCTTTGCCAACAGCCCTGTGGCGGCGGTGCATGCGCTGGCCTATCCGCTGGGCGGTCACTATCACCTGCCGCACGGGCTAACCAATGCGCTGATGCTGGGTCCGGTCCTGCGCTACAACATGCGCGCCGCCGCGCCGCTCTATGCGGAACTGGCGGATGTCGTGCTCGGCCCCTCCGACGAGGGCGTGCAAGCCCGCGCGTCGGCCTTCGTTGACTACATGGCGGACCTGATGGACCGCTCCGGCGCGCCGCGCCGCCTGCGCGATTGCCAGGTCACCGAGGAGAGCCTGCCGACGCTGGCCCGCGACGCCATGCTTCAGTCCCGGCTATTGATCAACAACCCGGTCGAGGTGACCGAGGCGGATGCTCTGGCGCTCTACCGCGAGGCCTACTAGGTGTTCAGTCCCAGCATGTGATGGGTTGGATCGACAGTGGATCTTTCTGGCTCTTTTGTCCAGATTTTGCAGATGTATTCGAATGGTGTCAGGCCCTGCAGCGTCTTGAGGCGACGCGAATAATTGTATCACCGGCATCTGCGCGACGAGTTGGGCGCCATGCCCGCGACCATCGAGCGCCAGCTTGTGACACTCAAGTCGTACTATGCCTGGCGTGAAGATCGGAACAGCGCCCTGCCCTTCCCATTTGCCGACGCCCGTATCTACGTGTAACTGTGCCTTTATTTCTTGGACGCTGATGTATTGGCAGGTGTCGCGTTGCCCTTAAATCTGAGACACAGCGCGTTCGGGGATATTTTTTGCCCTTAATTGTGAGATTCGACAGCCACCGGGCCTATGCGTCTCACACGCTGTTGCGCAATGAGATCAACCGCAGCAAGCAGACGTGGCTCCGTCTCGAAGGCGCGCAAGAGAGCAACCCTTGCATAATCGTCGATGCAGGAGCTCGAGATGGCCGCTTTGACCAGCGGACGAGATTGGGCTGCATCAATGGCAGCAAGGCAAAACAGCCTCACTTCCGGTCTGTGGCTTTGTAGAGCGAACAACGGTTCCCCGCGGAAGGCCTTTAATGACATGGCAAAGGTGACCGCGCGCAGGGAGTGGACAGAACATGGGGGTCGTCGTCGGTGATCTGGCCTGTGCTAAGGTAAGCTCTTTGTATGGGGGGCTGCCATGGACGTACGGATTACAATCGAAACGACCTTCGACAACGGGGAGAAGCGCACTCATCAGCTTGACGGCATTTCTCGACCATACCGGGTGACCTGCCCAGACGGGATCGGGCTGCGCCTCGAGGATGGGAAAAGGATCCTCGAACAGATCCAGAGGGTAATCCTTTACGATCAGGTCGATGAGATCATTCGAGAAAGCCGCGTATGCCCGGATTGCGCCTCGGTTCGTGCCATTCATGACTATCGCACGCGCGATCTCGACACGCTCTTTGGGCGGGTTCGGGTCAAAGCCGCGCGCATGCGCCGCTGTTCGTGTGATGCCAGGTCAGCGGCGATGCCCGGTGGACCTATTTCTCCGCTGGCCTATTTCTTTCCAGACCGGGCTACCCCGGAGCTGCAACGGCTACATGCGGACCTTGGTTCCCGGCATACCTTTCGCGAAGCGGCGCGGCTGATGAAAAGCTTCCTCCCCTGCCATCCGCCCCATCACACCACGGTGCGTGACCGGTTGGGAAGAGTAGCCACTGGGCTCGAGAAAAGTCGAAGGGCATCAGGCGATCCCGTTGAAGCCCCGCCCAAAGGTGGTTTGACGGTTTTTCTGGACGGTGCGCATATCCGCTGTCGACCGGAGTATCAGCAGCGACACCTGGATCTTGTGGTCGGCAAGATTGAAAGTCGCAATATGTGCCGACGATTTGGCTTGGTCGCCAATGCGACGGCATCGCCAAGCAGCCGCATGCGAGAAGAGCTGTCCGACTATGGATGGAAGCCAGGCCGTCTGTTGACGGTAATCTCTGATGGCGAGCTTGCTCTCCCGAACCTCATACGGAATGCCGTGGGTGGCGACGGTCAGGTGAAACATATCCTCGACTGGTGGCACATCTCGATGCGCATTCAACATATCGAGGCCGCCGTTCAGGGTCTGGTCCAGACACCGGGGTTCACTGGAGTTCCAGTGCTGTTCCAGCGCCCCGCGAAAAGCCTCCGTTGGCGGCTTTGGCATGGCAGAGCACGGGTGGCGGAAACATATCTGAAGGCGCTGATGCATGATTGCGTCGGCCTCGGGGAAGAACCTCTGGCTGTCCGCACCGCTGCCGCTCGTGTGCAGGCCCGCTGCGAGACACTGTACACCTATCTCGCGAACAACATGGAAGCCCTTGTCGACTATGGCCGACGGTACCGTAACGGGTTGCCCATCTCGTCTTCTCGTGCCGAAGGATCAGTTGATGACATTGCCAATGCCCGCATGGGAAAGCGCAGGAGGATGCGTTGGTCGCCCAAAGGGGCTCACCGAGTAGCCGTCACAAGGGCCGCAGTTCTCGATGGTCGGCTGACCGTCGCAAACAGAAAACGCCCCGCATGACCCCCATGTTCTGTCCACTCCCCTAAGCGATCTGGACGCGATCTGGGATTACACCCTGCGCATCTGGTCTGTCGGCCAGGCCGAAACCTACATCCGCGCGATTGCCAGTGATGTGTCCCTGCTGCTCCAACACCCGGAAATCGCGCGCGAACGGCTCGAAATTCGCCCGCCGGTGCGGGTGTCCCGCTCAGGGTCTCATCTCATCCTCTATCGGATCGAAGCCAGCTGGCTGGAGCTGCTGCTTATTGTGCATGCGCGGCAAAACTGGACGGCTTATCTCAACGAATGATCCTGTCGTTGTGTCCCACAGCATCACGCCGGACGAGGATCGGGGGTTCTTCATGATCATGGTGCGCGGTGCGTCTGACATCACGGTCGAGTATCTGGACACCCAAATCACCCAGATCGAGGATATTCTAGCCCCCTACCGTGACAGCGGCGAAGTCACCGCCGTCCGAAGCATCATCGGCATCAGCGGCGGCACCAGCGCATTCATCATCGTGCGCCCGTCCGATTGGGCGGCGCGCGACCGAACGCAGGCGCAGATCATTGCCAGCATCGGCGACCGGCTGGATACGGTGCCGGGGGTGCAGGTCAGCGTGCGGTCGGGCAACAGCCTGAATATCCGGGGCGCGGGGCAGGGGCTGAGCTTTGCCGTGACCGGCAATAACGTGGACGCGATCACCGCCGCCGCCGAGGATCTGGTGGCCGAAATGGCGCAGGAGGCGATGTTCGTCAATCCGCAGCTGTCGGGCGATGCGGTGCAGGTCCAGCTGGAGGTGAGCGTCGATTCGGATATGGCCAGTGTGTTCGGTTTGACACAGGCGGAGATCACTCGCACGATCGCCGCGATGGTGCGCGGCAACATCGCCGTCACCGTGTTCGAGGATGACACCGAAACCGACGTCAATGTGGTGCCGGGCGGCCCGCCGATCAACGACCCCTCGGACCTTGAATCGATCTATCTGCGCCTGCCGGGGGGGCAGTTTCGTGCCGCTGTCCTCTGCCGCCACGATGGAGCAGGTCGTCGGCCGGTCCGAGATCGAGCGCCAGGGCGGATCGCTGGCCGTGTCGGTGCGGGCCAATCTGGGCGAGGGTGCCAGCCTTGGCGCCGCGATGACCCGGCTGTCCGCGATCGCGGCAGAGACGCTGCCCGGCGGCATGGGCATCACATTCACCGGCGAGGCGGCCAGCCTGTCGGAAAGCCAGCTGGGCATGATCATCGTCTTTGGCGTGGCCTTTGCCGTGGTCCTGCTGGTGCTGGCGGCGCAGTTCGAGAGTTTCGCAAGCGCCGTGGTGATCATGCTGACTGTGCCCTTCGGGCTGGCCGCCGCGCTGATGGCGATTTCGCTGACGGGCGGATCGCTGAACTACTACAGCGAAATCGGGCTGGTGATGCTGATCGGGATCATGGCCAAGAACGGTATCCTGATCGTCGAATTTGCCAACCAGCTGCGCGAGCGGGGGCAGGATATCGACAGCGCCATTCGTGATGCGCTGCGCCTGCGCATCCGGCCCGTGATGATGACAATGGTGTCAACCGTGTTCGGCGCGATGCCCCTGATCCTGACCTTTGGCGCAGGCGCGGAGGCGCGGATTGCCGTGGGCTGGGTCATTGTCGGTGGTCTGGGATTCGCCACCGTATTTACCCTGTTCCTGACCCCGGTTTTCTACCGCTGGATCGCGGTCTGGGGCGCCGATCCGGGTATGGCGGCGCAGGGGCTGCGGCGCGAAAATGCGGCGGTGCAGTCAGCAGAGGCTGCGTAAGGCGTTGCTGCAAGCATGTCGGCGTACTTTCCAGGCGATTGAACGCTCTTGTCACAGGGCTGGATTAACGAGGCCTGACGGTTAACTGAAATATACGCTGCAAAATGAAAAATCCGCGGCTGGACCAGCGCATTCTGACCTGCCTCCGCGGTCCCCGCTTTGATAGTGTCCCAGGGCGTGGTGTAAGAGCGCCGACCTTCGGAAAGGTCCAGATCTGATCAGGTCGCCACGGCGGGCAACCTGATGTTTGGATTGT
>NZ_JBRJGR010000039.1:0-18548 GCF_053628595.1 Roseovarius sp. MBR-154
TGGCTGAGAAAAGACAAAACCCAACCCGATCAGCAGGTGCAAAGAGTAGCTTAATTTACGCCAGATCCTGTCCAACCGATGGGGAGTAGCTCAAACAGCACCCGTTAGACGCAATCCAGACTGAAGAACGCGAACGCGCGGGGTGTCAGCAGGTGCGCGTCAGATTACCTACGCCACCACCTGGTCCGATCACCCCGAATTGCGCGCCTACCTCATGCGCGATCCGGATGCTCTTCTCCAATTGGCAAGCTTGATCGAAAAAGCGGAAAAACATCATGGCCTCTGGCCGAAAAGCCAAATCGGGCGCGACTTTTCCGAAGATACACAGGACAAGAGCGGATCGCCAGGGGAGAACTTCGAGGGCAAATACCAAACCGCCCCGGGTATCCGATCCGCAGTATAGGTTCGCTGAACCAAAGCGCACTTCATTCTTCGGCACCTCAACGGTGCCGAAATATAATTTATCAAAGGCTTAATGGTGGGTGATGAGGGATTTGAACCCCCGACATCTTCGATGTGAACGAAGCGCTCTACCACTGAGCTAATCACCCGATGCGGCGGCTTTTAGCGTCACTCCGCGCGCTCTGCAACCTCATCTTTCATGTCAATGAAATTGTCCGGCCCCGCATCTTCGGGAAGCACATTACCGCCCTGCTTCGACTGACGGATCTTGGCCACGATGATGCGCACCCGCGCACCTTCCTTGATGCGGTTGAGCTTGACTTTCCCGAGAGGCGGAAGATTCAGTTCACGCCCCTCGGCCAACGCCTCGCCGAGCACCTCAAGCATCGCCTCGAGCGCGGGCTTGGCGAATTTCTTGCGAATTTCCGACCGCTGGACAACCTTGTCCAGAAGCTCCTGCTTCTTCAACTCGGGGCCCGCGCTCGCCGGGAATGTATCGGTGACAATCACCGGGGAGGCCTCGGCGTCAGCCGCTTGGTCAGCCGCGTTGTTGGAGGTGATGCCTCGGGCCGTTGCACGAGGCGCGGACTTGGGGCTTGGCTTGCTGCCAGTCTTGGGTTTGGTACGTGTTCTGCTCGTTGCCATGATCTGCCTCAAAACCTCTATCTGGGCCGTTTGGGTCGTTATTGTCCCGTATCTGGAAACACGCTAGCGCGAGATTGCAATCATTACCAGTCGCAGTTGACCGGCGCAGGCGCATGGTGATCGTCCTCCGGCGCTTTTCAACGAACGAAAACGACAAGCTGCGCCTGCGCGCGGGACGGCATCAGATCGCCCGCACGCTGGGCCGTCGCCATTTGGCCCCCGGCTCCACGATCAGATCGGTCAGCGCCCAGACCAGCGCATCGACCCGGTCGGGGCTGCCCTTGCCCTCATAGCCGCGCGCGGTCATCGCACACATCTGGTCCTCCAGGGCACCGAGGCCCCGCAGGTGATGCACCCGGCCCTGCTCGTAGAGGGCCGCCACCGGCTCTGCGCGCGCGACCTTGCCCCGGCTGGCATGCACCGACCGGAACGGCACCAATGGGTCGACCTGCCGGATCACCTGCTCCACCAGATCGCCGCCCTGGTTGACCTCGGCGACCAGCCGCTCGGCCCCCCACTGCTCCATCGCGCGAATCGCCGCCTTGGCCCAGCTTGCGGGGCTTGCCGCCTGGACGCTCGCATCCGCCAGAACATAGGCGCGCCAATCCTGCACCGGACCGCGCGTGATCGCCCCCACCACCACGATGCCGCATGCGTCCGAGCCCGCATGCCCCGTCACCGGCGGATCGACCGCCACCACGATCCGGTCCAGATCGGGTACGGCCTCGACCCGCCCCGCCTCGAGCATCGCAGGCGTCCAGAGCGCATCCTCGGCCGTATCGACCAGCACACCGTCCAGTTCCTGCCGCCCCAGTCGTGTGCCCGCATAGCGCGCGCGCACCTCTTCGAGGAAACCTTCGGCGAGATAGGCGGCATTGGCCTCGGTCGGCGCGCTCGTCACCACCGTGCGGGAGGCCGCCAGAATATCCTTCAGCACGCCCACATTGCGCGGTGTCGTGGTCACGCAGACGCGCGGATCATTTCCTAAACGCAACCCGAATTGCAGCATGTCCCAGGTCTCGCGCGCCTTTTTCCACTTGGCCAGCTCATCCACCCAGGCGCCGTCGAATTGCGGCCCGCGCAACCCCTCGGGATCATGCGCCGAAAACGCCTGCGCAATCGCCCCGTTGGGCCAGACCAGCCGCTTGCGGGTGGCCTGCCATTCTGGCCGCCGGTCGGGCGGCGAACAGGCCATGATCCCGCTCTCGCCAAAGATCATCACCTCGCGCACCTGATCAATGGTCTCGCCCACCAGCGCCAGCCGCTTGCAGCGCCCCTCGTCCAATGGCCGCGCCCCCTCGACCTGCGCGCGCACCCATTCCGCCCCGGCCCGCGTCTTGCCGGCACCGCGCCCGCCCATGATAACCCAGGTCCGCCAGCTGCCCTCGGGGGGCAGTTGGTGCTCCAGCGCCCAGAATTCGAAGAGATAGGGCAGCGCCAGCAATTCCCCCTCAGTCAGAGCATCGAGGAACTGGTCCTGAACATCTTGCCCTTCTGAGACAATCCATGCGGCACCCGATCTCAGTGCGTGCCCCGTCGAAATCAATGGCGTATCCGTGGACGATGCCACGCTCGGTTCGTTTGCGTTTGTCAAGTTGCGCCTCCGCTTCAATGGCGATCTTGAGCCATTGCCGGATCTCGGCGGTGGCCTTGGTCGCGTTCTTCAGTTCATCAAGATCCCCGGCCTTGATCCGGTGATACAGATCCTCCAGTTCCTGACGCATATCCGCCAATTGCCCCTCCAGCGCGTTGATGGAGGTGGTCAGGCCCGAAGGCCCCTTATCGGGGGTGATCAAAACCATGCGTGCTCATGCCTCGTGCGATTGTCTGATGCTGTTGCTGCGCGCCTCCGCCCGCCCGACATGAAAAAACGGCCTCCGGGGTCACCCCCGGGGCCGCTCGCCCAATTCGTCCAGCATGCCACAACCTCTACGCGAGAGCGTGCGCACCGTCAATCAAGAGCACCCGCCAAGCGCCCGCAATCATTACGTTTTGTTAATATTCTCCACAGGCGCAGAGCGCGGCACCAAGCCGATCACTCCGCCGCCTGTGCCGCGTTCTCCGCCTCGATCTCGGCGGCGCGTTTCTCGACCTGTTCGACAATGTGGTCGATCATCTGCGCGTTGTCCATCCGATGGCTCTGCTTGCCCGCGAGATAGACCATCCCGTTGCCCGCGCCGCCGCCGGTAAAGCCCACGTCGGTCATCAGCGCCTCGCCCGGACCGTTCACCACGCAGCCGATGATGCTCAGGCTCATTGGCGTCTTGATATGCTCCAGCCGTTCTTCCAGCGCCTCGACCGTCTTGATCACGTCGAACCCCTGCCGCGCGCAGGACGGGCACGAGATGATGTTCACCCCGCGATGCCGCAACCCGAGGGATTTCAGGATCTCGTAGCCGACCTTGACCTCTTCGACCGGATCGGCGGAGAGCGACACCCGGATCGTGTCGCCAATACCCATCCACAGCAGGTTGCCAAGGCCGATGGCGCTCTTGATCGTGCCCGAGGTCAGCCCACCGGCCTCGGTGATCCCGAGGTGGATCGGCGCGTCCGTCGCCTCGGCCAGTTGCTGATAGGCGGCGGCGGCCATGAACACGTCCGAGGCTTTCACGCTGATCTTGAATTCGTGGAAATCATTGTCCTGCAGGATGCGGATATGTTCCAGCCCGCTCTCGACCATCGCATCGGGGCAAGGCTCGCCGTATTTGTCCAACAGATGCTTCTCGAGGCTGCCTGCATTCACCCCGATCCGCATAGAACACCCATGATCGCGCGCCGCCGAGATCACCTCGCGCACGCGGCGCTCATCGCCGATATTGCCGGGGTTGATCCGCAGACAGGCCGCGCCTGCCTCGGCCGCCTCGATGCCGCGCTTGTAGTGAAAGTGGATATCCGCCACGATCGGCACAGGGCTTTCGCGCACGATCTCTTTCAGCGCCTTGGACGACGGCTCATCCGGCACCGACACCCGCACGATATCCGCCCCCGCCTCGGCGGCGGCCTGCACCTGTGCCACGGTGCCCGCCACATCGGTGGTCAGCGTGTTGGTCATGGTCTGCACGGAAATCGGCGCATCGCCACCCACGGGGACATTGCCCACCATGATCTGACGGCATTTGCGGCGATAGATATTGCGCCACGGGCGGATATGGTTGAGCGACATCGCTTTGGCCCCGTTCGGTCTGAGAGTGGCTGTCACGGACACAGATAATACGCCATGGCCCTCGGGGCAATCACGCGCTGCGCCTCAATCCTGAGCGACAGGCTCCGCGGTCAGTTCGGCCATGTATTGCATCAGGTCCTGATCGGCCTCGATATCGGCCACGGCATAGCGGTCTGTCAGGGCGTCAGGCGTGAGTGCGAGATTCGAGGTGACCGCGCCTCGCGCGCCCGCAGGCCCGTAATGCTCGCCATTCACGGCAAAATACACAGCCCCGGATTCGCCCACCCGCAGGGTCGGCGGCTCTTCCGTGGCGGGCACCTCATAGCTGTCCCCGGCATTCATGATGCCTTCGAAGATCACGCTGCCATCAGCGGCACGCACGCGCACCCAAGCCGGGCGCACGGCCACGACCTGCAATTCGGGCGGCGCATCGGCCACGACCTTTGGCGTTGCCGGGCTCCCTGCGTCAAGCTCCTGCGCCTCGCGCAGCGCCAGTTCGATACCGCTTGCGCGGTCCGCCTCAGGTGTCTGCGGGCTGAGCGTGCCCATCTCGCGCGGGTCCAGCGTGGAAATCGGCGCATCCCGCGCCACCATCATCGGAACATCCAGCGCCTTGGGTCGATAAAGACGGCTCAGGCGCTCGTCCTGCGGCGGCTGAAAGACGCCGACCGCATCGCCCGTCGCCTCGTCCCGCGTCACCGCAGCTCCGCTCAACGGATCAAGATCGGCCAGCACGACGGGCGTGTTCTCCACCGGCGCAAGCTGCACCTGCTGCACTTGCCGCAGCACGCTCCAGCCGCCATACCCGATGGCACCGATCAGCGCGACCAGAACCAACACCGATCCGATGGCGCCCGGCTCGATCCGCGCCAGAAAGCTTTCCGATGCCGGCAGAAAGGGCGTGTTGGGCATCATCAGAGGGTCATCGTTGCGCGGCTTGCGCAGAGTGGCCTTGCCCGGCTTGCGGATCGAGGATGCCTCTGCCGACATACCATGCGCGATGGAAAAGCCGGACTCGGCGCAGAATGTCTTGAACGCCTGATCAGGGTCCATGCCCAAGTAGCGCGCATAGGACCGGACATAGCCGGGGATGAAACCGGGGGTGTCAAACGCCGAGGGGTCGCAATTCTCGATCGCGGCCACGTAATTGGCCCGGATCCGCAGCTCCCGTTCCACATCCAGAAGGGATTTGCCAAGCGTGGCACGCTCGCCCCGCATCAGGTCACCCAGGCGCAGTTCGAAAGCGTCAAAGCCGCGCATGTCAGCCTCATTCACCTCGACATTGCGCGAAAAACGCCGCCCGATCATGCGCCCTGTGCCTCTTGCGTGTCCCTTGGGTTTCGTTCTCCTCTTTCGATTCGAACGTCTGCCTTATCTTTAGATCAGATTAACACAGCGCAAGGTTTATTGCACGTCTGCTTGCGTCACCCGGCCATTTCGGCGCGATTCAGCGCGCAGTGTGACCAAAGTTCGTCCATCGCCCGCACCAGCGCATCCATCTCGTCGGGCCCGTGCACCGGCGAGGGCGTGAAGCGCAACCGCTCGGTGCCGCGCGGGACGGTCGGGAAGTTGATCGGCTGCACGTAGATGCCGTAGCCTTCGAGCAGCATGTCCGACAGTCTCTTGGTATGCACCGGGTCGCCGACGATCACCGGAACGATGTGACTGCCGTGATCAATCAGCGGCATGCCCAGACCCTTGAGCCGGGTCTTGAGGATCTTTGCCTGCGTCTGATGGCGCTCGCGCAGCTTTTGCCCCTCTGACGTCTTCAGAAATGCGACCGAGGCCGAGGCGCCTGCCGCCAGGGTCGGCGCGAGCGATGTCGAGAAGATGAAACCCGGCGCGTAACTCCTTACCGCGTCGCACATTTTTGCGCTCGCCGCGATATAGCCACCCATCACGCCATAGGCCTTGGCCAAGGTGCCGTTGATGATGTCCAGACGGTGCATCAGCCGGTCCCGCTCGCAGATACCGGCCCCGCGAGGGCCATACATGCCCACCGCGTGAACCTCGTCGATATAGGTCAGCGCGCCGAACTCGTCCGCCAGATCGCAGATCGCCTCGATGGGGCCAAAATCGCCATCCATCGAATAGACACTTTCAAACGCGATCAGCTTGGGCGCGTCGGGGTCGTCCGCCGCCATCAACTCGCGCAGGTGCGCGACATCGTTGTGCCGGAATATCCGCTTGGCCCCGCCATTGCGGCGCACGCCTTCAATCATGCTGGCATGGTTGAGCGCGTCGGAATAGATGATCAGGCCGGGAAAGAGCTTCGGCAACGTGCTCAGCGTCGCGTCATTTGCGATATAGGCAGAGGTGAAGAGCAGCGCCGCCTCCTTGCCGTGCAAGTCAGCGAGTTCCGCCTCCAGCCGCTTGTGATAGACCGTGGTGCCGGAAATGTTGCGGGTGCCGCCCGACCCTGCGCCGGTGGCGTCAATCGCCTCGTGCATCGCCGCCAGCACCACCGGATGCTGCCCCATCCCCAGATAATCGTTGCCACACCAGACCGTGATCGGCTGCTCGTTGCCATCCGGCTTGCGCCAGGTGGCATGCGGGAAATTGCCGTTCTTCCGCTCGATATCTATGAAGGTGCGATAGCGCCCCTCGTCGTGCAGACGTTCGATCGCTTGATCCAGCTTGGCCGCGTAATCCACTGGCAGGTCCTTCCCTTCGGCACCCTTGGGCGGCCTTGGCCACCGTTCGGGGTCTTTGGTGACGCGCTCCACGCCACTTATTCAATATTTGGAATGCATATAATATGCATCCCCTGCACGCAACAGGTTACAAATTGCCGCCCCCGCCTTCCTTGACTTGGGTCAAGTGCTGGACAGTTCCGCGCGGCCTGATACCCTCGCCAGAATACATAGACCAGACCCAAAGGCCAACCATGTCCCTTTCCGCCACTCTCGCCCGCATCGACGACCAGTTGCCCACAGCCCTCGATCGGCTTTCAGGGCTGCTCCGCATCCCCTCGATTTCCACCGATCCGGCCTATAACGCGGACTGCGACGCGGCGGCGGACTGGCTGGTCAAAGACCTGCAAAGCCTTGGTGTAAAAGCCGAAAAACGCCCCACGCCGGGCCGCCCGATGGTCGTCGGCCATGTCGACGGCCCCGAGCGTGCCACCGGCCCGCATCTGCTCTTTTACGGCCATTACGACGTGCAGCCGGTCGATCCGCTCGACCTGTGGCATACTGACCCGTTCACCCCCGAGATCCAGGACACGCCCCACGGAAAAGTGATCCGCGCGCGCGGTGCCTCGGATGACAAGGGCCAGTTGATGACCTTCGTCGAGGCCTGCCGCGCCTACAAGGACGTGACCGGCACCCTGCCCTGCCGCATCACCTTCTTCTTCGAGGGCGAGGAAGAATCAGGCTCACCCTCGCTCATCCCCTTCCTGCGTGAGAACGCGGACGAACTGACCGCCGATCTGGCGCTGATCTGCGACACGTCCATGGTCGCCCCCGGCGTGCCCTCCATCGCCTCGCAACTGCGCGGCATGCTCAAGGACGAATTTACCATCACCGGCCCGCGCATCGACCTGCATTCCGGCCACTACGGCGGCCCCGCCCTCAATCCCCTGCGCGAAATCTCCCGCCTCATCGCGTCCTTCCACGACGAGTCCGGCCGCGTCGCGGTCGAGGGTTTTTACGAGGGCGTCCACGAGGTGCCCGCCGACTTGCTGCGGCAATGGGAGAACTGCGGGTTCGATGAACACGACTACCTCTCCTCGGTTGGCATGACCCAACCGCATGGCGAGGCGGGCTATTCAACGCTGGTGCAGCAATGGGCCCGCCCGACGCTGGAGATCAACGGCCTCTGGGGCGGTTATCAGGGCGCGGGAACCAAGACCGTCATCCCAAGCGAGGCGCATTGTAAACTGACCTGCCGCCTCGTCGGCGACATGGACCCCGACAAACTGCGCACCAAGATCCGCAAACATGTCGAGGACCGGCTGTCACCCGACGCCAAGGTCACCTGGAATCAGGATCTCGACGGCTCACCCGCCGCCGTGATGAACACCGACCGCCCCGAATTCGAGGCCGCGCGTCAGGCGCTTACGGCGGAATGGGACCGCGAGGCGGTGCTCACCGGCATGGGTGGCTCGATCCCCATCGCGGGCTTCTTCAAGGAGATCCTCGGGCTGGATGCGATGCTCATCGGCTTCGCACAAGAGGATGACGCCATCCACTCACCCAACGAGAAATACAATGTGACAAGCTTTCACAAGGGCATCCGGTCATGGGCGCGGGTGCTGGACGCGCTCGCCAAATGATCCCCGGCTTCACCGACCACCAAACCGGCCCCCTCGCCTATAGCATCGGCGGCGCGGGGCCGCCGCTCCTGCTCCTGCACGGTTTCCCGCAGACCCGCGCCATGTGGGCCCATATCGCGCCCGTGCTGGCGCAAACCCATACCGTGATCTGCCCCGACCTGCCAGGCTATGGGGCCTCGGCCAAGCCGCAAGACCTCGCCGCCTACAGCTTTCGCGCCATGGCGCGCGAGATCTGCGCGCTGATGGACAGCCTCGGCCACGCAGCCTTTGATCTTGTCGGCCATGATCGGGGCGCACGGGTGGCGCATCGGCTGACGCTCGACGCCCCCGAGCGCGTGACGACCCTCACCCTGATGGACATCATCCCCACCCATACGCTGCTCTCGGACCTGCGCTGGCAGGTGGCCACATCCTATTACCACTGGTTCTTCCTGGCCCAGCCCGAACCCTTTCCCGACACCATGATCGCCGCCGACCCGGACCGCTATTTCCACTCCTGCCTGCTCGGCTGGGGCGGCGCGCAACTGATGGATTTCGACCGCACCCAGCTTGCCCATTACCGCACCGCCTGGCGCGACCCCGACACGATTCGCGGCATGTGCAACGATTACCGCGCCACGCTCGCCCTCGACATGGCCGATGACGCGGCAGACGCAGCGGCGCTGATCCCCTGCCCCGCGCTCGTCCTCTTCGGGGCCTCCGGAGCCATGGCCCAGCACTACGACGTGGCCGCCACATGGGCGCCGAAATGCCGTCATATGCAGGCCCAGGCGATCCCCGGCGGGCACTTTTTCCCGGACACAGATCCCGCCTCGACCTGCGCCGCCCTACAGCCATTTCTGAACGCGCGCGCGTTGAAATAGGCGAAAAGCGACACGCGCGACTCCCCTAAGATCCAATCTATACATAATTTTTACAACGGCTTACGAGTCCCATTTGACAAGGCGGTCAGTTCGCGACAGGCTCGAAGGTATAGGTTAACTGCAGGGAGAACATCATGACCACAGTCGTCAAACGTACATTCACGGCGCTCGCCACCACCAGTATCCTGGCCCTCAGCGCAACCGCCGCGACCGCAGATACCTGGCGCTATGCCTTCGAGGAGGCGATTGAGGACGTGCAGGGCGTCTTTGCCACGAAATTCAAGGAAGAGGTCGAGGCCAATTCCGACCATCAAGTGCAGCTCTTCCCCTATGGCACGCTCGGCGAATCCGCCGACACGATGGAACAGGCACAGGCCGGGATCCTGCAATTCGTCGACCAGAGCCCGGGCTTCACCGGCTCGCTCATCCCCGAGGCACAGGTCTTTTTCGTCCCGTACCTGCTGCCCCAGGACACCCAGGAACTCGGCGAATTTTTCCGCACCTCAAAGGCAGTCAACGAAATGTTCCCCGAGCTTTACGCCGAGCAGGGGCTGGAACTGCTGACCATGTTCCCCGAAGGCGAGGTCTGCGTGACCACGCAGAAACCGGTGACCAAACCCGCCGACCTCAACGAGGTCAAGGTGCGCGTGATGACCAACCCGCTGCTCGTCGAAAGCTATCAGGCCTTCGGCGCGACCCCCACGCCGCTGCCCTGGGGCGAGGTCTACGGCGCGCTCCAGACCGGCATCATTCAGGGTCAGGAAAACCCGATGTTCTGGAACTGGTCCGCCAACATGTATGAGGTCTCCGAGGTCATCACCTGCATGGGACACAACAACTTCACCACAGCCGTGATGGCCAACAAGGAGTTCTATGACGGGCTGCCGGAAGACGAGCAGAAAATGATCGAAGACGCCATCGACGTGGCGTTCGATCATATCATCGAGTACCAGCAAGGGCTGCACGAAGAGAGCATCGAGAAGATCAAGGAAGCCAAGCCCGAGATCGAGATCAACGTGCTGACCGAAGAACAGCGTCAGCCGTTCATCGAGGCCGGTGAAAAGGTCGAAGACCAGTTCATCGAGATGACCGGCGACAGCGGCAAGAAGATCCTCGACCAGATGAAGGCCGACCTCGAGGCCGTGACCGAATAACACCGGCACCCCATCGGGGGCGGCCCGCATCGCGCCGCCCCCGCACCCATAATCGACAAATGATTTTCACGGGGAGGGTCAGCCGTGAGCGACAAGCCTGAAACGGACGGCGCGTCACCGCCGGAACGAAACGCCCGGGGCTTGCCTCCGCCAGATGCATATGTCTCCACGCTACCCGGCTTTCTCGGCACCATCGACACGCTGATCGCCAAGATCGAGGCGGTCATGCTCGCCGTCGGCGTGCTGCTCATGGCCGCCAACACCGTCGCCAATGTGGTGGGCCGTTTTGTCTTTCAGAACAGCCTCTTCTTCTCCGAGGAACTCAACCGCATCCTGATCATCCTGATCACCTTCGCCGGCATCAGCTATGCCGCGCGACAGGGCCGCCACATCCGCATGTCGGCGATCTATGACGCTTTGCCCCCCAAGGCGCGCAAATTTATGATGATCGTCATCGCGCTGGTGACGGCGGTGTTCATGCTGGGGCTGTGCTACTACTCGTTCCAGTACATCCTGACGCAGGCGGGGCGCGGTCGTGTCCTGCCCTCGCTGCAAATTCCCGTCTGGGTCACCCTCGTCTGGGTGCCGGTCGGCTTCTTCATGACCGGGCTGCAATATCTGCTCACGGCCATCAAGAACATCCTGTCCAAGGATATCTACCTCTCCACCGCCGTGCTTGAGGGATATGACGACAACGAGATGGAGGTCTGAGCCATGGCCGCAACGATTTTCTCGATCATGATCGTCCTGCTGCTTCTGGGCTTTCCGATGATGATACCGCTGATCGTCGGGGCCTTCGTGGGGTTCTACACGCTCTTCGGCGGCTTCGGTCAGCTTGAAACGATGATCCAGCAGATCATGGCGGGCATCCGCCCGGCCTCGCTGATCGCGGTGCCGATGTTCATCTTCGCCGCCGATATCATGACGCGCGGGCAATCGGCGGGGCGGCTCATCGACCTCGTGATGGCCTTTGTCGGCCACCTCAAGGGCGGTCTCGCGGTCTCGACGGCGGCGGCCTGCACGATGTTCGGCGCGGTCTCGGGCTCCACTCAGGCCACCGTGGTCGCCATCGGCTCGCCGCTGCGGCCCCGGATGCAAAAGGCCGGCTACAACGACAGCTTCATTCTTGCCCTCATCGTCAACTCGTCCGACATCGCCTTCCTGATCCCGCCCTCGATCGGGATGATCATCTACGGCGTCGTCTCCAACACCTCGATTGCCGAGTTGTTCATCGCGGGCATCGGGCCGGGGCTGCTGATCCTGCTGCTCTTCTCGATCTATTCGTGGATCTACGCGATCCGCAACAACGTGCCCACCGAGCCAAAAACAAGCTGGCCCGACCGCGCCCGCGCCGTCCAGCACGCGCTCTGGCCGCTCGGCTTTCCGGTCATCATCATCGGCGGCATCTATGGCGGCATCTTCTCGCCGACCGAGGCGGCGGCGGCCTGCGTGCTCTACGCGCTCATCCTCGAAGTGCTGGTGTTTCGCTCGCTCGATCTCTCGGGCGTCTATGACACGGCGAAATCCACCGGGCTGATCACGGCCGTGGTGTTCATCCTCGTGGGCGTGGGGGCCGCATTCTCCTGGGTGATTTCCTTCGCCCAGATCCCGCAGGAAATCCTCGGCTCCATCGGCATCGACGAGATGGGACAGGTTGGCGTACTCTTCGTCATCTCCATCGCCTTCTTCATCGGCTGCATGTTCGTCGATCCGATCGTGGTGATCCTCGTCATGGTTCCGATCTTCGCGCCGGTGGTGCAATCCGTGGGTCTTGACCCGGTGCTGGTCGGCACGATCATCACGCTGCAGGTCGCCATCGGCTCGGCCACGCCGCCCTTCGGCTGTGACATCTTCACCGCCATCGCGGTCTTCAAACGGCCCTACTGGGAGGTGATCCGCGGCACGCCGCCCTTCATCTTCATTCTGCTATCGGTTGCCGTTGCGCTGATCTATTTCCCGCAGATCGCCCTCTTCCTGCGCGATCTGGCCTTCAGGTAATCCCGAGGAGAACACCCATGTTCAAATCGATCCTTGTGCCCTTCGACGGCTCGCCCAATGCAAAAGCGGCGCTCGACCTCGCAATGGAAATGGCCCGCCTGACCGGCGCGGCGCTGACCATTCTGACGGTCTATCGCCATCACTCGATGCTCGAGGCATCGCTGTCGATGGTGCGCCCGACCGATCCCGGCAATCTCGACGACATCATGTCGGCCCATGCCACCGAAGTCGCCGATTACGCCAAGAAACACGCGATTGAGGCGGGCTTCACACAGGTCCGCGCCTTCGTCAAATCGGGCCCCACCTCGCGCACCATCGTGCGCTTCGCCAAGGAACACGAAAACGACCTGATCGTGATCGGCAGCCGCGGCATGGGCTCGGTGGAAGGCTACCTGCTGGGCAGCGTCTCGCATAAGGTAACGGGGCTCTCGGACATCCCTGTTCTGGTGGTCTGAGCCACTGCCAGCTATTCGGGATTTTCAAGGAGAGTGGCGCGGTTGACGGGGCTCGAACCCGCGACCCCCGGCGTGACAGGCCGGTACTCTAACCAACTGAGCTACAACCGCGCATCTCACGCACCGGGATCGTTCTGGGCAGTGGTGGCGCGGTTGACGGGGCTCGAACCCGCGACCCCCGGCGTGACAGGCCGGTACTCTAACCAACTGAGCTACAACCGCTCACTGCCCGCCCGATCCCTCGGGCGTGGTGCGCTTCTATGCGGCAGACCGGCCCTCGTCAAGCGCCCCATGCGCGAATTTTCATTTTTCGGGCCGCGCCTCGGAACCCGGCACAAAGCACATCGCGACGCACCCTACACCTGCGCCGAAAACTCCGCTAAGAGGCGCAAAACGAATCCGAGCCTCATGAGGACCAGACCCATGCATGACATCCGCGCGATCCGCGAGAACCCCACCGCTTTCGATGCCGCGATGGCGCGGCGCGGGGTGGAGAACGCCTCCGGCCCGGTGCTCTCGCTCGACGAGGCGCGGCGCGCCAGGATCCACGGTGCCGAGACCGCGCAGGCCGAGCAGAACCGCGCCTCCAAGGACGTGGGCGCCGCCAAGGCGCGCGGTGACGAGGCCGAGTTTGCCCGGCTGCGCGTGCTTGTCGGCGAGAAGAAGGCCGAGGTGGCGGCGATGCAGGCCGAGGCCAAGGATCTCGACGCGCAACTGACCGAGATGCTGATGGGCCTGCCCAACTTGCCGCATGACGACGTGCCCGAGGGCGCGGACGAGGCCGACAATGTCGAGTTGCGCCGCTGGGGCACGCCGCCGGTGCTCGATTTCAAAGCCCGCGAGCATTACGAGATCGAGGGCGTCAAACCCGGCATGGATTTTGAGAGCGCGGCCAAGCTCTCGGGCAGCCGCTTTGTCGTGCTCTCGGGAGCGGTTGCGCGCCTGCACCGCGCCCTCGCGCAGTTCATGATCGACACGCATGTCGAAGAGAACGGCCTGACCGAGACATGGACACCCGTGCTGGTGCGCGACGAGATGATGCGCGGCACCGGGCAGTTGCCGAAATTCGGCGAGGACAGCTATCGCACCACCAATGGCTGGTGGCTGGTGCCCACGGCCGAGGTGACGCTGACCAACCTCGTGCATGGCGAGACGGTGGACGAGATCGACCTGCCGCGCCGGATGGTGGCGCATACGCAATGCTTCCGCTCCGAGGCGGGCAGCGCGGGGCGCGACACGGCCGGCATGTTGCGCCAGCACCAGTTCGAAAAGGTCGAGATGGTCTCGATCACCCATCCCGACACCAGCCGCGACGAGCTGGACCGGATGACGGCTTGCGCCGAGGGTATCCTGGAACGCCTTGGCCTGCCCTATCGCACCGTCGTTCTGTGCACCGGCGACATGGGGTTCGGCGCGCGGCGCACCCATGATATCGAGGTCTGGCTGCCCGGCCAGAACATGTATCGCGAGATTTCCTCGGTCTCGGTCTGCGGCGATTTTCAGGCCCGGCGGATGAACGCGCGGTTCAAGCCCGCAGGCGGCGGCAAGCCGGAATTCGTGCATACGCTGAATGGCTCGGGGCTGGCCGTGGGGCGCGCGCTGATCGCGGTGCTGGAGAACGGCCAGCAGGCCGACGGCTCGGTGCGCCTGCCGGAGGTACTGCATCCCTATCTGCGGGGCCGCAGTGTACTGGGCGCGGATGGGCAACTCGCCTGACGCGGTTTGCGGGCCGAACCGGCCGTTCGACCTTTCCTCCGCGCGGACTCAACCGTCCGTCCGGGTCAACTGATGGGTTACCTCGCCTTTGTCTCGTCATCCCCGCGCAGGCGCGCATCGCCTGGGCCAGGAGAGCCTCGGGTCAGGCCCGAGGATAACGGGAATGGCAGAGGCGCACTTCGGAAAGGCCCCCACGGTAGCCTCGGCCCCAACCTCAAGGGGGTGCGACAAAATTCTTTGATCTGCATCAAATTCGCGCATTGCCGCGCCCGGCGGGACATTCTAAAACCTGAGAGGATCACGGGCGTGTGAGCCAGAGCGAGTCCGCCCGTCACAATCATCAGCAGGAGGCATCAAATGGCAGACGCAGCCATTCACGGCCACGAACACGAAGATCAGCGCGGGTTCTTTACCCGGTGGTTCATGTCCACGAACCACAAGGATATCGGTATCCTCTACCTGGTCACCTCGGCGATCGTCGGTCTCATCTCGGTCATGTTCACCGTCTATATGCGGATGGAACTGATGGAACCGGGCGTTCAGTACATGTGCATGGAAGGCGCGCGCTTCATCGCCTCGGATGTCGCCGAATGCACACCCAACGGCCACCTGTGGAACGTGATGATCACCTATCACGGCGTCCTGATGATGTTCTTCGTCGTGATCCCCGCACTCTTCGGTGGTTTCGGCAACTACTTCATGCCGCTGCAGATCGGCGCGCCGGACATGGCGTTTCCGCGGATGAACAACCTCAGCTTCTGGCTGTTCATTGCGGGCACCTCGCTTGGCGTGGCCTCGCTGCTGGCGCCGGGCGGCAACGGTCAGCTTGGCTCGGGCGTGGGCTGGGTGCTCTATCCGCCGCTCTCGACCAACGAGGCCGGCATGTCGATGGATCTGGCGATCTTCGCGGTTCACGTCTCGGGTGCCTCGTCGATCCTCGGCGCGATCAACATGATCACCACCTTCCTCAACATGCGCGCACCGGGCATGACGCTCTTCAAGGTGCCGCTCTTTGCGTGGTCGATCTTCGTCACCGCGTGGCTGATCCTGCTGGCCCTGCCGGTGCTCGCGGGCGCGATCACCATGCTGCTCACCGACCGCAACTTCGGGACGACCTTCTTCGACCCGGCGGGTGGCGGCGACCCGATCCTCTACCAGCACATCCTGTGGTTCTTTGGCCACCCGGAGGTGTATATCATCATCCTGCCCGGCTTCGGCATCATCTCCCACGTGATCGCGACCTTCTCGCGCAAGCCGATCTTCGGCTACCTGCCGATGGTCTGGGCGCTGATCGCGATCGGGGTTCTGGGATTCGTGGTCTGGGCGCACCACATGTACACGGTGGGCATGTCGCTGACCCAGCAGAGCTATTTCATGCTGGCGACGATGGTGATCGCGGTGCCAACGGGCGTCAAGGTGTTCAGCTGGATCGCCACCATGTGGGGCGGCTCGCTCGAGTTCAAGACACCGATGCTCTGGGCGTTCGGCTTCCTGTTCCTCTTCACCGTGGGCGGGGTCACCGGCATCGTGCTCAGCCAGGCATCGGTGGACCGGGCCTATCATGACACCTATTATGTCGTGGCCCATTTCCACTATGTGATGAGCCTTGGCGCGGTCTTCGCCATCTTCGCGGGGATCTATTTCTACTTCCCCAAGATGACCGGGCGGATGCTGCCCGAATGGGCGGGCAAGCTGCACTTCTGGGCGATGTTCATCGGCGCGAACCTGACCTTCTTCCCGCAGCACTTCCTGGGGCGTCAGGGCATGCCGCGCCGCTATATCGACTACCCCGAGGCCTTCGCGGTCTGGAACTGGTGGTCGTCGATCGGGGCCTTCATCTCCTTCGCGTCGTTCATCTTCTTCTTCGGCATCGTGATCTACACGCTGCTGCGCGGGGCGAAGTCGACCCAGGCCAACCCCTGGAACGAATACGCCGACACGCTGGAATGGACCCTGCCCTCCCCGCCGCCCGAGCACACGTTCGAGCAGCTTCCCAAGCGTGAGGACTGGGACAAGTCTCCGGCCCACTGAACCGGATGAAACCACAAGACACAGGCCCCGGAGCAATCCGGGGCCTGTCTCGTGAAGGCCTCTCTCGTGAACGGGGAAAGACCGCACGCGGCCCGGACGAGAAAGCCACGCCCCGCCCGCCACGGCGACAGAGCATTCAAAGACCTCTGCATAACGCGCGCCATCGCGGATACACCCCGCCCGGCGGCAACGCCGGGCAGCGCCTGCCTGCCCCCCGGCAGGCGCTTCAGACGGCCCAACATGTTGCAACGGCGTGATTTCATGTGACTACAGCGCATCTGGCATCGCCCCGCCAGAGCGCCAGCCCAGGCAGGCGCCGCCCTCGTCTCAAAGCCTCACCGGTGTCATGCAGAGGTCTTTTTCAGGGCGGCGCGCGGAACGTCGCGCACCCGGCGGCATGACTTTCACAGAAGAGGCAGCGGGAGGTTTGGGCCCTATCCCGACAGCCGACCTTCAAACCGACAGCGGCGAGCGGCAGGACGGAGCCAATATGGTTGGTAAAGCGTTTCGCACTAATGTCCGGTTCCGTGGGTCAGCCAACAAAAGCGCCTAAAGCGACTGTTTTGCAATTTCAATTGAGCGCTCTTAAGGGAGTTATGCAACGGCCCCCAAAGTTGAATTTTCTATGATTCATTTGGCGATCAAAGGCGGTAGATCGAGCTTGTCGGTCTCGTCGATTGTGATGCTCTCAAAGTCCATATCTGGCTCAAACGGAAGCCATTCCTTGCCAGAGGTAGCACTGAGATGCGCAACTTGTTTTTTAAACGAGGTCTTTAGGAATTCATCGACCCACTCAAACAGATCGCGCCAGTGTGGGGGTGCTCCGTTATACATGCTTGCGCGCCAGTGCAACTTCATATCAACGTCACTTTCCCCGACAAATAGCTCAATCTCTGCTGCGGTTGTAACATGGCATCCGTGGTGCGCATAACGCTCGTTTCGAAATTTGATGATTTCATCGTGGGTCTCGAAAAGGTCCTTTGGGATAAGCTTCTTCTTGAAAACTGGAACGCCTTTGCTCTCTGCAAACAAGCGACCGTAGGAAATCACAACCGTGGTCATGAATGCTTCAGCCTCCATGATGCTGTCTTTTGATGAAGCGGCCCGAGCGTCGTGTTTCAACCCATCAAGGCGGTCGAGGAAGTACAGGACGTGCCTCATTGTCATAAGGTTTGTGATGGTCTTTCGGAGTCGGCTTACGTGCGCTTGGTTTGCCTCAACAAAAACTTCAGCTTCTTCTTTAGCGAACAAAAAGTGCCTCCTGCAATCTTCATAGGCGCAAAGCGCCTTTGGGTTTGCCTGCCCCCCGCCGGTGATACTTTAGGAAAGTAGTCTTCGCGGACGTATCAGTGAAAGTTGACGGCAGAAGGAGAAGTTTACAAGATCAAACCCTACCCGCCGCTGAGCGGATGTTCAGATCAGCAAACTGAACTGCAACTTTGTCCCGCTCCTACCCAGTTCACCAACCGCGCGGTGAAGGACAGCCATCGCAAAACAGCGGACGTCGGCTGTTGCATTCAGCCGGTGGGAAATTGGGTTTCTATAACTCAGTCAAACGCACCTTGTCCCGTCTAACTGATACAAGTACGTGACCATTGCTGGTTTCGAATTTGAAGAGAAACGACGGTGGGGAGTGCAAACCCACTCCGAACTGCTTTTCTCGAGATTCGATCTCGCCTAGTTTTGCGATTGTCTCGAACGCAGCCTTAGCCTTGTCTGGCTCATCAAAAAACGTGACCTCCTCGTCAGTCTGAGCTACTCCCCATCGGTTGGACAGGATCTGGCGTAAATTAAGCTACTCTTTGCACCTGCTGATCGGGTTGGGTTTTGTCTTTTCTCAGCCAA
>NZ_JBRJGR010000040.1:0-18228 GCF_053628595.1 Roseovarius sp. MBR-154
TCGACGGTGGCCGCCACAGTCACCACCGGCCGCGCGCTGCGCTACGCCGGGGGCTCCGCGCGCGGCCTCTTACACCAACCGTTGGGACACTGCCCGTTCGTGACGGTCCCGCAGTCACGGCGGAAACCGGGCCTTCGCTGCAACTGCTAAATCTCATGGTGTGATCAGCTGAAGCTGACATCAGTCCATACTTAGATTCCACTCTTTTCTGCACCGCCGAAAGGCCGAGGAGAGCCTAATTCAACTACTACTGAGTAAACCAAATTTTACGCAAAATGCTTGAAGCAGAATGCTATAATCTTTGTTGCCGAGGTAGTGCCCCGAGGAGTGGTGTAGGAACTGGCGTCCACCTGCTTCTTCATAGCTGGTGCTGCTCGTTCACTGAGCGGCGATCATCGCCGTCTCACTTTCA
Source organism: Roseovarius sp. MBR-154 (assembly GCF_053628595.1). Lineage (NCBI taxonomy): Bacteria > Pseudomonadati > Pseudomonadota > Alphaproteobacteria > Rhodobacterales > Roseobacteraceae > Roseovarius > Roseovarius sp. MBR-154. Next base: position 413 of record NZ_JBRJGR010000040.1, read on the forward strand.
TCGTGGCACATGGCGGTCAGCTTTTCCACCGGCATGTAGCGGCGGGAGACGGCGCATTCGTCGTTCTGCTCCAGCATCAGCGCGCCGACGAGCCGGATCACGGCTTCACGGTTCGGAAAGATCCCGATGACGTTGGTCCGTCGCTTGATCTCCTTGTTGACGCGCTCCAGCGGGTTGGTGCTGTGCAGCTTCGAGCGCAGGCTCTCGTCGAAGGCCGTATAGGCCAGCACGTCGTGCTCGGCCTCGTCCATGAGCTCAGCGAGATCGCGGAACCGCTCGCGCAGATTGTCGGCGACCTCGCGCCAACGGGCATGTGCCTGATCGCGGTCCTTTTCGGCGAAGGCGGTCTTCACCACCGCGCTGACCACCGGCTTGTTGGTCTTTCCCACACGGGCGAGGAGGTTGCGCTGGAAATGCACGCGACAGCGCTGCCAGCCGGTGCCCAGGACCTTGCGTGCGGCGGCTTTGAGGCCCTCGTGCGCATCGCTGATGACCAACTGCACGCCACGCAACCCACGACGCGTGAGAGACCGTGAGGCGAGTCGGCCCAGAACGTCTCGGCTTCGGAGGGCATGACAGTGATCCCCAGGATCTCGCGCCGCCCGTCAGTGTTGACCGCGACGGCCACTATCACCGCCATCGAGATGATGCGTCCGCCCTCGCGCAGCTTCACATAAGTGGCGTCGAGCCAGAGGAAGGGCCAGTCGCCCTCGAGGGGCCGGTTCAGGAATGCCTGTACCCTCTCGTCGATCTCCTCGCACAGCCGTGAGACCTGGCTCTTGGAGGTGCCCGTCAGTCCCATGGCGCGCACCAGATCGTCGACAGCCCGCGTGGAGACCCCGTGGATATAGGCTTCCTGTATCACCGCCATCAGCGCCTTCTCGGCTGTCCGGCGCGGCTCCAGGAACGTGGGGAAATAGCTGCCCTTGCGCAGCTTGGGGATGTTCAGTCCGATGGTGCCTGCCCGGGTATCCCATTGCCGCGGTCGGTAGCCGTTGCGCTGGTTCTCCCGGTCCGGGCTGCGCTCGCCGTGCCCGGCACCGCAGACAGCAGCCACTTCGATGTCCATCAGACGCTGTGCCGCATCCTGGATCAGCTCGCGCAGAAAATCGGCATCATCGCTCTTGGCGATCACGCTCGGAAGGTCAATCATGGTCTCGGTCATCGTGCTCTCCTTCGTTGTCATCGGTCTTTGAACAACCTCAGACTACGAAGAAGCGCGGTGGCCGCCAGCCCGGCCGCACGCTACGCTACGCCAAAAGGCTCCGCGTGCGGCCTCTTACACCACCCGGTGGGGCACTACCTGTTGCCGACTCTTATGAGTTCATGAAAATTCCTTGCGCGCCAAGTTTGTCCGGCGCGCAGGGCTCGACGAGGCCGAACAGGGCCCGTGAGTTCATTCAGTCGGAGTGTACCAGATCGGCGAGGTATAAGCGCGATCAGTGATGGTCATCTGCACGTCTGAAGCGGCGGTCACTCCGTAGTATTTCGCATCATGGGCTGTCCAACGCGGGGTCGGGATTTCAATTACACGCGCGTAGTAAAAAGCCTTCAGCGCCGGGTCGAAGTCTGGGTCCGACCAAACAGTGATCAGTTCCGGATCGCCGATCGTGTTGTTATAGCTTGCATCTGCCACGTTGACGGTCGAACCGACCGAGGGCACCTTTCCATCTGAACCGACTTGCCGGCGATCCGCATCGCCCCAAGCCACGTCATAGACTTTTTCCTGAGAGTTGCCCGCCGTATCGATCCAGCCTTTGACGATCTGAACCCGGTCGAGGTTGGCCCCGATCGGGTCTTTCAGAGCGGCGACGAGAAAACTCGGGGCCTTGCCTTCGGGTGCGTTTACCAGATCGCCGCCCATCGGAACGCCCTTGGAATAGCCAGCCTGCGCCGGGCGGCGCGTATCGGCATCCTCGGCGACGAAATCCCACCCGCCGAAGAACCGCACTGTGATGCGAGGGCCGCTGGTTGCGTAAGTTTCTTTCCGCTCCATCGCGTCGAAGATGGACGCACGGGTATTCTCGGTCGCCCAGACGACGGCAAGCCCAGAGGCCCCGACTTCCCACTCCATAATCGCGCCAATTTCTGTCTTGACGAAAGGCTTGGCGATCCGCTCTGGCCCAGGTTCCTGCGAGACCGTCTTGCCAAAGAAGTTGTCCTCACCAAATGACGAAAAACCGAGATGGGTATCGGTCGATCCTACCATGCCGAACTTATAGGGGTTTGTGCCAAGCTGGGTTTCCAGCTTCATCCCGTTCAGAAGGGCAGAGCGGGCGTATTCAAACTCGAGCATTTCGGGGGCCTTTGCCACCGTCATGGTGAGGTTGCCCTTGTCCCATATCTCGAAATCGGCGAACTCATCGTTTGGTGATAGGTTCGGATGCGCCTCGCTGGTGCCCTTGGTTTGGGTAACTTCATAGAGTCTCTCCCACTTCGCGCGCTCCGCCACATACTCAGCATCCACCGGCTTGCCGAACTGCTCGATGGTTGGGAACATCAGGCCGTTTGACAAGTTGCCGTTGTGCGCGATCGCCAGAACGTCGCCACCGGTTTTTTCCTCGTACGCGCCCATCCACTTCCACAGATCGACCGGGTCTTGGCTGCCATGTGGTTTCAAAGTAACCATCGGATCCATCTGAACAGCAAGGTCACCACCATCGCGATAAATCACATTGCGGTGCAAATTGTCCCCTTTGCCTACCTGCGAGGTCCATTCGTAGCCGATTATTGCGCTGAACTTCCCCGGCTCATTCGCCTCCTCGGCGGCCGCGATGATATCTTTCCAAGTGTCCCGATACAGCTTCGTGCCGGGTTGCGACATGATTTCGACTGGGAAGGTGCCATTCGAGAACGCAGTGATGATCTGGATGGCTGCTTCTGCTCCCTTGCCGTTTTGCATCAGATCGTACCAGCCTTTCGCCTGAGGGTTGGCAAGGATGTCGGGATTACCTGCGGCGAACTCGCTGAAAAAACCCATGTTGTCCGAATGATCGGTGACCACTGTGAAATCCAGCGGACGATCAATCCGGACTGGTTGGCCGGTGTTCGACTTGATTTCCTGGCCTTTGGCGTATCGATATGCGTCACGCGGCCCGAGAATGGCTCCAAAGGTCCCAGCGTCAAAAGAAAGCGTCGTGTGCAGGTGTGTTTCCCCGAACAAGGGCCGGTCGGGGAAATTGCGCCCTGCGTTTGGTGAATAGGGCGGGGTCACGTTGAGGACCTGTAGCCCAGAGGGATCATGGCCGTGAACGTCGGCTACTCCCGTTTGCGCAAACGATGGCGTCGCAGTGAGTCCGAAACAGACCGCAAACAGTAAAGCCTTTTCTGGTGTCTTGAGTTTCATTGTTGCCTCCTCAGGTCAGTAATAAAAGGAATATTCAGGCAGTAAGAACGCGCTCCAAGGTCCAGAACATGGCGACAGTACCGATGGCATAGGCCGGAAGTTGCCCGACCCAGTCTGGAAAACCTTTGGTAAAGGCGCGCCGCGTAAAGGCCAGCAGCGCCACGATGATGACCACAAAGCTAAGTTGTCCTGCTTCCACGCCGATGTTGAACGCCAGCAGCGCCAACGGAATATCGCCGAATGGCAGACCGATCTCACGCAGCGCCCCCGCGAACCCCAGCCCGTGCAACAGTCCGAACACGAAGGCCACGAGCCACGGCGCACGCGACGTCAGCCCAGGCGTGCCCTGCTGTAACAAAAGCATTTCGCGGGCGAGAAAGACGATGCTGAGGGCGATCACGGCCTCAACCGGAGCTTGTGACACCTGCAGGAAGCCGAAGGTGGAAAGGGCAAGCGTGATGCTGTGCGCGACGGTGAAGGCAGTAATGGTTTTCACCAGCTTCCAGCCGCGTCCAATTATCAGCGTCAGGCAGAGCACGAACAGCAGATGGTCAATACCAGCAAGGATGTGGTCAAATCCGAGAACTGCATACTCTGTCGCTATAGCCAGCGCACCTCGAGGGCCTTCAATTGACATCGTGGCAGTGGCCGGGCGCAAAATTTCGGTCTGGGTGTTCCCGTCGAGAAACTCGATCCGGACCAACACTTCGGCGCTGGTTTCGGGCAGCCGTTCAATGGAAAGCTGCTGGCCTATCAGACTGGCCCCGCCGCAATCCAATCGCATCCGTGTTACGGACGCTCCGGGAACCTGGCTCTCCGTATCGCGCGCAGGCGTGCAGCCGTCCGGCCAGCCGATGGTGAACTTGATAACGTACTCTCCGCGCATTGGGCGCTTCCATACAACGTCATACTGACCCGCGCTGAATTCCCGGATGTCGAGGTAGGCCGGACGCGTTTCATGGGCCGCGAGCGGCTGGCACAACCATAACACCGTGCAAAGTGCCGAAAGCAGCCAGCGGATCATGACCCGCTCCCTTCCGTCGCGGTGGCCGCGACAATGGGTTCAACCACGACCTCATACCGTTCCAGAAGCTTGCGATAGACGGATTCGTTTGCGTTCACGCGCTGGTCATACACCCAGTCGTCCTTGACGCGTTGGTGCACCTCTTCGAACGCGAGGCGTTCTCTGGGTACCTTTTCGGAAAGCCAGACAAGATGCAGGCCGTATCCAGACGGGATAGGGCCAGTCCACCGTCGTTGTTGCAGTTCTAAAAGTGCGGCTGCGAAGTTGGGCCCGAACATCGCCTCGACTTCGCGATCGCTTATTTCTTCGAAGCCAGCAGGCAAGGATGTTGGGTCACCAATCAGGTCTGCGCGCTGCGGCTCAGCTGCCTTTTGCAAGTCCTGAAGCGCCATCTTTGCATCGGCCAAGGCTTTCTCGCCCCGCCGGTCCGGGCTGAACAGAATGTGACTAAACGACAGTCGTGGCGACTTTGTGTATCGGTCGGGGTGGGCGGAGTAGTACGCACGCAGCGTGGCGTCATCAGGATCTGTGTCATAAGCAAGATCCTGTGTAACGAACTCATATTTTTGCCTGAGGTGGCGGCGAATCACGATGTCGTCGCGGTCCAGTCCAAGAGCCAAGGCCTCGCGATACAGCACCCGTTCGCGGACGGCTTCGCTGATCATGCTGTCCAATTCATCTTCGGTCGGTGGCCGTTGCCGTCTTTGGGTCCACGCCAGCGCCAGACGATCGACGTCGGCGGTTGAGATGACAATCCGACTTTCGAAGACGGCAGCGTCAGGCCCCTCTGCGTCAGCCAGGAAGCCAAAGATCAGGCTGCCCAGAACCACAAAATGCAGCAGCGGTTCTCGCAGCACTCTCTTCGGTTTCATTTGCTTGATCCTGCACTGAGAAGTCGTGCCCGCATTGCAGGCACGATCACTGTTTTGGCACCAGGAGTGGCCGATCAGGACCCCTGAAGTTTTGTCGTGCATTCGCGGGCCTCGTAGATCGCGTTGCGCACGTGATCGAGATTGACCTTCACCGTGAAAGGCTTGTCCGGGAAGACGACCATTTCCTTTTGCTTCTCGAGATCGAGCCGCAACTGCTTCTTGTTCTCGTCGCTCGCAAGCACGTAGCCGCCCTGATAACCGTCCGACGCGCCATGCACGACGGCCTTGGACTCGCCGACATAGAGGTTTCCGTTGACCAGGATCGCGACAGCATTCGTGCCTTCTTCCAGTTCGATGCCTTTCTGGAAAATGCCGATATAGCCGTAGTCGCTGTCCTTTGTCAGACCGATCTGGACCAGATGGCCCGCATCATCCGAGCGCGAAATGAAGCACGAGCCCCGAGTGCGGTTCTCATGGACGACCCAATCACCAACGTTGCGATACTGGGCGATCTCGTCGCTGTTCAGGGGCAGCACGTCCTGATCCGCTGCAAGCGCGGGCGTGGCCGCGACAAGCAAAAAAACGGCGAGGGATTTCGTAAAGATATTCATGTATCTTCTCCAGGGATTTGGGCTTCGATGTATAAGAAGCTGTTCAATTCTGAGGGTCGTTAAGTAGGCTGGCACTGGCAATCTCCAGCCCAGAGCTGTCGTGATGTTGCGTCGGGTCAGTGAGTTGCACTCATCCTTTCGGAAACAAGAAGGTGATTGCACTGGCGCAACCTCATTGTCAGACGCTATTTTCATGGTCTTCACCTTCTTCAAAACCGCATGGTAATGCCGAATACCGGTCCGTACATTTCAAGGTCGAAGTCGGCGTTGCCGCCGCCATAATCAAAAGACATGTAGCGAAACCCGGCATTGGCGCTGAACCGCTCACTGAACGCGTATTCCACGCCACCGAAGATATCGAAGGACAGGTCCGACCCGACACCGAAACCGCCGATGCTGGCGAACCCGCCCAAGGAAACCTTTTCGCTGAGCGTCATACGCCCGCGCAGACCGATCATCGGATCAAACCAGGTTTCATCTACCCTGGCGTCGAACCCAGCCCCGACGGGGCCACCGCCAGCGAGCCTGACATCCGTCGAGACATCGACCAGTCGGACGCCGCCATAGCCCTGCAGCAGCGTGCCGTTTCCCTCATGCAGCGCATAGCCAAGGGCGGCTGTCGCAAGCAGCATTTCGACATCGACCTTGGCCGCTCCGGCGAATGGCCCGCCGAGTGTGCCCTTCTCGCTCAGATCGGTGTAGAGGGCATCGTAGAGAAAGCTGAACTTTCCAAAGCGGCTCTCACCTGCGAGCATAACGGTGAAGTCGAGCGCATCGATGATGTCACCGGGCGTCGCTGATGATTCAGCGGAGTTACCGCCGCTGCCCGTCACCTCCGTGTCTATCCAAGGTATGAGACCGTAAAGCGTTACGCTGTTCTGGTAATCCTGCGCCGTGGCCTGTCCCGCCGCCATGACCATCGTTGCCGCCGTTGCAACGCTGGCCAAGCGTGCCATATGGCTTTGCGTCTTGTTTTTCATTCCGAATACGTCCTTGCATTTGCGCTTCCGCTGTTCGGCAGGCTCCAGGCGCGTATCAACTGAAACCTGCCGAGGCTCCCCGGCATCATCTTCAAACCCTGGGACGATAGATATGTTGCTGGCGTTTCTCGGTCGCCGGCCTGCTATCGTTTGCTACTCGGTGCGCTTGATCGCCGGCGGTGACCACGAACCGTTCAGCACCTCGTCCTTGGGCCAATAGAGGCGCATGACCATGTAGATTGGTCCATCCGGCGCCGGCAGCCAGTTCGCTTTCTGGTCCAGGTCTGTGGGCTCATCCTTCTGGATGTAGAGGGTCAGAGACCCGTCGGCGTTTGTTTTCAGATCCGGCAGCATGGGCGAGTTGATCAGGTAGCGATCGATCGGATTCTCGATGAGCAGCTGCGTCTTGCCGTCATACATGGTCACCGACCAGAAGGCGTTGACCGGCGGAAAGGCGTCCTTCGGGAAGGTGAGCGTGTACTTGGCCGTGCTGCCATCGAGCGGCTTGCCGTCGCCGTCGTTCCGAGTGAACGGATAGGTGGCTTCGGCCGGGTCGTTGGCCAGAATGCCGGCCACCGCGACCGCGGCGCGCTGTGTCCAGTCGCCGGCATACACGTCCCGGTCCCCGACCCCGGAGGTCACGATGACCCAGCCATTGTCCAGCTTGCCCATCTTTTCGATCTTAGCCTTGATGGCCTCTTGAGCCGCCGTGCCGGCCTCGGCCATCGCCGCCTTGTCGGCGTCGCTGAGCGCGATCGTCGGGAACGGTTTGCCGGCCTCGATGCCGATCGTGGCGAATTTCGCGCGAAGTGGGTCCTCAACGGCCGCCGGGCCGGTCGCGGGGGCGAACTGAAGAAGGAAGGGCAGGTAGCTCAGCACATCCTTCTTCTCGGTCGTTGCGTCGATCGTCGGCCAATCGATCGCGGGCGGTTGCGCCGGGGTCGGCTCGCCAATGAAGGCGGACAACGGCTTGGCCTCATACTGCGCCTGGATCGCCTTCACGTTGTCGATGTCGGCTGCGTTAAAGAGCTGCGTCCGGTAGGTGGCGAGCGCGAACTCTGTCTCCGAGGTGAAGACCTTGGCGACACCTTCGGGCGTGTCACCCGTCCAGTTCGGGCCGGCGACGGCATAGCAGCCGCCGTCGTTGCCGGTGGCGCGGCTGCCGATATAGCCGAAGTTGAAGGTGTAGAGCGACGTCAGCATGACCGAGAAATAGCGATCTTTCTCGATCTCCGGGACGCACAGGACCACAGGCTCGGCGCGCAGATCGAAGAAGACGAATGAATAGGGTGTGTCGCTGTTTGGCGTGATGACCGCGGTGTCGGCTGGCGTGTACACGCTGGCTTCGTTGGCGATCGTGTTGAAAGGCGCCTTGTATTGGCCTGACTGTTCGTCAATCGCGTATTGGTGCATGATATTGTAATACATCGACATCGGCAGGCCGTAGATGATCGCCTCTTGCGTAATGTTCTTGATCTCGTCGGTGGTCGGCGCGGCCTGGGCCACTGGCGCGGTCGTCAAAAACGCGGCTGCGACAGCGGCGGCGGCGGCACTTCGAGTGATTGTTTCGGGCATATCTGTTGTCTCCGTCAGGCTCGGATGAGAAGGAATTCGCGTCTCGTCCGGCCAGAGTCTCAGTTTCACTCAAACCCTCCCGGCCGGGCTCGAGCGCAGTGCACCCCAGTTCCGGGCATAGTGTTCTGAATGATACTGCAGACTGGCGACCACCGCTTCGCTTTGGAGGACAAACCGCCGCTCGTGAAATCGTGCTGCGCAAGAAGATGTCGAGCGTCGTCGCAAGGTTCGGTCCGGGAAAGGGACAGCGGCCCGGTGCCGACCTGCGGGCATGGCACCCCGTCGGCCCAACAGTGAGACTCCGCTGGCTAACGGTCGTCAGAATGCCGGACCACTCGTTCGCGTCGCCCTTCGCCAATTCGATGGCGATGTCCCACTCCATCGTCGAAACGCCCTGCTGAACACTCCAGGGGTTTCGAACCCGAGGAAGCCCCCCACTTCCGCCACAGGGATGTCGGTCAGTTCAAGTAATTCGCGCGCCACGGCGTATCGAACGCTGTCGCGCAGGCGTTCAAACGTCTCTCCCTCCTCTGCCAGCCTGCGCCGCAGAGTTCTTGGGTGCAGGCCCAGGTCTTTGGCGACGGACGGCATCGTGGGGCCGTCGTAGTGGAGTTTTTGCCGGATCGCGTGGCTCACCTTGGCCGCGAGATCCGGCTTGGCCGTCAATAGCGCGTCTTTAATGATCGCGAGCAGGCGCTGCCGCTCGACCGGATCGGCTCGTGGTGGCTCGATCCCCATTGCGGTGGCTTCCACGATCACCCCAGTGCGGGGTTGGTTGAACCGCGACGGCAACCTCAACAGTTTGCCGTAGATCGCCCTGTCATCATCCGCGCTGTGGGAGAAATGAACCTCGATCGGTGCGGCGGTTCTATTCGTGAGCTCTTGAACCATGCGTATGCCGATGCAGACGATCGTATCGTAGAGCACGCGCGTTCCCGGCGAAGATACATCGTAGGTCCCGTATCCGAAGTCATAGTCGTCGCCCAGCTGGTTCAGATACACGATCGCGCCGCTCGAATACCCCGGCTGCCAAGTCACGCAGTCGACCAAGGCCTGTTTGAGTGTCGGTGCCGAATGCATCAGCTCCCCGATGAGGCCATGATGCCTGACCAGGTCGAAACGGAGCCCAAGCAGAAGGCCGATGTGAGGACAACCAGAGATCCTTGCCGCGCGATTGAGGACGTCCAGGAGGTCGGGGAAGGAAAGGTGCAGGTCCGGTGACAGCGATCCGGGGTTGATCCCGCTGCCTTCGAAGACCGCGTCCACATCCACTTCAAGGTCGTGCAGCAGACCCGGTAGTTCGACAAGCGGTCCGATCCGCTGCGTCGTTATGCGGCGCATGACATCGACAAGGGCGTTTTGTCCTCGAAAGAGAAGCGGCATTCACAGCGATATAGTATTGGTGTGAAAACATATCAAAACAAGTCAATGACGGGCGGATGCTCGTTTTTTGCTATCTCTACGAACCATTTCGTCATCAAGGGGACCTCTTATGAAACGGTTTATTCTGCGTGCCGGGTTGCTTGGCCTGGGAGTCATCGCCGGGAGCCAATCGATTGCACAAGGCACCCCGACCTACTCAGCCGATATTCCTGCCAAGATCACAACGCCGGACAGTGCCGACACCCGTATCGGGACGCTGACCTTCCGCAACGGGGCGCCCGACGAAGCGACGACCACGACGATATATGACAACCTCGACTTCATGCGAGGCGTCCAGGCCTTTCTGATCGGCATCTCAGCCACTTCCGTCCGCGCCGCCTGCAACGGGTTTGACAGCGTGGGCATCAAGGCCAACGAGGGCATGGGCCTGACCGAGGACCTGATGGATGCGCGCTCGCTCTTCCTCACACCCAACACCACGACCGTCTACGGCTTTGCCTGCCTCGACCTCACCGCGGGCCCGATGGTCCTGACCGTGCCGCCGGGCGTTCTCGGCCCTGTGGACGACGCGGACTTCCGCTGGTTGAACGACGTGGGCCTGACGGGGCCGGACGCCGGCAAGGGCGGAAGCTACCTCTTCGTGCCCCCGGGCTACACGGGCGCGCTGCCCGCCGAGGGCTATTTCGTCAAGCGCCCGGCAACGAACACGCTCCTCTTCTTCTTCCGTGCCTTTGTGCGGGACGGCGACATCAAGGCCGCGGTCGATGGCGTGAAGGCGGGCACGACCATCCACCCGCTCCAAGCGACCGCGCAAGGCGGCACCCCACCCGCGGTAACCTTCGTGAATACTTCGGGCCTGCGCTTCAACACGATCAGCGCCAACGACTTCAGCTTTTTCGAGGAACTGAACGAGGTCGTGCAGGCCGAACCCGCCGACTGGGTGGATCCCGACACCGTGGGCCTCTTCGCCTCCATCGGCATCCGCAAGGGCGAAGCCTTCGCGCCGGACGACCGGATGAAGGCGATCCTGACCGACGCGGTGGCGGTCGGCAACGCCACCGCCCGGACGTTGCTCTTCGCGCCCCGTGACGCCGAGACCTACCTCTATTCCGACCGCAAGTGGTTCGCCCCCTTCGTCGGCGGCAGCTACGCGTTCCTCGACGGTGCCGAACGCCTGCTTGATGCCCGGACGATGTTCTTCTATTACGCCACCGGCATCACGCCTGCGATGGCGATGGCCAAGCCTGGCTCAGGCTCCGCCTACGCGGGCACTTTCCGCGACGTGACCGGCGCAATCCTCGACGGCGGCAGGACCTACAAGATAACGCTTCCGGGCCCTGTCCCGGCCAAGGATTTCTGGTCCTTCGTCGTCTACGACAACCAGACCCGCTCGCTTCTGGAGACCGACCAGAAGCTGGCGGGCGTCGACAGTACGAGCCGGGAGCTGAAGGTAGACGCCGATGGTTCCGCAACGGTCCACTTCGGCCCAACCGCGCCCGAGGGACAGGAGGCGAATTGGGTCCAGACCATGCCGGGCAAGGGCTTCAACGTTCTCTTCCGGCTCTACGGCCCACTCGAACCCTGGTTCGACAAAAGTTGGAAGCCAGGGGACTTTGAGCCTGTCGACTGACCGTCCACAACGGACAGTCAAGAAAGCAGGAGCGCTTGGAGTCCTTGGACTCCAAGCATGGGCGTAAAGTGACGAATCATGATGTGTCGGCAAGTCACGACCAGCACTTCCCTTCCCATTTAATCCCTGGAAGGTCGTCTCTGAACGCTCCTGCCAAGACAATGCGCTTTTGGCTGATCGTTGTGTCAAAAGACAATCTGAAGAATTGCTCTCACTGCCGTCCGCTGTCCCGCATTGCTGCCACTCGGACCTCAAAAATGCTGCGCGATGCGTGAATGACCGGTTTGGTGAAGCTGCGTTGCAGCGTCGCAACTGACTGCGGAGGTCGGCTCCTGGCCGTCCGTGACGAGGCGAGACACGCTGCATGCGCGAATTCGAGGTGGCGCGCCGCAGTCAGTAAGGGCTCCCAGCGGACCTTCGCAGTGACTGAGCGAGCGTGCGATTGCTGCATCGCTGGGGCTTGGGAAAGGAAGCTTTGGAACCTATGTTTCAACGCAAAGAACTGAATCGTTGCGATGCGTGGCGGAAATAGGTTCTTTTATTGGCCTATGCCGCCACCTCAAGTGAAGCGGGACTGACGTTTCAACTTCGTGAAAATGATGTTTCGGCGAGGCCGTTCGCGGATAAGACAGGGTGCTTGCTCACCTGATTTCGGCTCTCGATAATCAAGCCCAATGTACTTCCCTTGTCCATAAACTGGCGGCGGCCGAGCCAATGACTGTTGACAGATTATTGCCAAACACTGGGGGATTTCAGGTAAAACTTGGGAAACATATGTAATTTCTGGAATGCATCTTGTTGAGCAAGAAAATCGCCTTTTTAGCCTTGTTTCTCTGGCCATGCCCCTCTAAACGGGTCAGCGGAGACGTGGCCGAGTGGTCGAAGGCGCTCCCCTGCTAAGGGAGTAGGCCCGGAAGGGTCTCGAGGGTTCGAATCCCTTCGTCTCCGCCACTTGCCCCCGCGAAAGCGTTCTCCCGATCCGGCTGCGGCCGGATTTTTCCGTTGTTTTCGAGGCTTATGCGAGAGGGGCTGAGCACTGGCACCGGCGCCAGAAGGCCCGAAAGCGGTCTCTCAGGGCCGATATTCTCCGGACCTCTCGACTGCCCGATTTTGGTGTAGAGCCTGTAAGTCTCAGAAAATAAGGGAACAAATCGAAGGCTGACCTGAACACTTCGATGCTAGTGGCGCCATCGAGATGGAACCGGGATCGAACAACTCTGTCGCGCTCTGGCCGAAACACGAGCTCTATTCTGCTGGCTCGGCGACGGTCGCGTGCTTCGTGATGATGTCCTGCACCTCACCCGGCTTGAACGCGACATCCCAAGTCCAGCGCCCGAAACCGCCTGCTGCGTTGATCGCCTTCACCCATTCGTTCAGCGCGTCCCGCTTCGCCTTGTTCTGAGGACTGTCGGTGCCCTTGATCTCGAGCGCGAGGATCGTGCCGCCAGCAAGGCGGACCAGAAAATCCGGGACATATCGCCGCCGGGAGCCCGCCCACATGTAATAGATCTGAAAGCCCAAGTGATCGTTCTTGGCGTATGAGAGAACGTCATCGCGCTTCTCGAAGACATTGGCCGCGTGGCCTTCCCAGGCAGAATCTCCCACCAAATGGCTGATGTGCGACTTGGTCGTCGGGAAGCACGGCTTGGTCGTGTACCAAGTGCGCATCAACCCGGTTGCACCGATCGGGCTTTCCTCGTCGAACACCGGCGTCAGACGTTCAGTGTTCTGCTCGGTCACGTTGCTCAGCACATGTTGGACCACGAGATCGATGTTGAGCGCGATGAGGATACGCCGCCGAAGCGGATCGGAGTGAAAGAGCGATGGGATGTCGAGGCGGTCTGAGTTGAGGAACGCCTCGACGATCCTGACCAGTTGCGCCGCCAGATACTCGTGTGTGCCGGTGAACCCATGGCTCAGCTCGGCAAATGCCTTCCGTGCAGCCTGGAATACGAGGCGCTGCAGACGGAAGCCATCCGGTAGCTTCTCAAGGTCGATCGCGGTGACCTTGCCCATGTCCGTCGCGCCGCCGAGCGCCGGGGCGAGTTCGGCGCTGATCGGTGTGCTGGCGGGATCGAGCAGGAGCGGCTGGACCTTGCTCCAGTCGATGGCGAGCTCCGGTTTGACGACCGTCTCCACGCGCAGCACGTTCGGCCAGCGAAGCTCCAGATGCGCGCGGTCGGGCACTACTTCGATCTGCGTGGTGGGCTTCGGCGGTGGCGGCGCCTCACCGCCTTCGCCGGTCTCCGAGATAGAGAGCGGCACGCCGAAGACGTTGACGTATTCGGGCAGGAACAGGCCGTTCTCGTCAGTGTCGTAGGACACCCGACGCAGTCCGCGTCCGACGACCTGTTCGCAGAGCAACTGGGACGTGAAAGCCCGGAGCCCCATGATGTGCGTCACATTCTTGGCGTCCCATCCCTCCGACAGCATCGCCACCGATATGACGTTCTGAAGGTCTTGGCCGGCGGCGCCCCTTTTCCCGACGTTGTCCACGATCTCGCGCAGCAGTTCCTCCTTCTTCAGGGCAAGGAACTGCTGGCGCCGGGTTTCGGGAAGGTCTGCGGCGTCGATGATATCCTTCAAGCGCGCCTCGTAGTCCTTGTCGGATGAGGCGGTCTCGCCGATCTCTGCCTTCTCGAGCACCTTCGAGTCGACGCGAAGCGTCCGGTCTGGCGCGTGCAGCTCGGGCCAGTGCGCGTCGCCCTTGTTGAAGTAGTTCTCGATGCGGGCTGCGGTCTCGGTGCGATTGCAGACCGTGAGCATGACGGGCGGTGAATGATGCCCGGCCTCCTGCCAACGCGCCCGGGTTTCCCGCCAGTCGGCGCCGAGCAGCGTGTAGGCGTCCTGGACCAGCTTCGGCAGCGCCTCGTGCGGCTCAGCCTTCGCCCGGTTCAAGTCCTCGGAGACGGATGGATCACGATAGATGTGGTAGAGCTTCGAGCGCAGCGTCTTTGCGTCCGGAACAGCGTCGTCGCGCACGACGACCCGGGGCGTCTTCACGAGCCCGGCCTCGATCGCGTCGTTCAAACCGAAATCCGAGATGATCCAGTCGAACAGCGCCGTGTCGGTGCTCTTCTTCCCTGTCGGGGCGAAGGGCGTGGCCGAGAGGTCGAAACAGCGCTGGATGCGCCGGGTCTTGTGGATTCGGTCCAGACCCTCGATCCAGCGCGTGGCTTCATCAAGGTCGATGCCCTGTTCGGCTGCCGCCTTCTTGCTGATCTTCACCTCGGGCGGTTTGCGATACGGCTCCGGCACCGAAACGATCCTTTCCGGGTACGTGGAGGACATGCACGCTGTACTCAAGGCGTTTCTCGCGATGGCCGGCGCGTTCGCGCGTCGGAAGCTGGGCAAGGATTTGTGGTCTGAGTTTGTCGCAGATGTCGACGCGAAGAAGGCCTTCACAACCCGAGCCGGCGATATCTGGGCATGAACACTGGAGTGATTGAGCCAGACGCTAGATGTCACTCGTCCCGGGCTGCAGGAATCGTATCCGCTGTTCCTTCCAGTCCAACGGGAAAGGATCCATCATGTTCGCAAGCGTGACGCTCTCAGGCTGGCGGCCGTCCATGATGGCATCCACGATTTCCGGGGCCAGCAGCGACAGGCGCAGAAGCCGCGCCATGTAGGTGAAGGCGATGCCCTCTCGCTCAGCCAGTTCGGAAATTGACGCGAACTCGCCAGACTCCAGCATCCGCTTCCAGCGGAACGCGCGGGCCAACGCCTTGACCAGCGTGTTGTCCGTCCGCCGCGGTTGCGTGGCGCCCTCGGGCATCTGCATCTCCTTCCGTCCGCCACGCTTCACGATGCGAAATGGGACGTGGAGCGTGACCGTCTCGGGGATCGGAGCCCCGCGGGTCATGCAGCTTCTCCGATGTCGCCGGCCAGCATCTCGCGGGCCAGACCGCTGAGCCCGTCGACGCGCAGCCGGACGTTGAGCCCGTCCGTGCCGATGTCCACGCGCTCGACCAACAGCGCCACGATGCGCGCCTGTTCGGCAGGGAATAGCTCGTCCCATAGCGGATCAAGCTGTTGCAGTGCCGTCCGGGCGTCGGCCTCGGTGACGTCGTCGACGTGGACGCGTGCTGCTTTCCACGTCCCCGCCACGATCTCGGGCTGGCGAAACACCGCCCGCAGCTGGTCGATGACGGCGGCCTCGATCTCGCCCGCGGGTACGCGGCCGACCGGGCAGGACCCGGCGCCGTGTTTCAGCACCGTCTGGCTGACGTAGTAGCGGTACAGCCGGTCGCCCTTACGCGTATGGGTCGGCGAGAACGCCGCGCCGTCGGGTCCGTACAACAGGCCCTTCAGCAGCGCCGGGGTCTCAGCGCGGGTGCGCATCGCCCGCTTGCGGGGGCTTTCCTGAAGGATTGCATGGACGCGCTCCCACGTCTCGCGATCGATGATGGCGTCGTGCTCGCCGGGATAGCTCTCGCCCTTGTGCACCGCTTCGCCGATATAGGCGCGGTTGTTCAGCATACGGTAGAGGTACTTCTTGTCGATCCGGTTGCCGCGCGGCGTGCGGATGCCGCGCTTCGCGACCTCGCGGGCCAGTTCCGTGCCCGATCCGATCTCGAGGAACCGGGCGAAGATCCAGCGGACATGCTCGGCGGCTTCTTCATCGACCACCAGCTTTCGGTTCTCGACCCGGTAGCCGTAGGGCGGGACGCCTCCCATCCACATCCCCTTCTTCCGGCTGGCGGCGACCTTGTCGCGGATGCGCTCGGCCGTCACCTCGCGTTCGAACTGGGCGAACGAGAGCAGAATGTTCAGCGTCAGCCGCCCCATCGACGTGGTCGTGTTGAACGACTGGGTGACGGAGACGAACGTCACCCCGTTACGGTCGAACACCTCCACCAGCTTTGCGAAGTCGGCCAGCGAGCGGCTAAGGCGGTCGATCTTGTAGACGACGACCACGTCGACGAGCCCGTCCTCGATGTCCTCCAGCAGTCGCTTCAGGCCGGCCCGTTCCAGAGTCCCACCCGAGATCCCGCCGTCGTCATATTGATCGCGGACCTGCACCCAGCCCTCGGAGCGCTGGCTGGCGATGAATGCTTCGCAGGCCTCGCGCTGGGCGTGGAGCGAGTTGAACTCCTGCTCAAGCCCTTCCTCGGACGACTTGCGCGTGTAGATCGCGCAGCGCTGTTTCCGGATCATTCCTGCTTTCGAGGGGGCCTTCGTCATGTCCGCGCCCTCCGGTTCTTCAGCCCAAAGAACACCCACCCGTTCCAGCGCGTGCCGGTGATGGCGCGGGCAATGGCCGACAGCGACTTGTAGGGCCGCCCCTGCCATTCAAAGCCGTCGGCGGCGACGGTGACGACATGTTCGACGCCCTGCCACTCGCGGATCAGCCGCGTGCCGGCGATGGGCATGGCGTCCGCGCGGATCCGGCTCTTCTTCCGGTCGCCGCCATCGAGTTCCTCGCCCAGCCGCTCAAGGCGCCGGATCGTCTCCGGCTTCAGCCCGCCATAGGCCAGTTCCTGGATGCGGTACGCCAAGCGGGACTCGAGGTAGCGGCGGTTGAACGGCGGTGGTTCGCTGTCGAACAGGTCGCGCCACTGCGCCTTCAATTGCGGCGTCGTGGCGGTCTTCAGCGCGGCCAGGCGCGCGGGAATGGGATCGTGGGTCGTCATGCGGGTCTCCGGTGAGTTGGAGTTGCATGACGGCATTGGTCGGCCGGAGAGTGTAGGTGAATTTCTCCAGTATCGTCAGAAGCTTCGCCGCACTCGCGCAGCCGCAACCGGACAAGCCCCAGCGCCAGCAGACCGCACAATTCGGCGCGGCGCTCGGCGGGGGGCATCCGGTCGGGCGACAGTGGGTTCGAGCCCAGCCATGGATATGTCGGTGCGTTTCGCATGGGGGAAACGCTACCCGCGCACCCTTTGAAAACAATCAGAATCAAAGACTTATGGGAGTTCTGCGTAAGCCCGCGCAGAGGATGGGAACCGGCGGAGCCTTAGTGACGTATCGCCGGCGTGATCTGTGCATCGGTGTCGAGAGTAGGCGTCATCGAGGAACCGCTCATCCAATCCTGGCGGCGGCGCATCGCCTTCGCCTTCCTGTTTCCGCAACGCTGAGACCTGACCATGGCCACCCTCGTTCTCGGCGCCGCTGGCGCCGCCATTGGCGGCAGCATCGGCGGCGCGATCCTCGGCGTCAGCGCCGCAACCATCGGCGGGTTCATCGGCTCCAGCATCGGCTCGGTCGTGGACAGCTGGATCATTTCGTCGCTGGCGCCGACGCAGCGCATCGAGGGCGCGCGGCTCGACACGCTCCGCATCACCTCGGCCACCGAAGGCGCGGTCAGGTTCAGCGTGTCCTGAAGCGTTTCGCGCTGGCGGCACTTGCCGGAGAACTGGCCACGAAGAATGGACTGACCGACTGGCCTGCAAATG
>NZ_JBRJGR010000041.1:0-15761 GCF_053628595.1 Roseovarius sp. MBR-154
GCCCTAAGAAGCCGGATATACATCAGCAATCGCGACTTTCGATCCAGAGCCAAACAGACCGTTGCAATTAGGCGGGGTCCATATACATCCACACACTACCCCTGCAACTCGCGTAAGGTAATTGTTGTCGGGACCATCACACGACGCCAGATCATCGGACTGATCCCCAAAAGCCGAACCTTCAGCTGAACAATATTACAGACAGTGTCCATATCCTGAACGTGCCATCAATAGCCGCACGCGGCACCGGCCCCGCACTTTGCTGTACTCTCTATGAATACCGCAGCATCGCCATCGCCGAGACCCAGGCGCAGATTGCTGCCGTCGAGGAAAAGATTGCTGCCAGCGCGACCGATCAAGCCTCGCAACCAGATCAAAGACCTTTCAAGGTGGTGATGCCGACGGGCAGGGTGGCGGATTGGAGCCCCCCAACAAAGCGGCGCCAGCGGAGACGATAAAGTTCCGCAGCTTTTTCCAAATCAGCCACACCATCTGCATCGATCTTACGAACCGCGCGGCCAGGGCTTCCAACGACCAGAGTGTTGTCGGGGATCTCTTTGCCTTCGGTGACCAGCGCGCCTGCGCCAATTAGGCAGTTTTTGCCAATCTTGGCACCATTGAGGATGGTCGCGCCCATGCCTATCAACGTGCCGTCACCGATGGTGCAGCCGTGGATCATCGCGCGATGCCCGATGGTGCAGTTGACACCAATATGGATGGGGAAGCCGGGATCGACATGCAGCACGCAGTTGTCCTGAACATTCGACCCTGTGCCCAAATAGATAGTGGCATCGTCGGCGCGCAGGATGGCACCAAACCAGATGCTAACGTCGGCCTCGATCTGCACATCGCCGATTAGCACAGCCGTGGGCGCGACGAAGGCTTCGCCCGTGGTGGGGCCACGCGGGCCGATGTTGTCCAAAGTGAATAAATGTGTGGTCATTGTTGCATCTCCTACGCTGTACCGGAGTCCGGGAAGAGGTACAGCAGCGCCACTCATATAGTGCCTTTCTCACGCAGATCTGTAATTTTTTTGGGGTCATAGTTAAGCATTTTGGACAGGATTTCGTCCGTATGCTCGCCCAGCATTGGCGGCGGCAGGCGAACACCAAACTCATGGCCTTCCATGCGGATCGGTGTGCGCATTACCTTTGCTTTCACATTTGGCGCAGCGCTGTGGTTAATCTCTTGAACTATACCCCGCGCCTGGATGTGGGGGTCGTCGAACACTTCGGGGATGGTGTTGATCGGTCCGCAAGGTATCCCGGCCGCCTGCAAATCTGTAAGCCATTGGGCTGAAGGTTTTTTGGCCAATTCTGCACGAATCTCGATCAAAGCGGCGTCACGATTGGTTAGCCGAAGGGTGTTGGTGACAAAGCGCGGATCATCGGCCAGATTGGGCCGTCCGATGGCCTGACAAAGGCGTCGGTACTGACCATCGTTACCCACGGCTAGATTTATGTGGCCGTCAGCGGTGGCGAAGGTCTCATACGGAACGATGTTTGGATGGGCATTGCCCAAACGCCCCGGATGAACACCACCGACAAGGTAGTTGGACGCCTGATTGTATAACCACGCAGCCTGACAATCGAGCAACGAAATGTCAATGTGCCGCCCGACACCGGTTTGGTCGCGTTCACGGAGCGCGGCCAAGATAGATACTGCCGCATACATCCCTGACATGATGTCCGAGATCGGCACCCCTACCTTCATAGGCTGTCCCGCGGCCTCTCCGGTAATGCTCATCAGGCCACCCATGCCCTGAACGACGAAATCGTAGCCGGGCCGCTCGGCATAGGGACCAGTCTGTCCAAAACCCGTGATCGAGCAATAAACAAGACGTGGGTTGCGTGCGTGGACCGACCCCCAATCCAGTCCACGACGCTTGAGATCACCAACCTTGAAATTCTCGACCAGAACATCGCTTTTATCGATAAGATCATGGATGATTTCAAGGCCATCGTCTGATCCTATATCAACTGTCAAAGACCGCTTGTTACGGTTTGTGGACATGAAATAAGCACTTTCGCGGGTGTCGTTTCCATCCCGATCCTTCAGGAAGGGTGGGCCCCATCCGCGAATGTCATCACCGATGCCTGGCCTTTCAATTTTGACGACATCCGCCCCCAAATCGCCCAAGGTCTGCGTGCAACTTGGCCCTGCAAGAATGCGCGAGAGATCAAGAACCCGCAGGCCGTCAAGCGGCAAAGTCATGGGTTTCCCCTCTGTTCAGAGATGATCACCCCGGGGTTCATAATTGACTTGGGATCAAGTGATTTCTTTGCCGCAGTGAATGCAGCGCCGATTGGCGCCGGGCGCTGTTTTTCATACCAAGGCATGTGCAGTCTGCCAACGGCATGGTGGTGGGTGATCGTGCCCCCTGCCTTCATCACAGCATCATAGGCGGCGATTTTAATTTCCATACACTGCTCGCCCATTCGCTCACGGTCTGGAAGGCAATGGAACGTGAAGTACGGCGCGGGGCCATTGGGATAGACGTGGGTAAAGCGACAAGTGACGGTGCCCGCCCGACCGGTCACCCGCTTGATCGCTGCATTCACTGTCTCGATGACCGAGCTGTGCAGTTCTTTGAAATTGTTCCAGCACACAGCCGTTTCAAAGGTCTCACGACATATTCCGCGCGAAGTCATATGCTCACGATAATATGGGCCGCGAATGAAGGCATTGCGCCATTGACCAGCCACGCTGTTGCGTCCCTGTTCTGTCTCATCCACTGGAGTTCCCCCAAATTCTCGGCACAGATCAACAGTTAAGTCCATCAGCTGATCCACCGGGTAATGTGAGCTTTCATATCCCAAGACTAGGATGGGACGGCTACCATCGAAAGCTCCGGTCAATTTAGCTTCAAGCGCATCGATGAGGCGGCAGTTCGCTGGGTAAAGTCCAGATTGTGAGATCGCACGGACAGCTTCGACGCCCTGATCGTATTCAGCGAAGGTAACTGTCTTGCTTGCCTTGTGCTTGATACGGGACAAGACTCTGATCCAAGCTTCGGTGATGATTCCAACGGATCCTTCTGTGCCCATCACATAACGGTCGGGTGACGGACCAGCGCCAGAGGCGGGCAAACGGCGGCTTTCGCTGATGCCGCTTGGCGAAACCATGCGGATATTTTCGACATAATCGTCGATGTAGGTGCCGTGTGTCGCATAGTGACCGGCAGCCCTGGTTGCGATCCAGCCGCCCAGAGTCGAAAGCTCAAAGCTTTGGGGATAGTGACGCAAAGTGGCGTTATGGGTTTTTAGCTGTGTTTCTAGGTCGGGTCCATACACCCCCGCCTGCACACGCGCAGAACGCGACACTGGGTCGAATTCCAAAATCTTGTTCAAGTACCACATGTCGATGGTCACCACACCGGCATAGGTTCCGTTGATTTCAGGATTCACACCGCCGACGACACTCGATCCGCCGCCAAAAGGAATAACCGCCGCACCAATGTCACCCGCCCAATCGATAAGCGCGCGTACATCCTCTTCATTACGCGGATAAGCAACCACATCTGGGGCATTGCGGAAATCACCGCGAAACATCTTGGCGCTGTCAAGAAATGACCGACCGTAGCTATGCAACGCACGCTCATACCGATCTGTGCGGCAAATATCTTTGATTGTCTCTGGAAAATGGGTAATTCTGCTCTCTGGCATATCGATGGTATCAAGCGTTGGTGCGGGCTTTACGTCGAATGCATCAACCTCGAAGGTACGGTGCCAAGTATCCAGTACCGGCTTCATCTCTTCGGGTGTGGCGCTTTGATCCTCAAAGCCCCAAGCATAGAATTTTCTACGTCTCTCGGTCATAGCTGTCCCCTTAAGGATTTTTTTGACATACAATTTGTCAATTAATGCTGCACTGAATTTACTATTTCACTTAATTTATTGACTTACAACTAAGTTATTCTTAGTCTTTGGTTGAGTTTTTCTTACCTTAGGTTGCGTCGATGGATCCTAAATTACCACCACTAAATGCACTGCGTACTTTCGTCATGGCAGCGCAAACAGGAAGTTTTGTCAGTGCTGCTAATGAGCTGAGTGTGACGCCCGCAGCGGTGAGTCGTTCGATTAAATCGCTTGAGGATTATTTGGGGTGCAGCCTTTTTCACCGGATGCACCGACAGATATCCTTAACCCACGAAGGACGGAATTACGCTGATAGTCTAGCCGACGTCTTTGATGAAATTAGTTTGGCCACACATAATCTGGTCGGAAAAAATGCCGATCGACCCCTTGTTATATGCGCCTACCCCAGCTTCATCGTTAGCTGGCTAGTCCCCCGCTGGTCACGGTATTTGCAATCTCATCCAGACGCGCAACTTCGGATTGTCACCACTCTTAGTCATGAGATTCATTTCGAACAGAAGGGCATCGACCTTGCAATACTTTCAGATAGTTTAGAGGATCAAAGATATATTTCGTCGCGGTTGTTTGAGACGAATTTGGTTCCGGTATGTCGGCCGGATTATCTCCCGCCTAATACGTTGATCAGCGATGTTGCCGATTGGCAAAATGCACTTTTACATTGCGAAACCCGGCCCAAAGATTGGGAAAGATGGTCAAATGCAAATGGCATTCATGTTGATACAAAGCGTGGTCAATGGTTTGAAAACGCGTCGATGATGTACGAAGCAGCCATGAGCGGGCTTGGAATAGCTATCGGAATCGAAGCCCTTCTGGACCGTGAATTCTCGTCAAACCGCCTTGCCCATGCATTCAGTGATAACAAAGCAATCGTTTGCCCCTTTTCGGTAATCCGACCGAAAGCGACTGAAACCCATCCGTTATTCCCTACCTTCATGTCTTGGCTACAACAGGAGATTTAGAGTGCCCTACCTGTTGTAAGCGGTCAAAATCCGGGGAGCTTCCTGTTAACTACTGGCCTGAATTGTCTCGCCAGCAATCAAACCAATAGCCATGCAGCTCAGATTGGTATTTCCGCTCAGGATTGTTGGCATGATCGACGCATCCGCGACACGCAGGTTTTCTACGCCGCGTACCCGCAGGGCGCTATCAACCACAGAGCTATCATCGTTACCCATGCGACATGTGCCAACGGGGTGATAGACGGTTTCCGCGTTTTTTCTGATCCAGCGACGCACCACCTCGGGATCGGTGCTTAATGCATCTTTATCAATCGCCTTATCTAGATATGTCCGCATGGCTCCACTTTCGACGACATCCACCATACGGGTAACGCCATCAGCCAGCATATCAAGATCCTTCGAATGGGACAAAAACCGCGGATCGATAAACGGAGCATCATTCGGATCGGCGGAGGCTAGCCTGATTTCGCCAACACTTTGTGGGTTGAGCTGGCAAACACGCAAAGCAAAACCGTTCTTTGGATGTTGTTCTCCTTTCGGCGGCCACTTTAACGCCAAGACAAGATGAGTTTGAAATTCAGCTTGGTCAGGACGATCGGTCCCCCAAAAGGCACCCGCCTCAATCCCTTGTGTCGCAGCACTTCCCGTACCTTTGAGAAGATATTGCGCGCCGGCTAGGGCGCTGTGGCAAAGGCCCTCGTAGGGTCGAAAATATTTGGTATAAGTGTCAACGCCCTGCGTCGCCCAACGTATTGAACAATCCAGATGGTCACGCAGGTTCTGACCAACCTCAGGAGCATCAATGATGGGGGTTATCCCCGTTTCGCGCAAATGCGTCGAAGGCCCAATTCCGGACAACATCAAAAGCTGCGGTGTGCCAATTGACCCCGCGCTTAAGATTACTTCGCTATCGGCACGGAGCAGTACTTCATCAGAGCCTTTTTTAACTACAACACCACAAGCTGCACCATTCTCTAGGTGGACCCGCCGTACTGGCAATCCGGACAGAACGGTCAAGTTGCTCCGACCACTCGCTTTCTTAAGGAACATTGACGCGCCATGGCGTTTGCCATACGCGATGTTCACATCAAAGTAACCAGCACCCGCCTGATTTTCGCCGTTGAACCCTTCATCGTTTTGCCCAATGCCCGCTTGCTCACAAGCCTCAATATAGGCCTCGGACAAGGTATGGCCGGTCAATCGCCGCGATAGCTTTATTGGCCCATCCTGTCCGCGCCCGTTACGGCTCACTAGGGGTAGAGCGCTACAATCTTCGATTTCACGCAAAACCCGATACATGTTTTCGGGCCCCCACTCAGGAGAGGAAACAGCCGCCCATTTTTCGTAATCGCTACGGGCACCCTTGATAGCAATCATAGAATTGATGGAAGACGATCCTCCGATCACCTTGCCACGCGGTATATAAATTTTGCGTGCCTCAAGCTCAGGCTGGGCCGTGGTCGAGAATTTCCAGTTATAGGCCGCGCCATTATAGAGCAGTCGTACCCCGGCAGGCATCCTGATGAGCAAGGATTTATCACTCTTTCCCGCTTCGATCAGTGCCACACGTGCTGTCGCATCTCGACTTAGGCGTTCCGCCAAAGCGCATCCGGAAGAGCCCGCGCCGACGATTATATAATCGTAAATTGCACTTTCTTTCATTCGTTGTCTCCTAGTAAATGATCCAAAGAACAATTCCAGGCATCGTAAAACACGCCGCGACGGTCACCAGTTGAATCAAAACGAAAGCCGGTGCTGCGGCGTAAATTGTTCGCAAACTAATGGACGGCGGTGCTACTGACTTCAGGAAAAATATGTTATATCCGAATGGTGGCGTCAGATACGCAGTTTCCAAAACCAGAATGACGAGGGCACCGATCCAAACTAGATTAACATCAAGCGCAGTCAGTACGGGCAAAAACACCGGCATGACCAAAAACAGAATACCGATAGGGTCGATGAAAAATCCCAATACAAAGATTGTGGCAAGCATAACCCCAATCACGACCCCCGGTGAAACTCCCAAGCTATCTATCAAGGCACGCACAACCTCATCACCACCAATACCTGAATAAACAGAGACCAGAAGCAATGAATTGAGGGCAATCCACAACACCATTGTCGTTTGCTTGGCGGCCTCGACCGCCGCTTCAAAAATACGCTTCAGATCGATGGTGCCCAAAATCAATGCGATGATCATACTTGCTGCGGCCCCGATCGCAGCCGCTTCTGTCGGTGTGGCAATGCCTGCGAACAAGGATCCCAAAACTGCAAAAACGACCAAAACGGATGGCACAGTCCGCAAATAGATACGCACACGTTCTTTTGGTTCGATATGTCCCATCATACTGTCATCAGCCGCAGGGCACAGATTTTTATCCAACCAGCAGCGAACAACTATATAGGCAACGAGAAAGAATACCATCACGGCACCGGTCGATAAGCCTACCGCAAACATTTTACCCACTGAAACGCCTGATAACCCGCTAAAGACGATTGCAAGAATGCTTGGAGGAAAAAGCTGGCCAAGTGCCCCACCAACCATAATGACACCCAACGCGATTTTCTCATCATAGTTCCGGCTTAACATCGCAGGCAAAGCTATCTTGGTTGAAGTAATCACACCAACCGCGCTGACGCCTGACATGCAGCCGATTCCAGCGCAGACGAAAATTGTCCCGATAGCCAACCCGCCTCGAACTTTGCCGATTATCAAATACATTGCGCTATAAAGGTCGTCGGCAATACCACTTCGAACAAGTATCGATGCCATGAACATAAAGAACGGCAATGAAACCAAAGAGGTATTCTGCATCCCCGAGTAAACTTGACTGCCCAGAATAAAGATCGAAGCAGGACCCCAGACAAAATAGCCGAAAGCCAGTGAGACAATGCCAACTCCAAAGGCAATTGGCACGCTGAAAAACAACACGATGATCACCGATAGGAAAAGCAGAACGGTAAGGAGCGCAGGGTCCATAATTGGTTTCTCTTTTTAGTCAATAAGAGTTATTTTTGTGGTAGAGAGGGATCGTTACCCTGTGTGGTTCGGATAAACGACGCTAACGCCTGCAAGAACATCGTTCCGACCGCCACGATCAAGAGAAACGACAAAGGCCATACAGGTGGATCCCAGGGCGTGTTCGAAGTCTCCAACATCAAAATGGAGTCAGTGGCACGCTTCCAAATAACTTTAAGAAAGATAGCCGAGTATATGCAGATAACCAGACTAACAGTTCCGGCAAGGATCAAATTCATCCGGCGCGACAAAAGGCTATTGATAAAGTCGATGGCAACATGTCCACCCGTGCGCAGGTTGTCAGCCGCACATAGTAGAAAAATGGAGCCGAACAAGATCTGCACAAGTTCTCCCGTCCATATCGTAGGTTGGGACAGTACATAACGCGCAAAAACTTCGTAACATGCGGCTATCATCCCCGCGATCAGCGCAAGTGTCGCCAAATACGACAGGTATTTTGATGTTCCATCCACTAATGAAAGTAATTTCTGCACGCTCCCGCCTCCCTTTTTTAATTGTTGGGAACGGGCATTACTGCCCGGGCCCTTTTTCTTAGTTCAGACAATAATATTCAGGTTTCAGGGCGCTTCGACAGCGTAGCCAAGCTTGGTCAAAAAATCCATGCGCGACTGCTGGATCACACGAAAGTCTTCTGAGTTGGGCGAATACTTTTCGCGAACGACTTCATAACGGGCTTTCTCGAATTTTTCGATCTCGCCCTCTGGCCACGTAAGAAACTCAACTCCCGCTTCCTCCAGCTTCTTCACAATCTCGCCCTCTTCAAGACGTGACTGCACAAAGAAATCATCGCTTGCGGCCCGCAAAGAGTTGTCCACAATCTCTTTCAGGTCGTCAGGCAATGCGTTCCATGAATCCAGGTTCACAATCCAATCCGAAGACCCGCCCATCGTGAATTTTGGGTTAATGACATATTTGGTAACTTCATGCCAACCAAAGCCGTAATGAACTGGTGTGGATACAAATTCGAACGCATCAATCGTTCCGCGTTGCATGCCGGTATAGATGTCTTCAGATGCCATGCTAACCGGAGAAGCGCCAAATTTGGAAAGGGATTCAGCGGTCAAACCTGCAGTGCGAATTTTGAGACCTTTAAAATCTTCAAGAGACTCAATCTTCTTGTTGGACCAGATGTTTTCGCCAAGCAGTGTCGAAACGCCTAGGTAGTAAAAGTTGTTCCGCTCACCAACTGGCCGAAGCAATTCTTTACCGCCGCCGGAATAGAACCATTCTAAGGCTTGCTGATCATAGAGACCTGCGGGCCATTCGTTAATCCCCTGCAAGGCAGGTTCCTTACCAGCGTAATAGAGTAAGAAAGTGTTGCCGAGATCTAGCGCACCAGCGCGCACAGCCTCTGTTACTTCTGGCGAAGCAACCACTTGCCCTGCTGGAAAGACCTGGATTTTCATACGCCCAGCAGAGGCTTTCTCGACCCGATTGGCGAAGTTTACGACGAGCGAGTTGTATTCTGACATCCCCGTGCTCGCGTAAGTCTGCATGCGCCATTCAACATCGGCTGCTGACGCCTGTAAGGGGCCAAAAGTCAACGCAGCTGCAAAGGCTGACAGCGCTATTGATTTCAACTTGGTTTTCATTTTTCTCTCCCTGTTTGATTTTAGTCTTATTTTGATATGACGCACAACGCGTCAGATCCTATCCTCCGATCGTTTGTTGAGTGACAAATTTTGTTGCCAAAAACTGGGCGACGGCCTCCGCTCCGCCTTCTGTACCCACTCCGGAATCTCCGATCCCACCAAAGGGAACCTCGGGCAAAGCCAATCCTAGATGATTGATGCTCACCATACCGGCCGCAATCCCCTTGCCCAGCTTTGCAACTGTCGCGGCACTTCCGGCGAAAGCATACGATGCTAGCCCGAATTCAAGACGGTTTGCTTCCTCCAGCGCTTCATCCAGAGTGTTGAATGGATTGATCAAAGCAACTGGACCAAACGGTTCTTCATTCATAATACGCGCAGCAATCGGGACATTTGTGAGAACTGTTGGTGCATAGAAGAACCCTTTGTTGGCGATACGATTTCCACCTGTGCAAAGCTTGGCGCCTAGTGACACTGCCTCATCCACCAACTCGGAAACTGAATCGACCCGCTTGCGATTGATAAGCGGCCCCATTTCTGTTGCGGGATCAAGCCCATCGCCAACGACCAACTCTGCGCATTGTTTGACAAACTTTTCAACAAAACGATCGAAGACCTTCTGTTGAACCAGGAAGCGCGTAGGCGACGTGCAGACCTGTCCGCCGTTCCGGAACTTTTGAAGCACCATGAATTTCACAGCAGCCTCGATATCGGCATCTTCAGCAACAATAACGGGTGCGTGGCCTCCGAGCTCCAGCGTCATGCGTTTCATATGGCTTGCAGCCATAGCCCCAATTTGCCGCCCGACCTGTGTCGATCCTGTAAAGCTGATTTTACGGATCACACGATGCGGTATCAGATGGCCAGAAATCATTGGTGGATCGCCATAAACCAAATTGATTGTATTCCCCGGCACGCCTGCGTCAACAAAGGCACGCACAAGTTCAGCAGGTGAGCCGGGCGTATCTTCCGGCCCCTTCAGCACAAAGGAACAACCCGCCGCCAAACCCGCTGCCAGCTTGCGCACACATTGATTGATGGGAAAATTCCACGGCGCAAATGCCGCTACTGGCCCGACTGGCTCGCGTAACGTGAGCTGAAGCACTTCGGCATTGCGCGCAGGAATAACCAACCCGTATGTCCGGCGCGCCTCTTCAGCGCTCCATTCTATGAATTCGGCACCGGCTAGAACTTCGGCCTTGGCCTGCGCCAATGGCTTCCCTTGCTCTAGCGTTAATATCCCGGCGATCATGTCAGCGCGCTCACGCAGAATAATCGCGGCATTTCGCAATATATTCGAGCGGGTATAAGCTGACATAGCCCCCCACTCCTCAAACCCAAGCTGCGCGGATTCCAGAGCGGCATCCAAATCACTTTTAGTTGCGACAGCTACTTTACCTATCATTTGTTCGGTAGCGGGATTCAAAACATCCAGGGCCAAACCTTCGCCGCCCGGACACCACTTGCCGCCAATAAAATGCTGAACCTCTGAATAGCTCATATTTTACAAATTCCCAATTGAGGTCGCTTCAACAACAGTTTATTTTTCTCACGCATATTTTGCACTCCAACTTAGACCATCTGATCGAATGGTAGGTCTATAGGACTGGTCTAAAAGGTGTGCTCCCATACAACTTCCAATCAGCTCGGCGATTACAGCATCAGTCTCAAATGGCCCTCGTCCGATCTTGACCACTCACTGATGACTTCATATCACAGCGAAAAGCTGACTAAGTTTGCAAGCTCTCACTACTTCTCGCAGCTGACAAACGAGTAAATATTAACCCTTGAGCAACTTTATGTTACCTACGCTGATAGTCTCTTGGTCCCGCATTCCCCAAGTAGCGCGCTGATTTCGCTGTCCTGAACTTTGTATTACTTATATAAAACATGGTGTTGATGACTGCGAGGGCAGTGTCCCATCGGATGGTGTAAGAGGCCGCGCGCGGCGCTTGATGAAGCACCGGCGCATCTCGTTCGCGTTGCAGGGCTTTGTCAGGTTGCTGATGTCAGGCTGAGTTTATTGGTGACGGCGAAGGTCACGCAGTCAATTCGTTGGAATAACCGGTCCACAGCGAGAGTGCGTCGTTCCTAGCGTGGCGGTAAGATTCTGCGGACAGGCGGTGGCGCTTCGGGCGAAACAGACTGGTGGCCTGATCATGCACAGATAGAAACTGCTGTGCTTGGCGCGGGGATTTAAACCGACCCATGATCTTCTCGCGTCTTCGTGTATGCCGGTGGGAGGCCTCGCTTCGGTTGTTCAGATGGGGTGGTTGCCGTCCTCCCCAAACGGCATCGAATTGTGCCAGGATCGTGGTGTTCAACGTCACGAAAAGGAAAGGACGGCAAATGAAAGATACAATGATCGGCGTGGACCTGGCAAAGAACGTTTTTCAGCTTCACGCAGCCAGCATGACCGGACACCTGAAATTTCGTAAGAAGCTGTCCCGTCCACAGTTTAGGGAGTTTATTTCTGCGCAACCGCCGGCCGTCCTCGTCATGGAGGCATCTGGCAGTGCCAATTACTGGGCTCGCGAGTTGACCCGCTTGGGCCACGAGGTGAAGCTGATCGCGCCGCAATACGTGAAACCGTTTGTGAAGCGCCAGAAAAACGATGCTACCGACGCGGAAGCTATCGTCATCGCGGCGCAACGGCCGGAGATGAGGTTTGTTCCGCCCAAGTCCGAGAACCAACAGGCCCGCGCGATCCTGTTCCGGAGCCGGGAGCGTTTGGTGAATCAACGCACCGAGCTGGTAAATGGTCTGCGATCAGTCCTTTACGAGTTCGGGCATACAATCCCGCAGGGCATCGGAAACTTAAGCCGCGGGAATGAGATTCTGGAGGATCCGAATTGCGATCTTCCAGACCTGGTCCGCCAGGAGTGTCGAGACCTTTTCGAGCTGATTGAAGAGATCACTGTACGGATCGACGCCAAGTTGAAACGGATCAAAGCTTTGTCCACCGAGACAGATACGGCCAAACGTCTTCAGACGATGCCCGGCGTTGGTCCGTTAAGCGCCCTCGCCATTGAGGCCTTTGCTCCACCACTGGAGACATTCAACTCAGGCCGCGACTTTGCTGCCTGGCTCGGTCTCGTGCCGCGGCAACATTCATCAGGAGGAAAGCCTCGTCTGGGGCGCATGTCGAAGGCGGGCCAGCCTGACATCAGAAGGCTTCTGATCATCGGTGCGATGTCGCGTTTGAGTTGGTTAGGCCGAAAATCCATTCCCAAAGGGTCCTGGCTGGAACGCATGCTCGCGCGCAAACCCAAGATGCTGGTCGCAGTTGCGCTGGCCAACAAGATGGCCCGCGCCCTATGGGCCATGCAAACAAAGAAGGAAAATTATAGGGATCCGACGCAGACCGTCGCTGCATGAACACGGTGCAGCACAGGATGGATCAACGTCGGTGAAGGAGGTGTGAGAAGTCAATGACCTGAATGGGCAGAATGATCGAACAGATCTGGATCGGTAGAACCAGGATAAGGGAAAGAGCACCAAAGCTCGATGTTTAGGTCTGGACCTGATCCGCAGATCACCATCCCGGCCCGCGGCTTCTGAAAGCGCCGCGTTCAAAGGCCTGACAGAAGCTCGCACTCGATCACCAGTTCAGTTTACACGGTTTGAAAAACTTCTTGCATCACGGACGGCAACCACAGAAGCCCTTGTGCGACCAGTGACCCAGCCCGGGCACGAGCTCTCGCTTAGCCGTTCCATATGAGCGAAGCTTGTCCGTCACCAGCACACGGGGTTGGCCCCAACGTTTCATCAGTTTGCGGAGAAATCGGCGGGCCGCGGCCTTGTTGCGTCGGGACTGGATCAGGATTTCGAGCACGTCGCCCTTGGCGTCGACGGCCCGCCAAAGCCAGTGGCTTCGTCCCTTGATTTGGATAACGACTTCATCGAGATGCCATTTATCTGCCGGCGCTGAACGGTCACGGCGGATCTTTGCGGCAAACTGGTGCCCGAACCGGCTCACCCAATCCCGGATCGTTTCGTACGACACTGTAACCCCACGTTCAGCCAACAGGTCTTCGACGTCGCGCAGGCTCAGAGCGAAACGGTGGTAGGCCCAAACGGCGTACCCGATGACGCTCCGTGGAAACCGGAAGCCTTTGATCCGGGACAAATCTTTGGTGTTCAGCATGACAAAAACTACCCCGCCGATGCGGCGTCAGCAACCTGACAAAGCCTGCGCGATGGCGTCGACAAATGGGCCTGCTTCCGCTGCCCCTGCGGGTGCGGCGAGACCATTAAGCTGTCCCTCAGCAAAAACCGGAGACCCAGGTGGACGGCCATATCAGACTGGCTGAAACGCCCGGCGATCTCGCCTTCGGTCCGGCAGACAAACGAGTGTCGGTGTCACTTCTGGATCCGGCAAGGGCGGATCGATTGGTGCAAGGACAGCCCTCGCAGAACATGCAAAGACGCTGTCCAGCGCAAATAAGGTCCCTGGCATGGACGCTGCAGTTTCTGAGCGTTTGCTCTATCGAACTGCCAAAGTTCTTTGCACACCAGGGGCGAAGGTTTATCTTCTACCCCTTGCCGAAGCAGATCAAGGGAGTGTGACGCCGTCGAGATCGCTCGGTTTGAGGCGATAGCGGATAACGTTGCCCTCATGTAGGCCCGCGAGTTGCTCAGCCACGTATGCGACGACGCCTTCTTGGTCGGCTTCTGGGACACCTGCCTCGGCCGCCATCTTCATAAGATCCTCATGCCGAAAGCCCTTGAATTCAAGAACGCGATAGTGTCCCAAGGAATGGTGTAACTTTGTTCTTCGGCCTTGGCTTGGCCGCAGTTACAGGGCGGCGATTGTCGCCGGGTCCATTGGGGTAGTGTCGCAAATGGCGGCGACGGTTTCCAGTGTCATGTAGCGCCGCGTGATCGCCCATTCATCATTTTGCTCCAGCATCAGTGCTCCGACCAATCGTGTGACTGCGGCTTCATTGGGAAAGATCCCGACGACGTTGGTCCGCCGCTTGATCTCTTTGTTGAGGCGTTCAAGCGGGTTGGTGCTGTGAATCTTGACCCAGTGCTCGCGGGGGAAACTCTTGTAGGCCAGCACGTCATCCTCCGCACGGCGCATCAGCTCTGCAAGCTTGGCATGCCGCGGTTCGAAGGCGTCGAGCAACTTGGCCCAGTGCTCTTTCGAAGCTGTGAGCGTGTCTTGGTCGAAGGCCGTCCGGAGCGCCGCAGTGACGATGGGCTTGTCCTTCTTGCCGACGCAGGCAAGTGCGTTGCGCATAAAGTGGACGCGGCAGCGCTGGACTGTCGCACCGAGCACCTTTGCGGCGGCGGCTTTCAGTCCCTTGTGGTCGTCGGCGATGATTAGACGGGTGCCGCGCAGTCCGCGATCGGCCAGAGAACGCAAGAACTCGTCCCAGAAGACCTCGGCCTCACTGGGCTGGACAGCGATGCCCAGAACCTCGCGGCGTCCATCCAGATTAACCGCCACGGCCACTATGGCAGCGACGCTGACGATCCGACCGCCGCGGCGGACCTTGATGTAAGTCGCGTCAAGCCAGAGATAGGGCCATTCGCCTTCCAGCGGGCGGTTCAGGAATGCATCGACGCGTTCATCAATTTCGCCGCAGAGCCGCGAGACCTGGCTCTTCGATACGCCAGTCATTCCCATCGCCTTGACCAGATCATCCACGGAGCGCGTCGATAGGCCCTGAACATAGGCCTCTTGAATGACGGCCGTCATGGCTTTCTCCGCCGCCCGGCGGGGCTCAAGGAACTCGGGCAGGTAGCTGCCTTTACGCAGCTTTGGGATCTTTACGTCGACCCTTCCTGCACGCGTCTCCCAAGCTCGGGACCGGTATCCGTTGCGATGGTTCATGCGGTCGCTGCTTCGCTCGTGCGCGCTGGCACCGCAGAGCTGATCGACATCCAGCGCCATGAGGCGGTCGGCGACGAACCCGAGCATCTCGGCAAGCAGGTTGCTGTCAGATGACTCCGACAAAAGCGCACGCAGTGCGGCAGTATCTGACAGACTGTTCTTGGTCATGGTCGTTCTCCTCGGTCAAAGTTGGGTCCGCAAACCAAACCTTAACCGAAGAACAACCATGGCCGCCAAGCGACTGACCTGCCCCCCGCGAGATCCCTCACTTTAATGTAGAGTTTGCTCAACCATGAAGGAGCAAACATATGCGAAAGAGCCGTTTTACCGAGGCGCAGATTATTGGGATGATTAACAGGCTGCTGAAAAAGTCGGCCCTCGACGCGGTTATGAGAACATGATTCACTTCCGGCATGGCAGCGGCAGCAGGAGGTGGCGATGCGTGGGACG
>NZ_JBRJGR010000042.1:0-15408 GCF_053628595.1 Roseovarius sp. MBR-154
AATCCAAACATCAGGTTGCCCGCCGTGGCGACCTGATCAGATCTGGACCTTTCCGAAGGTCGGCGCTCTTACACCACGCCCTGGGACACTATCCACGAACGGCCCGGAGCCGACCTCCGCAGCCAGTTGCGACGCTGCAACGCAGCTTCAGCAAACCGGTCATTCATGCATTGCGCAGCATTCTATATGAATGGATGAGATCAGTTCGTTCGAAACCGAGATTGCGGACAAATCTTTCTTTCCAAGAGCTTTTTCAGAAATGGAGAACTGAAGCGGCCACACTGTGCATGTCAACGCGCTGCGTTCGAGTGCAAAGGCTATGCTTTTCTGTGTAAGATCAAGTGCCTTGAAAAGGAAGGCGCGCTGAGACGGAAGATGGCTGCCAATCCCCAATATTCATGCAGAGTCAGGTGCTTGCTCGATTCGTGAGAAGACCCCTTCTGGCGCTCTCGTTGCGGTACTGCGTTGGTGTGACCCCGGTAAACCGGCGGAACGCGCGGGTGAAATGTTGCGGGCTGTCGTAGCCCGCAATCATTGCGACATCGATGACTTTCATGCCGGGCTCGTTGAGATGCGACCGCGCAAGATCGAAGCGCGCCTCCTGAACGATCTGCGAATAGGAACTGCCGCTCAGCTTGAGCCTGCGCTGCAATGTTCGCGTGCTGATCCCTGCGATATCGGCGGCAAAAGCGACGTCGATACGTCCATCGTTCATGTAGGGTTGGACCATCATGCGCAGCAGGCTGACAAATTCCCAAGCAGATTGGCCATCCTTGACATCCCTTGACGAAAGTGACGCCACTGTGTTGTCGGTCGCTTCAATCAAATCACAGGTTGGTTGGCTAAGATCTTCACGCGAGACGATAACGGATGTCAGAGGTTGGCCCATCAGGATGCGGGTGTTCGGGAACGCCGCAAGGACGGCTTGGGGAACGCAAGTCTTAGAAACAAAACAGATTTCACTCGGACACCAGGATGCCCCCATGACGCTGCGTATGACCGAAATGACGGCCTGCACGTTCAGCCACTCGGCAAGGCATATGAAAATATGGTTGTTCAGCCCTGTCATGGAGCAGATGACGCGCAGGTTATCGCCCTCTTGCAGCAAATGCATGTCAAGCGCACTATCTTCCGTCTGTGCGATGGCCGCCAAGGCCTCAAGCCGCATCAGGCCGGTTTGCGCGGTCAGGATGGTCGCCTGCTGTGCCGGCAGCAAAGAGGCAAGAGAGGCGTTCTGTGCCGCGAGCAGACCCAACTCCATTAGGTGCAGGTCACGGCCTGCGCGCGCGCCCCATTCGAGGGCCACTGGAATATTGACATAAAGATGGGGCGTCTCTTCTATGCGTGGCGGCAGAACAGAGCATGCAAGATCGCGGTCCACCGGAGCGCCGATTTTGCGCAGCACCGAAATGTAGTCGATCAGATGGGTCGCCCTTACGAGCGCAAGCCTGCCATCCAAGTGCAATCCCTTCGCTGGTTCGCGCGGAATTTGGCGCGCAATGGTCTGAGTTCAAAATTCGAATCAGTCAACGTGTACGCAGAACAACCTTGATTTGACGGTAGCACATATGACCCTCCCAACGAAGGATTCCGAAAAGGAGCATTCCAGGGTCAAATCGGTCGTCGCCGGATTGGCTCTGGCTGGAACCGTATCACTCGAAATGGCGGCAGATCATCTTGGGATCAGTTCCCGCACACTTCAGCGCAGATTAAACAGACGCGGTATCAGTTTCTGGGCGCTGGTCGAGCAGAGCCGGTTCGAGATTGCGGCCGCCTTGCTGTGCGATACGAACCTGAAAATACAGGAGATCGCGACCAGACTTGGCTACAGCTCGCCGAATGGCTTCAGCCGTGCATTTGCCAGATGGGCGGGTTGCTCGCCGAGTGCGTTCAGGGCCCATTCCACAGAGCCATACCATGACAATCAGATTGGCGCGAAATGGGCAGAAGCGACACGCGTCCCCCGGTAGCTTCAAGAAAAAGTGATCAGAGTCGGAGGAGACGCAACGATGATACGCCTGCCCGCCATGAGTGCAATCGCGTTCGCCATCGCCATGGGCCCTGCATTCGCGGAGGTATCGTCCGCAGAGCTTGACGCGATCTCGATCCCCGACAGGGTCGAGACCGCGATTGGCACGCTCGAATTCTTCGACGGCGTGCCGACCGATGCCACGGTCGCCACCATTTATGACAACCTCGACCGCATGCGCGGCATGCAGGTGTTTCTCGACAACATCGGTGCCGTCTCGATGTATGCCGTGCGCACAGGGCTGGCCGATGCCGGAGCTAAGGGCGCGAACCGGATTGCCCTGTTTGCGGATTTGATGGATTCGCAGACTCTTGTGGTTACGGCCAACACTTCGACGCTCTACGCTTATACCTATACCGATCTTGCCGAGGATGGCCCCACGGTAATCGAGGTGCCGCCCGGCATGCTCGGCTTTCTCAATGATGGCTGGCAGCGGTTTGTTGGCAACATGGGTGTTACCGGGCCGGATGCGGGCAAAGGCGGCAAATATCTCGTCGTGCCGCCGGGATATACCGGCGACATTCCCGACGGCTATTTCCTGCTGACCCCCTCGACCAACCGAAACTTTCTGTTCCTGCGGGGTTCAATTGCCAAAGGGCTTGAGCCCGCAGTCAAGAACATCACCGCGAACCTCAAAGTCTATCCGCTAAAAGACGCGGAAAACCCGGCCGAGACCGCCTTTGAAAACGTGTCGAACAAAGCCTTCAACACGGTTTTCCCCAGCGACTACAGCTATTTCGAAATCCTTGACCGGATCGTTCAGGAAGAGCCGATTGCGGCGATCGGCCCCGAAGCACGCGGTGCGATCGCGGCCATCGGGATCGTAAAGGGCAAGCCGTTTGCCCCGGACGACCGTATGAAGAAGTTGCTGACGGAGGCCGCCACGCTCGCCAATGCCACGGCACGCGCCATCACATATCACCCCCGGATCGACGGTGTGCGGATCTATCCCGACAACCCGAAAAGCGTCTGGTCGACGGCCTTCGCCAACAAGAACACCAGTTTCGAGGCGGATGGGGCGGTGAACCGCGACGCACGGGCGCTCTATTACTTCAACGCAGGCGGAGTCACGCCCGCCATGGCCACCAGCAGCCCCGGCAAGGGGTCCGACTATGCGCTTGCCGTTCTCGACGCCGAGGGGCAGGCATTCGACGGGGCCAAGACCTATCGCCTGCATCTGCCCAAGGATGT
Source organism: Roseovarius sp. MBR-154 (assembly GCF_053628595.1). Lineage (NCBI taxonomy): Bacteria > Pseudomonadati > Pseudomonadota > Alphaproteobacteria > Rhodobacterales > Roseobacteraceae > Roseovarius > Roseovarius sp. MBR-154. Next base: position 3,221 of record NZ_JBRJGR010000042.1, read on the forward strand.
GCCGGTCAAGGATTTCTGGGCCGTCACCGTTTATGACACCCAGACCCGTTCGCAGCTTCAGACCGGGCAGCCATTCCCCACCATAGGCAGCCAGACCAAGGGCATGACACAGAACGCCGACGGCTCTTATGACGTGTATTTCGCGCCCGAGGCTCCAACGGGCAAAGAGGGCAACTGGCTGCAGACCGTTCCGGGCAAGAGCTGGTTCACGATCCTTCGGATGTATGGCCCGACGGAGCCCTGGATCGACCAGAGCTGGCGGCCAGGAGAGATCGAATTGGTCAAATGACGTCGTCGGCGGGGTACACGTCCCGCCGAGATGACCCGAATGGCCCGTCGCACAAGCGCGTTCCGGCACTGACATAGAGGAAGAGAGATGATGACACAGATAAACGGGTTTCCCGGCACGCTATATGCCTCGACATGGATCGGCGCGGTGATGGCACGTTCGCGCGGGGCGCTGCGCTCCATAAAGCAGCACGCGACCAAAGCCTTGGCCGCCATCGCCCTTGTCGGCATGACCGCCGGCGCACAGGCCCAGACCGAGCAGAAACCGGAGGATATCGCAGCGCAGGCCTATGTCTACGGCCTGCAACAGGCGATTTATTATGGCCAGAGATGGGTTTACACTCAGAATGACGCCAAGGAAAACATAGTCTATGCAGGGCTGAACCAGTTTTCATGGGTGCGCAAGCAGATCACCCCGGATTACCCGGTGGTCACGCCGAACGCGACTACGCTATATGGCGCGGGCTTTCTTGATCTGCGCGCCGGTCCGGTCGTCATCGAAGTGCCAGAAATCACCGACCGTTACTTCAGTGTCCAGATCATGGATCAGTACGGCATTTTTCGGATGATCGTCGGGTCGCCGTTCAATGGCAAAAAAGCGCGAAAGTACGTTCTCGTGCCGCCGGGTTTCACCGGCAATGTTCCGGCCGAATTCCCGACAACTGACATCGTGCAATGGCCAGCCCTCACCGCGTATGGCGTCGTGCGGATGGCCGTTGAAACCGGGACCGATGCCGAGATCAAGACGATCAACGGCTATCAGGATCAGGTGACCATCACGCCTTTGGCCGACTGGCTGTCCAATGGTAACAAGGGCATCGCCCAGGCCGACAGAGAGATCGTGAAGGGCGATTTCCTCATCCCCGATGGTCTGCCCGAATATCAGTTCGGTCAGGTCGACAAACAGACTGCCGAGCAATACTTCAGCCTGCTCAGTGTGATCCTGAATGATCCGACCATGCCGACGCTCACGGATTCCATCAAGGAAGCCGACATGCTCAAGCAGCTTGAAACCTTCAACATCGGCAAGGGTCTGACCTTTGACTGGGCCAAGCTGACAGCCGACCAGCAAAAGGCGCTCGAGACCGGGTTCAAAGCCGGGTTCGAAAACGTGCGCAAGACGTTGAAGTCCAATATGATCAACATGAATGGCTGGGGCGTCGTGCGCAACGACGGCGGGTTCGAAACCCGTTGGATGGATCGCGCGATCATCGCTGATGCAGCCTGGGCCGCGCCGGACAAGAACATCTCGCATGGTGGAGCGTTCCTGTTCACAGATTCCGACGGCAAGCCATTTGACGGCACGAACAAATACACCCTGACTTTCGACATGAATGACCTCCCGCCGGTCACCCAATTCTGGTCCATCCCGATCTACAGCACCGAAGGCTATTTCGTTGCCAATGAGATCAACCGTTACACCGTCAACAGCTTCATGCTCGAATCTGGTGAATTGGCGGCCAAGGACGGCAAACTGGTGATCTACATCCAGAACGAAAAGCCGTCCGATCCGGATCAAGCCAAGAATTGGCTTCCGGCGCCGGCCAAAGGGTTCCGGTTCACCTCGCGCAACTACGGCCCTTACGCTCCGCTCGTCAACGGCACCTACGACATGCCGCAGGTCGTGAAGGTGGAATGAGCGCCAGACGACCCAAGGGGCACCCACGCGGTGTCCCTGATCTTCACGACCGCACCCGGGAGGCAACAACATGAACAGACAGCTACTTCTTTCCGCAACGGTTCTGGCGTGTCTCGCCGGATTTCCAGCATCTGCCGAAGTTAGCAAGACTGAGCTGGAGTCAATCTCTATCCCAGACAAGGTCGAGACGCCTATTGGCACGCTGGAATTTTTCGATGGCGTGCCCGTGGGTGATACTGTCGCCAAGGTTTACGACAATCTCGACTTGATGCGAGGACTCTCGGTCTTCATGGACAATCAAGGCGCGGCCTCGCTTCATGCCATGCGGATGGGCAATGCCAGTATCGGCGCCGATGCCTCCAACAAGATCACGATCACCGAGCAATTACTGCAACCCGAGTCCCTCTATCTGACAGGAAACACATCGACGCTCTATGCGCTTGGCTACCTCGATCTGAAGAAGGATGGCCCGCTGGTGATCGAACTGCCGGCGGGGATGCTGGGTTTTGTCGATGATGCCTGGTTCCGATATGTTGAGAATCTGGGCGCGATAGGTCCCGACAAGGGCAAGGGTGGTAAATACCTGATGCTGCCGCCCGGCTATCAGGGCACCGTGCCGGACGGGTATTTCGTGATCAAGTCGGGCACCTACAGCAACCTTCTTTTCCTGCGCGGTTCTATCGCGAAGGGGCTGACGCCTGCGGTGGAGAACATCAAGGCAAACCTCAAGGTCTATCCGCTGGCCCTGGCAGAGAACCCGCCCGTAACCGAGTTCGTCAATTTCTCAGGTAAGAGCTACAACACGATTGCGCCGAATGATTTCAGCTTTTTCAAAGGCCTCGACAAGGTGGTCCAGGAAGAGCCGATCGACGCGATCGACCCCGAGGCACGAGGGCTTCTGGCGTCCATCGGCATCGTGAAGGGTCAGCCCTTCACCCCCGATGCGCGCATGCAGAAGCTGCTGAGCGAGGCCGCGACAATCGGTGGAGCGACGGCGCGGGCCATCACCTATCAGCCGCGCATCGACGGGGTGTTCATCTATCCCGACACCGACAGCGCCTGGACAACCGCCTATGCGAACAAGAACACGACCTTCGTGGAAAATGGCGCGATGGGTCTCGATGCGCGGGTGCTGTTCTATTACAACGCGACCGGCGTGACCCAGGCGATGGCGGCCACGACCGTAGGACAAGGCTCTGACTACGCCCTCGCCTATCTCGATGCCGACAAGAACCCGCTGGATGGGTCCAAGACCTACACGCTGCGCCTTCCCCCCGACGTGCCAATCAACAATTTCTGGGCGGTGACGCTTTACGACACGCAGACGCGTTCGCTTCTGCAAACCGGGCAGAAATTCCCTACCGCGGGCAGCCAGAGTGACGGGATCCAGAAGAACGCAGACGGATCCTATGACGTCTATTTCGCGCCCGACGCCCCGGCGGGCAAAGAGGGCAACTGGCTGCAGACCGTTCCGGGCAAGAGCTGGTTTACGATCCTGCGGATGTATGGCCCGCTGGAGCCTTGGATCAACCAGAGCTGGCGTCCTGGAGAGATTGAACTGGTTGAGTAATCCTTCGTCTGGCGTTTGTTCCGCGGAGGGACAAGCAAACAGAGCCACACCCTCCCCGCGCCGAAACCTCGGCACTGCAAGGACGTATTCGGAATGAAAAACAAGACGCAAAACCATATGGCACGCTTGGCCAGCGTTGCAACGGCGGCAACGATGGTCATGGCGGCGGGACAGGCCACGGCGCAGGATTACCAGAACAGCGTAACGCTTTACGGTCTCATACCTTGGGTCGACACGGAGGTGACGGGCAGCGGCGGCAATTCTGCGGAGTCAACGGCGACACCCGGCGACATCATAGACTCGCTCGATTTCGGCTTCATGCTCGCCGGTGAAAGCCGGTTCGGAAAGCTCAGCCTGCTTTACGACGCGATCTATGCCGACCTTGGCGAGAAGGGTACGCTCGGCGGGCCATTCGCCGGTTCGGCCAAGGTCGATGTCGAAATGTTGCTTGCGACGGCGGCGCTTGGCTACGTGCTTCACGAAGAGAACGACACGCTGGTGCAGGGCTATGGCGGCCTCCGGCTTGTCAATGTCGAGACCGATGTCAGCCTTGCAGGCGGTGGTCCGGTCGGGGCCGGGTTTGACGCCAGGGTAGATGAAATCTGGGTTGATCCGATCATAGGTCTGCGCGGGCGTGTCACGCTCAACGACAAGGTGTCGCTGGGCGGTTTTGCCAGCATCGGCGGTTTCGGTGTCGGGTCGGACCTGTCCTTCGATATCTTCGGTGGCGTGGAATACGCATTCAGCGAGCGGTTCAGCGCCAATGCCGGGTTTCGCTACATGACCCTCGATTATGACGGCGGCAATGCCGACCTCGACCTCGAGATTTATGGACCCGTGGTCGGCATTACCGTGAAATTTTGATGAGGATGAGACATATGACGATCATTTCCGACGCGACCTGTGGCCAGGTGCCCAGACGATCCGCCGGAAGGCGCGCCGGGGCCTGGATGCTGGCCAGCACACTCCTCGTCTGTGCGCCTGTCGCGCAGGCGCAGGAGGCGGCGGACCTGGCCAAGAAACTGGCCAACCCGATTTCCTCGCTGATCAGCGTACCCTTTCAGTTGAACTACGACTCGAACATCGGACCGGCGGATGATGGCGAGCGGCTGGTCCTGAATATCCAGCCGGTCATCCCGACATCGCTGAATTCGGACTGGAACCTCATCACCCGCGTTATCCTGCCGATGACGTCGCAGGAGGATATCTTTCCGGGAGCCGGGGATCAGTTCGGCCTGGGCGACACCACGATCAGCGCGTTCTTCTCGCCAGTCAAACCTGCCTTCGGACGATGGATTTGGGGCGTGGGTCCAGTCGCGGTTCTGCCCACGGCCACGGACGATTTGCTTGGCGGAGAGAAATGGGCGCTCGGCCCCACGGCGATCGCGCTGACGCAATCGGGTCCCTGGACAGTTGGTGGCCTTGTTAACCATGTCTGGTCATTTGCGGGTGACGGCAAACGCACGGATATCAACAATACGTTCCTCCAGCCCTTCGTCTCCTACACGACGCCAAAGGCCTGGACCTACACACTCAACACCGAGTCCTCTTATGACTGGAAGGCCGATGAGTGGTCGGTTCCGATCAACGCACAGGTTTCCAAGCTGACAAAGTTTGGCAATCAACCGGTCAGCATCGGCGTGGGCGCACGCTATTGGGCCAATAGCAGCCCCACCGGCCCAGAGGGTTTCGGCCTGCGTGCCTTCATCACGTTCCTGTACCCGAAAGGATGAACCTGATGATCTCACCCGAACCCACGTCATTACCGCCCGGCATCGGTGATCGTCCGGTCCGATGCATTCACGACCCTGATACTTGACCCGCTTCGGCTATATCGAGGCCAATTTTTGGAGACGAGACATGAATATCTTAAAGAAAACCATCGCCGTCCTGCTGCTTGGTGCGGCCACGCCCGCGCTTGCAGCGGATCAGGACGTGCTGCCCCTGAACAGCGACGAGATCGCCCAGTATCGCAACGTTGGTGATTGGGTCGTCCATGAGAACCGCACCCGGGGCTCGTGCTTCATTTCGCGCTCGGACGACGCGGGCCATCTGGTCCAGATCGGTCTGACAAAGGACAGCGACTACGGCTATATCGGCATCTTCCAGAAAGGCATCGAACTGGAAGAAGGCACGAATGCTGTCGCGATCCTGGTCAACGGAAACCTCTATGTCGGCGAGTCGAAGACCGTCGTGCATGGCGCGTCGGACGGTTATCAGGGCGGCTACGTGATCGCGAGCGACGAAAACAAGAAGCAGTTGCGCCTTGATCTCGAGAAGCAAAAGGAAATGATCGTCTTCCCCGACAAGCCCTTCACGGTGACGGTGAATCTCGATCACGTGCGCAACGCGATCTATGAGGCACGCGAATGCACGAAGAAACTGCAGGGGTCTTGATCGGTCAACTTGATCTTCAAAACGGTAATCGTGCCCGTATGGCGGGCACGATCTCTCAGCCAAGGATCCGGAACATGAACACCACTCGATACCTGCCAAGGACTATGGTTCGCACCCTCCTTTCGTTACTCGCGGCCATCATTATGATCCCGACCCTCACTTCTCCCGTCCGAGCAGGGGAAGCCGCCGAGATAGATGCGAATGTCGATGCCGCGCTGGAGCGGCTCTATACCGAAGTCCCCGGCACGCGGGTTCTGGCGCAATCGTCGGCCGGCGTTCTTGTCTTCCCCAGCATTCTCAAGATCGGGTTGCTGGCAGGGGTGCATGGCGGGCGCGGTGCGCTTCGCATCAATGGCAAGACGGACGGGTATTACCGGAGCCGCGCGGTGTCCTACGGGCTTCAGGCCGGGGCCCAGACCTTTGGTTATGCGCTGTTCTTCATGGATCAAAGCGATCTGGACTATCTGCTGCTTGACAGTGACGGCGTGGAGATCGGCCTCGCGCCCTCGCTGGTCATAGCCGATCAGGGGATGATGCGCTCTCTCACCACGGCGAACCTGAATCAGGGTACGATTGCGGTGTTTTTCTCCCAGCAGGGCCTGATGGCCGGGGGCGGGCTTCAGGGCAGCAAGATCACCCGAATCTTTCCGAATTGACCCGAGACCGACCGGCGCGAAGCGACAGCAACCGATGCGAGAAGGAAAACACTATGCCATTCCATAACCTGCGCGGCACGATCTTCGGTCTTGTTACTCTCATGACCCTTCCGGCGACTGCGAGTGCGCAGTCACAGGCCACGCCATCGATCGACGACCTTCTGCGGGGCATGACCGATACGTTGAAGAGCTCGGCTGCCCTCACGCTTCATGTCGAGAAACTGTTCGACGACGTTCTGGTGACCGGCGAAAAGCTGCAATATGCGGGCGCAGTCGACGTGGCGCTGAGACGGCCGAATCGGTTTCACGTCTCCTATGGGGACGATCTGAGCGCCATGGAAGCGTGGTATGACGGCTCCCGCTTCGTTCTGGTCGATCTCATGGCCGGGGTCTACGGATTGCTGCCCGCGAGCGACACGATCGACACGACGCTCGCCACCGTTGCCGAGACTTACGGCGTGCGGATGCCGCTTGGCGGCCTGCTGTCGAACGACGCCTATGAGCTCATTACCGAGCGCGCGACGGTAAAGCGGTATGTCGGTCTGCATGATGTCGGCGGCGTGCCGACGCATCACATCTACCTGACTGATGGCACCGTGGCCTGGCAGCTCTGGATCGACGCGGGCGAGCGCCCGTTGCCGGTCAAGCTGGTGGTCACCGCGCTCGACCTGCCCGGCGCGCCTCAGACGATCTTCTTTTTCACCGAGTGGGATCTCGATCCCGATCTGCCCGACGAGACATTCGCACCCGAGATACCCGACGGCGCGGCACTTGCTGCGTTCCTGCCTGTAAAAGGAGAGTGAACCATGCAAGATATCCCAAAAAAGAAGACACCGTTCGGGTCGAGCGTTATCGCAATCTCTCTCGCGGCCGTGCTTTCGATGATCAGTGCTGATTTTGCCGAGGCGCAGCGCCGGGCCGGTGGCGGTGAGGCTCGTTCGGCGCAGCGCTTCAGCAACAGCGGTGCGGGGGGCACGCAACGGCGCGCTGCACCGCGCGCGCCCTCCGTCCAGAGAAGCCGCGGCGATTTCGGTGGTGGCCTGAATGGTCAGAACGTTGGTCAGCGGGTCGCACGGCAACCGGCTGCCAATGCAGGCGCACGGCAGGAGAATCGCGCTGCAACCCAGGCAACGCGGAGCGGTGATCGGGCAGGACAGACATTCGATCGGCAGGACGGGCGCACCGACCGGACCGAAATCCGACAGGACGGGAGTTCCGACCGCACCGAAATGCGGCAGGATGGGCGAACTGACCGGAACGCCGACCGGCAGGAAACCTACCGTCAAGTCTCGGACGATATCTCCAACAACCGGTACTGGGGGAATTACTATAATCACGGTCACTACAATTACTGGCATGACGATGACAATGACGCGGCCTGGGCGCTCTTCGCAGGGCTTGCCATCGGTGCGATGATCGCATCCCTGCCGCCCAGATACGAGACGGTCCCCGTCCGCGGAACCACCTACTATTACGCCGACGGAACCTATTACGCCCAGTCGGGCAGCCAGTATAAGGTGGTCGCCCCGCCGGTCGGTGCAACCGTCGAGAACGCCCCGACCCAGGTCACCAATGTCACCGTGAACGGCGCGGAATACGGCTACTCAGAGGGCGCCTTCTATGACGTGAAGCCGCCTGCCGATGAAGAGAGCGCGCACACCTTCGAAGTGGTTCCCCCGCCGATTGGCGCGACCGTCCCCGACCTTCCGGAAGGGGCCGAGGTGCGCAAGGCCAAGGACACCGATTACTTCGTCTATGCGGAGACCTGGTATCAGCCATTCTACAGCGGCTCGACCGTGATCTACATGGTCGTGGCCGATCCGACGATCTGAGTTGGAACGCGAAAGGGGCCCAAGTCATGAAGGAAGACCCGACCGTCGAAGCGGCCAGAATTGCGCGCGGCGGTCTCTATTTCGAGATGCAGGCCCGGCTCGGGCTGGTGAAGGACGACCAGTTGCGGCCAATGTCCAGAGCGTTTCTCGTTGTTCTGATTGCATGGGGCGTGCCTCTGATCATCAGCGTTTTCGAAGGCACGGCTTTGGGCAGCTTTGCCGACATGCCGTTCCTGCTTCACCTGCCCGTAGTGTCTCGATTTCTTCTCGGGATCGGTTTGCTGATTGCGATGGAACCCGTTGCAGAGGCTCAACTCGGCACGGTCTTGCGCCCTCTGCTCAGCCCGCCGTTACTCGCGCCCGGGGCACAAGCGGCGGCAGCATCGGCCGCGGCCCTTGCGGTTCGGCGGCGCAATTCGCGTCTGGCAGAAATCGTGTGTTTCGTGGTGGCCTGCGGGTGTTCGGTCGGCGCAGGGGTTGGCCTCAGCGATTTTGACGAAAACTCATGGGCCTTCATCTCGGGCAGTGGCGGGGACCGTTTTTCCTACACTGCGCTATGGTGTCTTTGGGTCAGCAGTCCGATCTATTTCTTCCTCGTCGCGCGATGGGTCTGGCGCATCCTGATCGTGGCGCTGCTTCTCAAGTCGATCGCCTCTCTGGAATTGCGCCTGAGCGTCACCCATCCGGACGGGGCCGGCGGAATCGCCTTTGTCGGCGGATTTCCAAATGCCTACACCCTGTTCGTGCTTGCGCTCAGCTGTAATCTTGGGGCTGCAATTGCCGAACATCTGAATGCCCAGACCATCACCACGACAATCTTTACTGCCGTCATGGTCACTTGGGTCATCATCACCAACGGTCTGCTGGCCTTACCGGCGCTGTTTTTCACCAAGCCACTCGGAGAGCTGAAACAACAGACACTGGATGTCTCCCAGGCCCAGGCGACGCGACGCCAACTGGCCGAGGAGCACAGCGTGTTGGGCACGCGTATCAGTGATGCCACGGAAGAGGAGATCAGCCAGGCCGCGTCCCTCGCCGACCCTGGCATCATATTCAAGGCGGCCCGCGACCTGTCCACCGTCCTGATTCAGCGCGCCTCGCTTCTTCCCATCTCAGCCGCCGCCGTGCTTCCGGTGTTCGCCGCCGGAGCGACGCAACTCCCGCTGAAGGATCTGTTCCAGATCCTGCGCAAACTCCTGTTGTTCTGAAGATGGCGCGACCGGGCGATCACCCATGGCATGGCGTTTTGCGCGGCTCGACCTTTCGAGGGGGCTTCCCTTGATCCGGGCCACCATTTGTAAATCCATTCGGAAACGATCAGCACTGAGGAGTTGTTGAATGTCCATTCTACGCACCATCTGGTCAAGATCAGAGACCTTGCGGGACAGGAACGGGCACGTCCGTATCCAAAAGCGACGGGTGGCAAGACCACTGCGATCGATCGCAGCCCGGGGTCTGTGCCTGTGCGTCATGATGGGACAGCCGGCTACGGTGACCGCCGCCGAGAGCAATCTCGATCACAAGATGGCGCCGCTGACCGATGCCTCTTCCCAATCGGACTTCGGCCTCCGAAGCGGCTCGCTGATCGTCGCCCCGGTCCCGTTCAGCGATCCGATGATCGGCAACGGTCTCGCCCTCGGGGCCGGGTATCTGTTCACGATTGACGAAGGGTCGGACCCATCCATGCTGGGTGTCGGGTATCTGCGCTCGGACAATGGCTCGGAGGGTTACGCGCTTACGTTCAACCTGGCCTTTCTGGACAATCGCTGGTCCATTGGGGCAACCTATATCGACGCGGATATTGACTACGACCTGATCACCTCCTTCGGAGACGTCCCGATCAATCAGACGGGCGAGTTGATCAAGGTCAAGCTGATGTATGGCATCACACCGGATTTCCATCTGGGCGTGAGTGCGCGCTATCTGGAGTCGACCATCGGGTCTTCCAATCCGGTTTTTCCAAACCTGCCGACAAATATCCGTTTGCCAAACGGGTTCTCGACGACCGGTATCGGGTTGCTCGCGGATTATTCAAATGTCGACGACAAGATCTACCCGACCTCAGGCTTCAACCTCGCTTTTTCAAGCACTTATAACGAACCATCCGGCAGGTTCGGTGAAGATTACGTCAAATCCATCCTGACCTATGACACCTACCTTCCCACAAGCGACACAGGCGTTATTGCGATCCGGTCGGTCGCATGCTCGGCCCCGGGACGCGTCCCATTCTACGATCTGTGCTCGCTCGGCGGCACCGATGCGTTTCGCGGCTTCAACATCACCCAGTTTCTCGACAATGCGCTGCTCTCCACACAGATCGAGTATCGCAAGAGACTCGGCAAACGGATTGGGGTCGTCGCCTTCGGCGGCGTGGGCGCGGTCGGCGGCGCGTTCAACGATCTTGACAACGCCGGATCGGCCGTCGGCCTCGGTCTGAGATACAGGGTCTCCGAAAAATTCCCCGTCGATTTTGCCGTTGACGGTTCCATCAGCGATGAAGGAGACGGTTTGCTCTACATCTCCGTGGGACAGAGATTCTGAGGATGGGCCGATGAGACGCAATGAGCGGATTGGCTCCTGCAACATCGCGCAGGAGCATTGGTCTGCAGCACTCAGTGCCTGCTGCGCATTCCGCCAACGATGCTCTCCACCAATAAGGGCCCTTTGTGTGACTTGCTCGTATTGACTCGAATGGTGGGACCTGCGGTCACCAAAGTCAGTGCCTCTTCTGAACGCCTGGGCACTTCATTCGCCCCGGTGCAAAGAATATCCTTAGGTGTGTCTGAATGGCGGGTTTTCACGAAGCAACTCAGTTGGTGCGCGACCGCAGCGAATGGCCGGTTTCCGCCCTCCCTGCCGATTGCCTTCGCGGTCGCGGCGAGAACTGAGCACGCGCGGTGAATGGCGGGAAGGTCCCGCGAAGCTGTCGCACGCGAACTTGGCACGCCTGCTGCTTTTTCTCGTGGATAATTGGGAAGATTATTCACGATGATCGACAAAATAGTGTGAACGTCGAAACCCTGTGCCAACTCGCTGCACGCTATCTGCTTAGAAGGATAGAAGGGGATGATCCGCCACGCATCTCGGTCGCACAGCACAAGCTGATTGTCAGGGGGAGCACAGGCTGACCTACTCTCCACATCTTGGAGAGGATCTGGCGTAAGTTAGGCTATTCTTTGCACCCGCTGATCGGGTTGGATTCTTCGGTCAAAGTTACGAATAGATGAAAGTCCAGAGTTGGAAATGGCTCGTTTCTTTCGAACGCGTGTATCGCCGGGTCCCAATACGGAAAACGAAGTCCTGGAAAATCCCGACGCCGTTGATGGGGATGCATTCTCGCGCCACAATAACCTTGTGAGCGGAACCTCGCATGACAAATGGCAACTTTGCTGAACCGCAATGCGGCGCCCCGCGCCGGGATCGAATTGCAGCGAAGGGCCAGTCACTACGCACCCGATGATCGGGGCGAAAACTCGCGGTTCGCCGTGGATTGCATGAATGACCCAGATGCTGCTCCTGTCCTATCCGCTCTGATCTCGTCCCGAAGCGGGTTTTTTCCAGAAATTCGCATTTTTTTGCTTCTCCCGTTTTGATCGCCAGCGGGAGATTTCCATTTCCTTAGGGAAGGGATGAGGAACAAAGCCGAAACCTCTTCTGCAACACAACCGGCGCAACGCGCCACACCGCAACAGGAGAAATATCATGCTCAAGGTAAGCGGCGGCCACGCCCCATTGATTTTGCACTTGCGCGGCGTCGCGATGGGATGAAGCGGAGGGCGGCCGGTAGCTCGTCAGGGACTACGAGA
>NZ_JBRJGR010000043.1:0-10698 GCF_053628595.1 Roseovarius sp. MBR-154
GATCAAGGCCGATCCTTTTGATTTCCATGGCATGCACCCTCCTGTTTGCCTTTCCAAGATACACCGCCCGAGGTCGGCGGGGTCCATACCATTGCCCCCGGTTTTGCAAGGATTTTCTGATCTGTCTGGACAAGATTGATTGCGGTCGTGTGTCAGGCCTCAAGTTGCAGCTTTTCGCACGCCGCGGGCCAAGATGGTTCGTTCGCTGATCGGGTCCAATTCGATTCCGCGGGCTTTATGCGCCCTACCCCTATCAAGCAAAAGACTGCAGGTCTACCTAGGGTCAGGATTCATAACCAATAGATGACGAGAGCCGCGAGGGCGATGGCTGAGAGGAACACCTTGGGGCATCGGTCATAGCGGGTCGCGACGCGCCTCCAGTCCTTGAGCCTGCCGAACATGATCTCGATGCGGTTACGCCGCTTGTATCTCCGCTTATCGTATTTGATCGCCGTCTTGCGTTTCTTCCGGCCTGGGATGCAGGCACGTATCCCCTTGTCCTGGGAGAGTACCGTAAAGTGTGGGGCAATCATGCAGCCATTTCGGTTTCGGACGAAGGCTTCAACGCCGGATGCCATTGCTCGAACTTGGCGCGCAGGGTGCCATCGAGGGCTCTGGTTCGGGTTTGCAGCATGAGGTGCGCGCCTCGTTTTGACCAGCGCATTTGCTGCCGCTTGCCGAAGCGCTTTCCAACAACGGTGTTGACGGTGCTTTCGACAAAGCCGGTTGAAACGCGTTCACCGTACCGTCGTCTTTCCGCATAGTTCGGGATCATCAAGGCGTTGTTGGCGATGTAGGTCTCGAACTCGGACGCCGCCTTCCGAAGTGCCTTGATGCTGGCATAGTCCGTCTCGACAACTTCCAGATCGATGACAAGGTCTTCGATCGCTGCCTGACCATTGTGAAGGTTGCCATTCCAAAGGAACCCTTTGATCTGGCGCAGCAGGCGGGCAATGGCTTCGGCCTCTGCGGGATTGTGATGCGCAAGCCCTTTGACGTATTGCTGCATGACGGTGATGCGCATGGTGATGTGGAACCAATCCAGGATATGCTCAGAGGAAGGTGCCATGTGTCGCGCCATGTGGATGACGGTGTCTCCACCGTCAGTCATGAATGTCACTGGATGGTTTTCCTGCCAACCCTGATCCTTCAAAACTTCATGCAGTCGCCGCTTGGGCTTGTCATCATGACTTTGGACAAGCCCAAGATAGCGGCTCGGGCGATCTGTGGGGATGGATTTGCCGACGGTGACCTCGAAATGCGACTGACCCGCGTCGCGAGACCGAACATAGCCACCGTCGATACCGACGGTGATTTGGCCCTCAGGGTTGGGAAGCTGGGCGCGCTGGTGGGGACTGGTTTCAATGAAACTGTAACGCTCATCAGAAAGTTCGGCCTCCATCCGCGTGGCCACACGCCCCAGATGTCTGCGGATGGTGTCTGGATTTAGCCTCATATCAATCGGCAGGACATCTTTCAGCAGGTTAGTCGTGACCCCGAAAGATACAAGCGAAGCCCATTTCGTCTCAAGCCAGAGCAACTCCGGGGCGATATGGTCGGGCAAAAGTTCGTTCAGAGGACTGAAAGTTTTGGCTGGACCATTGTGGCACTGGCAGGAATAGAAGCGCGGACTTTCAACGGCGATGTCACCGAAGACCGTCCGGTATCGAATTTGCCGGCGCCCTTTGCCACGAAGCTTTCGATCACAGCACGTACAGCGGGCACGTTGGATACAAAACGCTTCGCATTGCGCGGCAACAACTTTCCGCTGGATGCCCAAAAGAACGGCTTTGCCTTCCTCTATGGACAGGCCGATGTCACCAGCAGCCTCAATGCCCTTGGAGAATGCGGCGATCCTATCCGTGTGAGCGGTGCCATCTGGCGCAGTTATTGTGACGCTGATTTCGATATCCATCTTCGGGGTCTGCCTGCTTGATTATATTGGTTCTGAATCTCTCGCCCGCATGATTGTCTGCCGACTGGTGCCCATTTCGCGTGCGATGGAGGAAACTGTCGCGCCATTGGCAATCTTTTCGCGGACCAGCGCCTGCTGATCAGCCGAAAGGGTTGATGGGCGCCCCAGTGTTTTGCCTTGCGCTTTCGCACGCGCCAGCCCCGATTGCGTGCGTTCGATCAGAAGGTCTCGCTCGAACTGGGCAACTGCGTTGATCACACCCATCGTCAGCTTGCCCGCAGAACTGGTCAGATCCACGCCGCCCAAGGCGAGGCAATGCACACGGATGCCCAAGACTTCCAGCTTGGCCACGGTCGTACTGACATCGATCGCATCGCGCCCCAGCCGGTCCAGCTTAGTCACGACAAGAACATCGCCACGCTCCATCTTGTCCAGAAGACGCGCAAATCCCTTCCGCTGTGCGATGGCCTGTGAGCCGGAAACCGTTTCGGTAATGATCCGGTGTGGCTCCACCGCAAATCCTGCGGCAGCGATCTCCCGGATCTGGTTTTCGGGGTCCTGTTCGACGGTCGATACTCTGGCGTAGGCGAATGTTCTGGTCACAGCATTGCAATTCTGTCCGGAAATGTTGTCCAAAATAATACGCCTGTTCGATACAGGTTCAAGATAATTTATGGACAGATCATTACGCCCTGTCCGGAACCGAACCATTTCGGACGGCCCTTACCACATCTGCTGGCGCATCAGGTCGCGATGATCTCCGGATCGAAACCGCTTGTTCACAGCACCCCGTGAGAATTTCCCGTCGACGAACGGCTTGCGAGCAACCATCCGTTCCATCGCAGCTTCCACCTCGTCAGACATGAAATCAGATACCGGCCGATTGGGGGCGTTCGCTGCTACAACATCTTCAAGGAAACCAACCATGACGCCCATGTCATTCCAGGCATCATAGCCGTCAGCCTCATCCCGCCGTTCAAGATACCCATATACACCACCGCAATCTTCAGGCGGGCAGGCTCCGGAACCGCCTATGCAGGCCGGATAGGTTTTCTTTGGTGGCGGATTAATCGCTTCAACACGAATTTCGTGTTCCCAGTTATTCCCCATATCGTAAACGTAGGAAAATCGTTCGTTCTCGCGGAACCCAAACTGCTGCAAGGATACATCCGGGTTTCCAGCATGCAACTCCAACGAGCCGTATTGTACCGCGTGAACCTCGAAGAGGAACAGATGAATGCCCTCCCAGCCCATCGCAACCTGAAGAATGCCGTGCAGTTCACGCAGTGTCGTCGAATCCGATACCAAAACACGCCGCCAGATCATCGGGCTCAACCCAAGAAGGCGTACCTTTAGCTGATAGATTGGAGAAGCGGATGACATCCAAAATCCTTGCCAGCATCAATCCCAAAATTCAACTGCCCCACACTTTACGGTACTCTCCACATTGGCCGCATTGCAGAAAACTTACAAGATGGGCTCGAAGCGGCCTTGCGGCATCGCAGCATCGCTCACCGTCGCTGATGGAACACCGGTGGCTGATCCCGCACATCATCAAACAGGATCACGCGCCCATCGCCACTACTTGGACTGTTGACCAGCACAAACGGCACATCCGCCCCATCCTTCTCATAGATGCAGCGGTACTTCATCTGACCGTCGAGCGGATCGCGCACCTGATCGTAGCGATAGCTGTACTTGATCCCTTGATCGATCCAGCCCTCGACGCCTGCGGGCGTAACCAAGGACATGGGCTGCCCATCCAGCAGCAACGTTTTTCCCACGTTGAACACTTCATCCATTTTTCAGTCTCCTCTGTTTGCCCTGTCAGACCGCGTCACAGACTGTGGCCTTCGCCACGGTCCCTGTCCCGCGTGTTTTCCTGTTCATCATCATCGCGTTCATGATCACGGTCGTTATCCGGTTCCAGCCGCTCGCGCGGCTTGTTCAGCACGTCCTTCAGGCGCTCATTGACGGACGGCTTGCGCGCCTCGCGCCCGGTGTCTTCGCCAAGCTCCGGGTCACTGTGCCCGTCCAACTTGTGAACCGCCGCCTGACCGTCCCGGCCTGCGTCTTTCTCCATGATCTCTTTCAGCAGCTCCCGCGCATAATTGCGGCCGTCTGGTTTCGGCGTGTCGTCCTGGTCCCGTGACCGGTCCACGACGCGCGCCAGACGCTCCTGGAAGTCCTCCGGGGTGCGCTCGCTGCTGCGATCCTTCGCTGTCGCGGCCCTGAGTGCCGCCAGACCGGCAGAGACACGGCCCTGCCCTTCCTCACGGGCCATCCCGTAAGTCTCCCGCGCAATGTCCAGGCGTTCGCGCATTTCGCGGAAGGCGGCGCGTGCCTGGCGAGCGGCATGGACGACAGCGCCACGCTCGGTGACGGGTTTGTATTCCCGGCCCTGGCGCTCGGCCATCCACTTCGCGCGTCGCTCCATGGAATTGGCCGCTGGCCCCAGCTTCAGCTCCGGGTCGCGGTCCAGTTCCTCAGCGCTCAACTTGTCGCCACGATCCAACGCCGTCTCGCGCTGCTTCTCAAGCGACCGGTGATCGACGCGCTTGACCTCCCCGACACGCTCCAGCGCGCGGTTCTGCAACTCGGCCCAGAGGCCACGCATCTGCTCGATCTCGACGCCGCCCGTCTTCGCGGAATCAAGAATGCGCGTCTTGGCTGTGAAGCCCCCGGCTTCCAGCTTGCGGGTGGAGGTCAGCACATGGGCATGATGGTTGCGCTGATCACCCTCGCGGTGCGGCGCGTGGATCGCAACATCGACAGCTACGCCGTAGCGGCTGACCAGCTCCTCGGCGAACTGACGGGTGATCAGCGACCGGTCCTCGTCGCTGATCTCGGACGGCAGGGCCAGCTCCCATTCGCGGGCGGTGACGGAGTTGCGACGGGTCTCGCTGGCCTCGGCCTCGTTCCAGAGGCGGGACCGATCCTGCGCCCAATCCGGGGCATCCTTCGGGGTCAGGATGAAGGTCTCCTCGATGCCCTGCTTGCGGGTGTAATCGTGGACACGGCCTTCGCGCAGGCACTCGATACGCTCCCCGACACGGTAGGCCGCTGCCGCCGTGGCGGAGCGCCCGGCGCTGCGTTTGATCGTCTTCACGGAGAGGTGGTAGCTGGCCATGCGTCCTCCCCTCGCCTGTGAAGCAAACGCGCCCACGCGCCGCAGCTGATCCGTGCCGATGCCCTGACATTGGCAATCAGATCAGCCGTCTTTTCTCCGCAAGAGTGCGCCCGGAACCGGCGCGGTCCGAGGGGAAAAGACAGCCCGCTTGAGGCGAGCCAACAGCTCTCCGACGCGCGGGCTTGCCAGTGATCTGCCCCCAGATCCCCAGCCTCATGGGGGGCGGGATATGGGGACAGATCACTGGCGGTTTGCCGGGGGCAAACCCGGTTCGTGTCGGCACCGTCAGGTCTGCCGGGGTGCGCGCTCGCACCGACACGAACCTCCCGCAAGGGAGACGCCAGCGGCAGACCGGCCCCCACCGTGGGGCATCGGGCGAGACGCTGGCGCGACCTTGCGGGACGCGATCCAACCGCTGAGGTTGGGCTGGGATGGTTTGGAAGGGGCGGCGCGCCCTTCCATGTCGCGGCGGCACGCAGCGAAGGGGATGGCCATCGGCCGGGGCTTTGCCCCAGAGAGATCGCACGCAAATCTCGGAACCGCAGGTGGAGAGTTTGCATAAGTGCGCCCTTGTCCTTTACAGGCCTACGGGTAAGCGCTATCGGTTGATCTGGCAAGAACAACTTCAACCTCAAGAATATTTGGTGGCGAGGGTAGAGATTTGGCAGAAACAGAACTTGAGCGCGCCGAGAAACGATATGCCCAGGCCAAGGCCCGGCTCCAAGCGCTGAAGAACCGGGAAAGCACCAGACAGCGCAAACTCGACACGCGGCGCAAGGTGATCCTGGGCGGTGCGCTCATGGACCTGGCGGAACGGGATTCCGGGGCTGCCGCGATGCTCGACCGGCTGATCCGCAACCTGCCCCGCGAACAGGATCGCAAGGCCTTTGCGGACTGGGGAACTCCCTCCCCTGCCTCGTCCGGCTCTGATCCGGAAACGCCGTCCTGATGCGGGGCGTGATGCGCGTCTTCGGAGGGCTGTTCCGGTTCTTCGGTCGTTTGATCTTCGCGCCTATCCTGTTGGGCTGGATGATCGGCGCTGTCCTGTTCGGCGCGATGATCGGGGCACTTGTCGCCACGCCGTTCGTCTTCGCCTTCTTCGACCAACCGCCCGGCGAAAGCGCATGGCAGTGGCTGGTCTTCGGGCCGTTCATTTTTGTTGGTGGCGTCTTCGGATTCCAGTATTGGCGCATGGCCTCTGGCGCGGACGCCTTCTTCGGGCTGACCGGCGACAGCCACGGCTCCGCCCGCTTCGCCAACCGCAAGGAGCTGAAGAAACTCCAGCGGGAAGACGGCCTTCTGATCGGGCGCAACCCGCACACCGGACGGCTGCTGCACTATGGCGGTCCGGCCCATCTGATCACCCTCGCCCCGACACGGGCCGGGAAAGGCGTTGGTACTGTGATCCCGAACCTGCTGGCGGCGGAGCGCTCGGTTTTGGTCATCGACCCCAAAGGCGAGAATGCCCGGATCGCCGGGGAAGCCCGGCGGCGGTTCGGCACCGTCCATGTCCTCGATCCGTTTGAGGTCTCGGGGATGCCCTCTGCCGCCTACAATCCGCTTGACCGGCTGGCACCGGACAGCCTCGATCTGGGCGAGGATGCGGCCTCCCTGACAGAGGCGCTGGTCATGGACCCGCCGGGACAGGTCACGGAAGCGCACTGGAACGAGGAGGCCAAGGCCATCCTCGGCGGGCTGATCATGTTCTGCGTCTGCCACGAGGACCGCAACCGCCGGACGCTTGCCACCGTCCGGGAATATCTCACCCTGCCCCCGGAAAAGCTGCGCTCGCTACTGGAGCTGATGCAGGACAGCGATGCGGCGGGCGGGCTGATTGCCCGCGCCGCCAACCGCTTCCTCGGCAAGGCGGATCGCGAAGCCGCCTCGGTGCTGTCGAACGCACAGCGCCACACGCATTTCCTGGACAGCCCACGCATCGCGAAAGTTCTTTCGCGGTCGGATTTCCACTTCTCCGATCTGCGCCACCGGATCACTTCGGTGTTTCTGGTGCTGCCACCGAACCGGATGGACGCCTACAGCCGCTGGCTGCGCCTTCTGGTCTCTCAGGCCCTTCAGGACATTGCACGGGACGCTGAGGCGTCCGTGAGGCCCCTGAGCGGCCCTGCAGACGCTCAGGGGGGCACACAGCGCCTCAAGACGCCCACGCTGTTCCTCCTGGACGAGTTTGCCGCCTTGGGTCGCTTGGAGGCCGTGGAGCGCGCCATGGGGCTGATGGCAGGCTATGGCCTCCAGCTCTGGCCAATCCTGCAGGACATGAGCCAGCTCAGGGACCTCTACGGCGAACGCGCGGGCACGTTCATTGCCAATGCCGGGGTGCAGCAGGTCTTCGGGGTGAATGATTTCGAGACGGCCAAGTGGCTAAGCCAGATGATGGGTCAGGAAACTGCCGGATTCCAGACCGACAGCTTCAAGCCCGGTGACGGTCCCAGCTTCAGCAACAACCTCACGGGCCGCGACCTGCTCACCCCCGATGAAATCATGCAGCTCCGCCCGGAAAACCAGCTCCTGCGCGTGCAGGGGCAAGCCACCGCCGTCGCCCAAAAGCTGCGCTATTACGCCGATCCCGAGTTCAAGGGACTGTTTGTCCCGCAGGACCAGTAATCTGAAGGACGCCTCCCGATGCCAGACCAACCCGACCTCCCCGACGATGATCTGCGCGAAACGCTCGATCTCATGGCAACTGCTGTCGCCAGCATGTCCGACAGGATCGACGATCTGACCGCCGTGGCGGACAAGCAGATCAAGGTCGCGACAGAAGCGCGGATCGCGGCCTTCGCCGCACGGGACCAAACCAATCCGAAAAAATACGGGGATCTTCTGGGCCAGACCCTCGACAGCCACCTGGGCGCAACGGCAGACGCGATGACCGAGATTGTCAGACGCCTTGGCGTCCAGACGGACAAGACCATCGGGGCCTTGGCCAAATCGGAAGATGACAGGTCCACAGCCTATCGAGCGGTGTTCGAACGGGAACAGAAAGCGGCTCGCCTTAAAAGCCGCCTGCCCTGGTTTGGTCTGGGTGCATTGGTTGTGGCCCTGGTGCTGACGGTGACGCTTCCTCGTTTCTTGGCCAGCAACGCGTCCACATGTGCTGTCCTTGGGGCGTCCTGGACCACGACAACCACGGGTGTCGATGCCTGCGTGTTCTATCGACGGTGAGTGGTCATGTGATGGGGATGATCAGCTCTGCCTGAGAACTTGTGTGTTATATATGTGTTATAGAAGGTGTTACGAGAATCGCCATCTCCGCAACACACTGATTTCGTTGTTCTATTTCACTATATTTCAGCCTGCCGGTGTGTAGAGTATCGAAGAAAGGTGGGTAGACTATCGAAGAAAGGTGTGTAGAGTATCGAATAATGCACGCCTCTGGTGGGCAGACTGTCGAATAATGGTGGGTAGATTATCGAATAATGGCACGACCCCGGAAAAGAACAGCTTTGCTACCGCAGCGGCACACTGAGCCGGACCTGTTTGTCTGTGACATCTTGGATGCCACGCCCAAGAGTGACCGCGCCTCTATGGAACACCCCCTGTTTTCGCTTTCGGTCAAAAAGGACCTGGCCGCGTTCGAGTACGAACAAGGCAACGTGAAGGTGAAGATCACGCCAGCGGCTGAGGAAGGCCGTGCAAATGTCTTCGATAGGGATATTCTGATTTATGTTTTGAGCCAACTCATGGCCGCGAAGAACGAAGGTCAGGAGATCGGTCGTCGTGTCCGGATTTCAGCCCATGATCTGCTGAAGGCCACAAACCGCCATACTACCGGACAGGCCTACGCAACGCTTCGACGTGCCCTCACCCGTCTTCAGTTTACGCAGATCGAGACGAACATTCATGATCATGGCTTAGGCGAATGGCGTTCGATTTCATTCATCACCGACGCGCGGATCGTCAAGGAGGACTCCACAGGACGCCTTCTCAGCGTGGAACTGGAAATGGGTGACTGGCTCGTCAAGGCAATCGAGAACAAGAATGTGCTAACACTTAACAAAGCATATTTTCAGCTTCGCAAACCTTTGGAGCGGCGCTTGTATGAGTTGGCACGAAAGCACTGCGGAAAGCAGGATGTCTGGCGGATCGGGCTAGATAAGCTGCAACACAAGACAGGCTCTACATCTACAGCAAAAGAGTTCAAACGCCTTGTAAAGGCGATCTGCAGGGCAGATGAGGCTCAGTCCCACATGCCCGATTATCGCTTCAGGCTTTTGCATGATGTACTGGAAATTACTCCAAAGCCCGAGTTCCTAGAGATTTACGGCGATAGCCCATCGTTCGCCTCAGATGTATCGGTGCGTTTGTCTTCTGATGCCTACGATCAGGCTCGAAAGGCTGCTCCCACATGGGATGTCTATGCGCTTGAGCAGGAATGGCGGATGTGGATGAACGACCCACCACGTCACCCGGATGCCGCTTTTATAGGGTTTTGTCGGAAATGGTATGAGCGCAAGGGCAAGGCTCCATAACACTTAACAGATACCTGATATCTGTTAAGTGTTGACAGTTATTGGTTAAGGGTTAAGGGTTAAGGGAAAATGGAGGCAGGCCATGACGCAGGTTATCAGCGTAGTGCAAGAAAAGGGCGGCGCGGGAAAAACGACACTTCTGACGGCCATCGCAAGCCTGATGGTTCAGGATGGTGCAAGGGTCGCCGTGATTGACACAGACCCTCAGCGGCACTTGGAATCGTGGGCAAAAAAAGAACAGACCGATCTCGACTGGCTATACGAAGAAGATGACGAAAAGCTTCTGCCAACCGTCAAGGCATTGAAGAAGGCTGATCCGCCGTATGACGCAATCTTTGTGGATACAGCAGGCTTCAAGTCAGCAATGGCAATGCACGCCATCGCGGCCGCCAATCTCATCCTGATACCATCGAAGGCCAACGAAGCTGACGCCAAGGGAGCCAAGCGAACCTATTCACATGTTCAAAGTGTTGCTGAGACAATGGAAAAGGAGATTCCGGCCCTGGTCGTGATGATGGACGTGGATACACAAACAAACATCACGCAGGCCATTGTCGATGCCCTCGATGCCCAGAATGTGCCTCGGCTCAACGCTATGTGCGCGCACCGGACAGGGTTCAAGGAAATGACGTCTACAGGGCAAGCCCCACAAGGATCGGCGCGTCGGTCGGCTCAGTCGGTGCTGGCGGACTTGCAGGGCAGGGGCCTCATCAGTTTCTACAGGAGCGGGTCATGGCCAAAGTCAGCGTAAACCTCGATGATGATCTGGATGCTGACAACAGCTCGAAGAAGTTGAAGGCAATGGCGGCACCTTTGCCAAGTGTCAGCAAAGCAAAATCATCTGCGATGAAGGACGCCCCGCGTGTCCAGTTCTCTTTCACGAATGTGCCAGAACCCATCAAGGAAGCTTTTGCGGCAGAGGCAACGAGGCGCGGGCTTACTAAGAAAGAACTTTTGTATGAATGTCTTAGGGCCGGAGGTATCAACATCCCTGCAACTTCAGAGATAGATGGCCGCAGGCGATAACAGATAACAGTTATCAACGAGTGTTCTTTGATCTGATAGCTTAAGCTTAACAGGCTGCTGAAGAAGTCAGCCTTGAAGGACGTTATTCTTCCCCCACGGTTTGAAGGTGGCTCTTTGCGACTGCGGACGCCGGGTCGGGT
>NZ_JBRJGR010000044.1:0-10504 GCF_053628595.1 Roseovarius sp. MBR-154
AGTCCCGCGTTCCTTCGCATTATCGCGTCCTCGCGATTACGCACCTTATGCGCAGCTGCGCATAACGTGCGGAAGGCCCCGGCATAGGCATCGTAAATGCCGCGCTGCTCGGGGCTGAGCGCATGTTCGAGCATCTCGTATTCGACACCGTCATAGGACAGCGACCGCGCCGTGTAGAGACCGAGCGCCCGGAGGTCGCGGGCAAGAACCTCCATCGCCGCGACACCGCCAGCCTCAATGGCTTCCACAAATTCCGACCGGGTCTGAAAGGGGAAATCCTCCCCGCCCCAGAGCCCGAGACGCTGCGCGTAGGCGAGGTTGTGGACCGTCGTCGCGCCTGTGGCCGAGACATAGACCACGCGGGCATTCGGAAGTTTGTGTTGAAGGCGCAGACCCGCCCTGCCCTGCTGCGAGGCCATGGTATCGCCGCGCTCGCCTTTGCCGCCGGCGGCATTGGCCATGGCATGGCTTTCGTCGAAGAGGATCACCCCGTCGAAATCTGCCCCGAGCCAGTCGACGATCTGGTCGACACGGGATTTCTTCCCGCCTCGTTCTTCCGAACGCAGCGTCGCATAGGTGGTGAAGAGAATGCCCTCGGTAAGCGGGATGTCGCGGCCTTGGGCAAAGCGCGAGAGCGGCGTGACCAGCAGGCGCTCCTGCCCGAGCGCCGACCAGTCGCGCTGCGCATCTTCCAGCAGCTTGTCGCTCTTTGAGATCCACAGCGCCTTGCGTCTTCCTCGGGCCCAGTTGTCGAGCAGGATCCCGGCCGACTGGCGGCCCTTGCCCGCCCCGGTGCCATCGCCGAGGAAGAAACCCCGGCGGAAGCGGACGGCGTCAGCGGCATCCTCCGGTGCTGCGGATACCACGTCTCCGGTCTCATCGACGGTCCAAGACCCCGCGAGATGCGCGCCATGCGCCTCCCCTGCGTAGATGACGGTCTCGAGCTGCGCGTCCGACAGGAGCCCTTCGCGCAGGACGGCGGCAGGCAGCTTGGGGCGATAGCTGGGTTTCGGCGGTGCGACAGAGGCCATGGCCGCCGATTGCACAAGCTTGGTCGGGTGTTGGGCCGCGCCGGGGATCTCGATCGCCTGCAGTCGGAAGGTCTCGTAGATCGCGTCGGACAGTCGTGCGGCATCTGCGTCCCCGGCGGCGTCGCGGAGAGCGTAGTCCAGTTCCTCAGCCTCAATCGGCGTTTCGGGTTTCGCCGGTTGAGCTGCCGAGGTCGCGCGCAATCGGTTGACGGGTTTGCGTGTGGTGAGGGCGGGGTTTCCCGGGAAGAGAGAAGAATGGCCCTGCCCCATTGCAGCTGCCTGATCCAGCTCTAAGCGCAGCGGGACCTCTGCGGTGATCCGGGACAGAAGATGTGCGACGTCAGGTGACATGGGTTGGCGCAGGTCAGCGGTGATGCCGCCCGGCTCGCCGCCGCGGCATTTGTCAAAAACAGTAATCCGCGTCTCGAAGCTGGTGCCGTGCTTGGCGAAAGCTGCGCCAGACACGACGCCGGTGAAAACGAGATGGGCCGTCTCGGTCAGACGGCCGAAGGTCTCGGCCCAGGCAGGCGCATCCGGCGCGAAACCGGCTCCTGTGATGGCGACGAGCCGTCCGCCGGGGGCCAGTCGCGCGAGGGCCGAGCGCAGATGCCGGGCCGTCGCCTCGGTCGACCGACCATCGACATTGGCTTGGGCCGAGAAGGGCGGGTTCATCAGGACGACGCTCGGGCGAACGCCTGCGTCGAGATGGTCGTCGATCTGCGCGGCATCGAACCGCGTGACCGGTCGACCTAGGAAAAGCAGCCGAAGAAGATCGACGCGGGTCTCAGCCAACTCGTTCAGCGCAAGGCTGCCGCCGGCGATCTCGGCGAAGATCGCCAGAAGGCCGGTGCCAGCCGAAGGCTCGAGGACTAGGTCGCGGGGCGTGATCTGTGCTGCCGCCACAGCCGCGAGCCCCATGGGCAGCGGCGTGCTGAATTGCTGAAAGCGCTCCATTTCTTCCGACCGCCGGGTGTGCGTGGGCAAGAGGCCTGCCACCTTGGCGAGGATCGGCAAGAGCGCCGCAGGCGAGCCGGCACGCGCGAGCAGCGCTCGACCGAACTTTCGCAGGAAGAGGATCAGCGCCACCTCGCCCGCCTCATAGGCGAGCTTCCAGTCCCAGGCACCGGTCGCATCGGAACCGCCAAAGGCATGTTCCATCTCGCGGCGCAGGCGCAGCGCGTCGATCTGAAGCCCTTGCGCCAGATCGGGCTGCAGCGCTTCGGCAACAGCAACGATCGCAGGGGCAGGATTTGCTGCCAACGGGACAATGGGCGCAGGCAAGGACGCCTGCGCAACAGGGGCAAGATGGGTCATCGGGAAACTCCGGAATGAAGGACAGGATCAGGCCCGGACACCCTCTCTCGGGCAGCCTCGGACCTGATCTTTCCCGGCCCCTCTCTCCCTCTCGAATCCGACGCGTCCCGGAAGCTCGGCTTGATTTTGTTCTTGTTATGTTCTATTTTCTGAGCCAAGCCAGAAAGGGGGTTCCACCATGGAAAGCACCACGCACGCCCTGCCCGCGACGCCCAAGCAGATCGCCTATGCGCGGTCGCTCGCCCTGCGCAACCGGACGCTCCTGCCCTGGGAGGTTCAGCAAGACCGGCGATCTTTGAGCGCTTGGATCGAGGCTCAGGCCCGGCTGAAGCCGGTATCGGACATGGACCGGCTGCCCACGTCCAAGCAGGTGGCCTTCGCTGAGAAACTCGCCCGGATCAAACGGCGCGCCGTTCCGGACGAATGCTTCCGCGACAAGGGGCTCATGTCGAAGTGGATCGACGGGAACAGGTGACGGGTGTCAGCTGGTGGATGGCTTGTCGGCGCAAGAATCCACCAGAGTTTCCCTCCGCCTACGAAATGCTGCCCGTAGCGCTTCTGTCGGTAAAGGTGGAGAATCGAACGCCTCAAAGAACGGCTGATGGTCACATGGCTTCAAGTTCGTGACGTCCGCGCTGTTGTCGTTTGCCTGTTTCATTTCTTCGGACCCCCAAAGGCGCATGCGCTGTAACTTGTCAGCCGACGGCCGCAATCGAGTAGTGCGGTGTCCCATCCCACACAAGATCCCAAGACGCGCCCGGACGAACGTTCTGAATTGCGTGGGGCTCGAAGCAGACCAAGCAATTCCCGCCCGATGCAGGAGCCCGGACCGAAGGGTAAATCAGGCCCTTGGATCCGCCCCGACGCAGATGCTGTGCCAGGCTTTGGCCCTCGGGATACCCGACAGCCGGATCCGGATGCAGCGCCGGATGACCTGCCTCATCGGTCATGTCGTCGAAGACGCCGATGAAGTCGGCCAGCAATTCCACATAGCGGGCGCTATCGTGGAAGCTGCCGGTAAAGCCGAGTTCGCGTGTGCGGTGCCAAGCCACTTCGCTGACAGAAACCATCACATCCCATGCGCAGTACCACGCGCCGCGCTCCTCGGCGTTGAAGCGGTTTCCGCCGGCGCGGGTGTAAGTGAAGGCTGCGTTGACGTGACTGTCCCCATAGATGCGCAGATCGCGGCTGCGGCGTTGCCAAGCGAGTTCGCGCGGGTCCAGATGCGGGTTGCGCCCGCGTTCGGCCTGTAGACGTCCACTGGTCAGGCCCTCGATCTCTGCCAAGATCTCCATCTCGTCATCGGTATCGACGAGACCGCGCAGCGATGGTGGCTTGTGGTAGGTGGCGGGCAGGAGACGAACGAGACCGCGATCGGAAATCTCGGTCTGCTTCATGCCCCACCACGCAACGCATCAAGATAGGTCCGAACCGCGAGGATCTGCGGCAAACCCCCGTCGATGGCGGTGTCAACTGGCCGACTTCCACCAAAGAGCGGCCCCTTGTTCGGTCGGGTGAACCAGCTTTTTGCCAGAGGCTCCGAGAAGTAGAGTTCGAGCGACTTGAAGATGCCAATTACAGCGCTGAGCCGCAGCAGTTGGTCCTTGGTCAGTTCCCCCGCAAAGTCAGGCTTCTTGGCGCGCTTCCACGTGCTCTCTGACATGTCGGCAAGGCCAGCCGCCTCCTTGAGGCTGAGACCCCAAGCATCAGCCACGCGCGCATAGGCCTTCAGCGCGACGGCGTTGATCTGTGCGGGTTCCCGGATCTTCTCTGCAACGTACATGGCGTCCTCCATTGGCTTCAATATAGTCCATATGGACTTACTGTAAAGATCAAATGAACCTTACGCTTTGATCTCTGTTACCCGAACCGCCGCCCTGCTTCCGTAAACGTATACGCGTTCGCGATGATCCCCTCCTCGATGGCCTCGTCCGAGGTGAGGTGGTCGTATTCGGCCTCAAGCTCGCGGTAAAGCCAGCGGGCCAAATCTCGCAGCGCTTCGGTCACGACATCTTCCGCGTCCTCGGTCGGCGGCTGCCAGGTCGGGCTGTCCCGCGTGACGTCGATCGACATGGTATATTCGTGGTAATAGTGGCCACGGTGGCTGGCCTCCGCGGCGAGCTGGTAGAAGTTCTGGCGCTGGATGGCCTGCAGACGGTCGGCGATGCCATGCAGCGTCGCGTCGGTCGGGGCGTAGTCCCGGATGCGCGCGGCCGCACCCTTGGCGTGGGACCAATAGCCCTCGAAGCAGGCCCCGTCGCCCTGGCTCCAGAAGCCGGAGAACCAGATGCAGGGCTTGGCCCGCGTCCCGCCGCCCATCAAGCGGACGGAGGTGGTGTTCAGACGGATGCCGAGGATCTCGCAGACCCGCTCGAAATCGTCATAGACCGCGTCCCACCAATCGTCGTGGGGGCCAAACTCGCGATACCAGCTCCGCGCCTTTTCCTTGGCCGCATCCGAGAGTTCGGGGAACTGGTAGACGGTGGTGCAGATGACCTCAGGCATCGACGTCCTCCCCGTTCAGCGCGGCGGCCAGCCATTCCTGGCTGCTGGTCCAACCGACGGATTTGCGTGCGCCGAGATCGATAACATGCGCGCCGCCACCAAAGGCGTCGAGGCGGGGCCGGGAGCAGGTCAGGGCGTACTGGAAGCCCCAGAGGCCGGTAAGGTCGAGATCTTCGGCAAGGCGCAGCACGAAGCGGATGACCGCCTCGACATCGCCGTGGTCATCGTCATGGATCCAGAGGGTGCAGCCCTCGGGGGCATCCTGGAGCACGAGATCGAAGCCCGCGATTTCCGGATCGTCGGCGTCCTGATCCGCAGCTCGGATTTCCTGGAACAGGGCGAGCGCGCGAGCCGCCTTGTCGGGGCTGCCTACGTCGAGCAGGCACGAGAAATGGGTGAAGTAATCCGCCATGGGGACCTCCTGAATGGGTAAGGCCCGGCCGAGAGGCCGGGCACTCGGTTGGGATGAAGGGGTAGTTGGGAACGATCAGCCGGTCGGCGTGTCGCCCGCCGCCTGTCGTGCGGCATGAGCGCAGAGCATCTGCCAGTAGAAGCGCTTGCGCGCGAGCCGGAGACTGCAAACAGCGCGCGTGTCGGGGTGTAGCGCCCGGACCGCCGCGCGAACCACTGCCAGTCGCGAAGCGGTCGGCGGCAAACCAAGACTTAGATAGGTGGGATCGGTCATGTCACATGACCTCGACCACGGGCGAAGCGAGATGCGGATCGACCTGTGCCTCGATCCGTTCGGTCCGACCCATCCAAGGCTCGGGCCGAATGGCCTTCACCCAATCGGCGAAGCTCGGGATGAAGCCGAGGTCCTCCTTAACATGCTGCTCGCCGACCCACCGGGTCGGGATGATGCGTCCGGTCGAGAGCGTAAGCGTCGGACCAAAGATTGTCTCGGCCATGAAGATGCCCTCGGCATGGTGGCGCAGCGCCCGGTGCCGGAAGTCCGCTGTGATCTCCTTGCTCTGGTCGAACCAGGCATGCACCGAGATGAAATCCTCGACCGTGCCGCCCCATTTCTTCACCGAGGATAGAGCGTGGTGGTAGGGATGTGCCATCGCCGCCCCCTTAGAAATCGTGTGTGTAAAGTTCGGACGAAGTGAAGCGCTCGTTGAACTCGAGGTGGATGGTGCGAGCGCTCGCGTCGAAGCAGAATTCGCCGTAAGCCCCGTCGTTGTTTTCCCAACCGCCATGGGTGTCGGAGAGGAAGTCGTAGGCCAGCTGCTCCACGACATCTTCGAGCGAAAGCGCCCGCATCTCGACCTCCGGGTCGTCCCAGGTCAATGCGGCATAGGCGATTTCGGTCTTGGGGAAAGCAACCTCGGTATCGCCCGCGTAGGCTTCGATGCTTTCAACCTGGCCGCTATCGCCATAGCCGTCGAAACTCACGGTCACATGGGTGATGCCCGCGGCAGTCAGGCCATCGAAGAGGCGCTCCTTGTTGGCCGGACGCAAAGCTGCGATCCGCGCGTCACGCTCGGCCTGCCGGGCCAGCATGGCGGTGAAATCAATCCTGGACGGCGCCATCGGCGCGGCTAGGGTGGGTTCGATCTTGGACATTGGAAACTCCGAAATGAGGGAAAGGATCTGAACCCCGAGGCTCTCTCTCGTCCTCGTAGGTTCACATCCTCCCCTGCCCTTCTCTGACTCTCGGGCGTCACGCCGCGATCTGCAGGGCGCGAGACGCGAAGACACGCCAGAGCGGATCGACAAGACGGGCATCGAGAAGGTCGGCGTGGTGCCGCAGCCGTCGCGCGAGGCCATGTTCATGCCACTCGGCCGCCCGCATGGCCTGCGCGCGGGTCTGGCTGGCCTCGGACACGACGGCGCGGGCTTCGGCGGCATCCGAGACCGGGTGGCACCATGCGACCCCGCCATCAAAGGTAGCTCCGGCCAGAACGAGACGGCCCTCCCGATCGAGGATTGCCAGGATGCGCGGAGCGTCTTCAGGTGTGATATCTTCGGCGTGAACGATTGCCCCCTGCATGGCCTCGGCCAGCGTGGCAAACCGCTCCAGTACCTTGGGGTGTGCCTGCCCGGACATGAGAGCAGCGGGCGCATGGCAAGCCGTCGTGAGTGCGAACGGCAAGTCTTGATCTGCAAAAACGGTCAGGAGGCTCGGCGGCAAACCTGTTTTCTGCGTTTCCGGCTGAGTTTGGAGAGGAAGGTCGAACATGGGCATATCTCCGACGGTGCGGAGAGCCTCTCTCCCCGCTTCAAACCGTCAAAGACCAAACCCCCGCCCTCTTCCTCGGAAGGGTGACGGCGGCAGGCTCGCAAGGCGCGTCACAGCTTGCCCAGGGCCCGCAGGCTCAGTTCCGTCCCGGCGCCGACGATGATGTGGTCATGCAGCGTCAGGCCGAAGAACTTACACCCCTTCTGGATCTCCCCGGTCATGCTTAGATCGGCCTCCGACGGTGTCGGATCGCCCGACGGGTGGTTGTGGATCAGGATCAGCCCGCTGGCGTTCAGCATCAGCGCCCGCTTGATCACCTCGCGTGGATAGACCGGGACATGGTCGACCGTGCCTGTCGAGAGCAGTTCATCGGCGATGATGCGGTTCTTGCGGTACAGGTAGAGGACGTGGAAGCGCTCGATGGGTCCTCGGACGCTGAACGCACAATAGTCCAGCAGCGCCTGCCAACTGCCGATGACAGGGTTCTGGCTGAGATAGCGGCCGAGGATGTCGCGGGCGTCTAGGATGACGGTTTCTTCTTGGGGAGTCATGAGGGTCTCGCTGTATTGCACGAATACCGAAGGCCCCTGCCCTATCGGGCAAGGCCAGCGGCATGCATGTGGTAAGTGAGGTGAAACGACCGCCACGCTTGCGGGCGGTCGCTGTATCGAGGTTCGCCTCAGCCGACTCGGTCGAGGAGCTTCTTGGCGCGCCCTTCCATGTCGAGGCGCGCGTCCTGCTGGGTCTTGTCGCGCGCAAGCCGCGTGATGCCCTGCACGAAATCGAAGATGCTCTCAGGCGGGCGGCCTTCCTCCATCAGCACCTTCTCGATGATCTTGCCGGATTCGGCCTTCGAGAAACCGCGCTTGCGCAGGAAATCCGCGCGGTCTTCGTCGCTGCGCGCCACGACCTGCTGCCGCGCCGCCTTGATGCCGTTCACGAAGCCCTGTGGCGAGGAATTGGCGAACCGCGTCAGCGCCGGGGCCGCTTCATGGGCGAAGCGGGAGGCGGCGTATTTCGAGTGGCGGATCTTGATCTCCTGGAAATCCTCGACGCCCCAGAGGTTGCGGTTCTGGCACACCGCCCGCAGGTAGAAGCTCGCCATGCCGAGGGTCTTCGCGCCGACCTCGGAATTCCAGCAATAGAAGCCCCGGAAATAGAGATCGGGGGAGCCGTCGGGCAACTTGCCTGCTTCGATCGGATTGCGGTCGTCGACCAGGAACAGGAAGACGTCGCGGTCCGAGGCGTAGAGCGTGGTCGTGTCGCGGCTGATCTCGACATCGGGGTTGTAGACCCCGGTCGACCAATCCAGCACACCCGGCACCTTCCAGCGCGTATCGCCCGTGCCATTGCCCGCGATGCGCTGCACCGCCTCGACAAGCTCGAAGTCATGGATGCGACCGTAGTCGGGACCGGTCACGGCGCGCAGTTCGGTCCGGCCATCCTCGGTCTCGAAGGTCTTCACCTGCTCGGCGCGGTGGTTGGTCAAACCGTATTGCAGGTTGATCCCCGCCAAAGGCGCGGGCAGCTGCCGAAGGTAAGAGGCCGGAGCGCCGACAATGCTGGCGAGCTGGCCGAAGGCCCAATGCGTCGGCGCGACCGGTTCATGCGCTTTCGGCAGCATCAGGTGCAACCGCTCAGCGTTGTCGCGCGCGGCCTCGACCCTGATATCGGCGGTCTGCACCACCCGGCTGCGGCTGCGCTCAGAGCGCCCCTTCACATTGGCCCAGAGATCGTCGAGCGAGAGATACCGCTCGTCATCGGGCCGGTTGAACCATTCGGACGACACCCGCCCGTTTCGCTCCCCCCGGCTCACGTCCACTTTCCAGCCACCAGCCCGCGCCGGCTGAACCGGATCCAGTACTTCCACAACACCCATCGGCATTCCTCCGTGACAGGCACCGGGAGCCACTCTCCCAGCCATCAACCCGTCACCGGGATACCGGCACCCCTCTCACTTTTATGGAGCCACCTTCTGTCAAGAGGGCACGACCTATCCGACCGACCCTTCCCAGATTGAGACCCGGTTCATATTTTTGACTCGATGGGCGATCGGTCGCCGGGATGATCCTGGCAAGGGCGTGGTCTGCAAAAGCGCGTCACCGGCTCGACTTTTATCCGGTCCGGCAATCTCGGTCAGCACCGGTGCCGTAACCCTAATCCCGTTTGCTGCGGGTGCTGCCCTTCGAGGGACGGGACCCTTCTCTACAAACGGCGTCTTTCAGCCCAGTGAGAGGTCGGTCACACATCCGCCCGGCATTCCCGGCGGTCGCGAGCCGCGCGGGAATTCGATTTGGCGTCTCCTTGGTTCAGGTCACGATGGCACCACGAGGAACAAGACCCGTTGTTGCGTAGCGCCACAGGGCGATCAACAGCTTGCGGGCGAGCGCAACCACCATGATGCGTCGCATCCGTCCTGTCGCACCCTCAGTGCGTTTGCGATACCATTTTGCCAATTCGCTGTCGGGCTGCCAGTGGAGCCAGCGCCAACTCATCTGGACCATGTGAGCCCGCAGCATCGGCGGCCCGGCTTTGGTGATGCCTTGGCTGCGCGACACCGATCCGCTCGCCCAAGGGGCCGGCGCAAGGCCGCTCCAGCCACCGATCTCCCTCCGGTTACGAAAACCCCGCCACAGCGCCTCGCGCGTCAGGATCGTGGCGTCATTCATCCCGATTCCTTTCAGCCGATTAAGCGCCGCGATCATCGCAACGTCGCATTCGGAACCCGAGCCAGCATCTGTCTCGTTAGCGCAGTCACCAACCACATTATCGCGCTCCGCTTCAACATCGGCCATCTGTCGCATCACCAACTTCAGGCGCTCCAGCTCACGCGTGATTTCCCGCTTCAAGCATGGGCCGAGGTGACGTCCGTCCCCGGTCACCAGCGCATCCAGCCGCGCAACAGCATCCGCTGCGCGCGGATCGAAATCCATGATCCCCTGTGTTTTGAGCAGACCTTTGATCCGGTTTCCGTGTGCCGTTCTTTCCTTCACAAGACGCTGGCGCTCGCGCAATCCTCTGCGCGCATCGTCCTGCTTGACAGTCGGCACGCGCACCTCGCTCAGCACCTGCCGTTCGCCGCGCGCCCAGGCCATCAATGCGCGAACCATACCCCGTGCATCGATCCGATCGGTTTTCGCCCGTTTGGCACGGCGATCGACAAGCAAGCTCGCGGGGTCGATCACGATGACACGGATCCCAAGCGTGACAAGGCGACGATAGAGCCAGAATCCTTCGTAACCCGCCTCGTAGCAGACCACGACGTCGGTCTCGTCGATTGTCTTCCCGGTCCTTGACTTCGCTCTATCGATCAGGCTCAGCAAGGCGTCCACGTCACCGCATGCCATTTCGTGCAAGGCAACCTTTTCGGCCCAAGGTGTGTCAACGGCGGAGTAAAACCCGACCAAAGGGCGGCGCAAAAGTAGGCCACTTTGGGGTTGGGCGTGAAGGGCGCATAGAGCGCTGGCGGCCA
>NZ_JBRJGR010000045.1:0-9059 GCF_053628595.1 Roseovarius sp. MBR-154
ATTGGCTGAGAAAAGACAAAACCCAACCCGATCAGCAGGTGCAAAGAGTAGCTTAATTTACGCCAGATCCTGTCCAACCGATGGGGAGTAGCTCACAGGGGGCTTTTTGCGTTTGGGGATGTTCGGCAACGGCGTTGCGTCCGCCACGGTTGAAACCATCGCTCCGATCCAGTATATGACTGAGTCATACCATGGAGGCGCGGATGACCGTCAAAACCACCCTCAGCTTCACCGACCGCCACCACCAGTTCCTTTCTGAAAAGGTCGGGCAGGGCGTGTTCGCGACCCAGAGCGCTGCAGTCGCGGCCGCGCTGGAACAGATGATGCAGGATGAACAGGAACGCGACGTGGCCCTCTCTGCCCTCACGCAGGAAATCCGTGCGCGCATGGAAACGCCGCGCGAAGAGTTCATCGACCAGGACGACGCCTTCGCCACTGCCCGCCGTACTATCGGGGCGGCCCGCGGAGCGTGAACTACCGCATTCGTTTCCACCCACTTGTCGCGCGCGACCTTGACGCCATCGCCCAGTGGATTCTCGATTATGCCGGTCCCGATGCGGCCGCCCGCAAGCTGGCCGAGATCGAGGCGGCCATCACCATGCTGAAGGCCACGCCGCACAAGGGCAGTCTACGAGATGAAATCTCCCCTGGTCTGCGTGCCATCCCGGCAGGGCGCAAAGCCGTCGTTGCCTTCGTTGTTGACGATGACGCCGCCGAAGTGCTTGTTTACGCTGTCACCTATGGCGGCGCGGATTGGGCCATGCGCAGCAGCGCGCGCAGCCGGTAATGGGGCAGAGGCCGCTTGTTTGTTTGAAAGGGCCCTCTGATGGGATTTGTCTTTTACGATCTTGAGACCACCGGGATATCGCCCGCATTTGATCAGCCGCTGCAGTTTGCAGCGATCCGGACAGATGACAATTTTGCCGAGATTGACCGCGTCAACCTTCGCTGCCGGATCGTGCCGCACATCATCCCGTCCCCTCAGGCGCTGATTGTCACCGGCGTTACGCCCGCGCAGCTGGTTGACCCAGAGCTGCCGAGCCTGTTCGAGTTCACCCAGACGATCACGGACCTGACCGAACGTTGGGCGCCTGCGACATGGGTGGGCTTCAACACCATCCGTTTCGATGAGGAGGTGCTGCGTCAGGCGTTCTATCAGAACCTTCAGCCGAACATCTATGCCACACAGTTCAACGGCAACAACCGGCTCGACATCCTGACCGCCGTCTATGCTGTGTGGTGCCGCAATTCCGGTCTGATGCATTGGCCGACCGATGACACCGGCCGCACTACCTTCAAGCTGGATCGTCTGGCCCCTGCCAACGGCTTCAACGCGCACAATGCCCATGATGCCCTTGGCGATGTCGAAGCCACGATCCATGTCGCCCGCCTCATTGCCAGTGGCGATCCCGCGCTCTGGTCGGCAATCCTGCGCAACCGCGACAAGCAGAACGTCATGGCGACGCTGGAAACCTTCCGCCCCGTGGAGTTGGTGCTGCGCTTCGGTGGTGGGCCACCCCGTGCCTATGTAGGGTGCTTCTGTGGCACTGCTAACGGAAACCCGACGCAGGCGGCCTTCTTTGATCTGCAGGCGGGCGATCCGGAGGCATTGATGCAGGCCGATGATGCGGCGCTGTTCCAGGCGGTCGACGGTACGCCCCAGATCATCCGCAGCATCGCGACCAACAAGGTGCCGTCTCTCAGCGCCAGGTCACACCCGAAAGATCCATCGACTTGCCGTCGGCCCAGATGCGCCCCACACCGGTCACTTCGCCCTCCGAGAGCGCCACGGCGAAGGAGGCAAAGTAGAGAAACTCCGTGGTGGTGACCTTTGGTCCGCTGCCCTTGCCGCCGCCCTGGCGGCTGGTCTTTGCCTCCTCGCGGAAATCCGTGGCCCAGATGATGTTGCCGCCGATGCGCATGCGCCCGAAGAGGCGCGGGATCACGGCACCCTCGGTCGAGGAGGTGATGCGCAGACTGTCGAGGCGCTGGCCTTCGATCCGCTGCGCGGGGGCCAGCGACGAGACGATCCAGTTATCGACCACCGACCCGATGGAGGAGCCGACAAAGCCGCCGATGGTGGCGGCGCTCACGCCGAGGAGGCTGCCGCCGATCGAGCCGCCAATCGCGGTGCCGACGGCGCCGAGGACAAGGGTTGCCATGATGAAACACTCAGATGTTGCTGGAGCGCGGGAACAGGAAGGCAAAGGCGATGCGCCGCCGCCAGCTCGCGGTGAGCGGTTGCTCGATCACGCCAAGGTGCTCATAGGCGTGGATGAAGCTTTGGGGGCCCGTGAGGATCCCGACATGTTTGGTAATGGCGCGGGGGGCCATGCGGAACAGGACCAGAGCGCCGGGCGGTGCGTCGGCGGGTGCTGTTTCCATCATCATGCGGCGCGCCCCCTCGGCCAGCACCTCGCGTGGCCCGGTCTCGCCCCAGTCCCGGCTGTAGGGCGGGATCGGGAAGGGCTCGTCGCCCACCACCTCGCGCCAGAGGCCGAGGCAGTCACAGCCGACCCCGCAGAGGCTCGCCTGATCATGATAGGGCGTGCCGAGCCAGCGGCGGGCAGTGGCGATGACAAGGGCGGGATCGGCGGTCATCACAGGACTTCTCCGTCATGGCTGCCATCTTGCGACGCATATCTGAGGACCGCGTCCTGCCCCGGGATATGTGGGAAGCCCCGGAAGTTGGGGGTGTTGGCGAACTTGCCCGTGCAGGTGGCGATGCGCTTGTCGCAGCCTGCCCGCGCGATGAAACCGTCGCCCTCAGCAACGGCGCGCACCGGCGCTTCCAGCAGGGTCAGGGTCGCGATGCTCCCCTCCAGCCCGTGCGCCAGCACCTCGGTGACGCGCCCGGCATTCGCCCCGCTGGTCCAGGTGAGCGTCCCGGATGTGAACCATCCGGCCTCGAACCCTGCCAGCCCCGAGGCCCGGAAGGCACGGTCACGCAGCAGGTCTGTCACCACGCCTGCGCCCTTGTAGACGGCGTTTTCCAGATCGATCCCGCAGCGCGCATCGCCAAGTTCCGCATCGCATCCCGCCTGAAACGTCCGCCCGACGGTCTGGCCGAGGAGATGTGCCAGACTGCGGACCTCGGCGACAAAGGCGATCCGCCCGCGCCGGATTTGCCCGACCGCACCCCGGCGCAGCAGAACCCTCTGGCTGGTGTCGGCCCAGTTCGCCCGCCACAGCTCCACCGCCGCGTTGTCCCAGCGCCCGTCGAGAATGTCGGTTTCCGTGATCCGGTCCGAGGTCAGCACGCCACTTGCGTCCTGTGCATCCACCGCGAGATCGGAGCCTGCGCGGATCTCCGAGGCGGCAAAGCCGCTTTCGGGTTCAAAATCGGTGCCATCAAAGGCCAGTGGGCGGTCATGATCGGTAAAGCCCACCGCGACACCATCGCTGCGCGAAATCCGCCAGCACCAGGCGAGCGTGGTCGTGCCATCGTCGAGATGGGCCTGCAGGTCGGGGGAGAGAAATTTCATGATTGGTCCGTTCCGCAGTTGAAATGTAAAGCTGCTGTCTTTACATGTGGGATCAATTCATCACAGGAGTGCGTGCCATGGTTGCCGTGACCCCCAACGAGGACGCCCAGCGCCGGTCGCTGATCAACCTTCGCGTCACCCCGCGTGACCGCGAGTTGATCGACCGTGCCGCAGCGACCCTCGGCAAGAACCGCTCTGAATTCATGATGGAAGCCAGTCGGCAGGCCGCCGAGGATGCCCTGATGGATCGCACGGCGTTCCGACTGGACGCCGAGCAGTTCAGTGCCTTCATGGCGCAGCTCGATGCGCCGCCCGCCTCGAATGAGCGTTTGCGCAAGCTGCTGGCCACGCCCGCGCCATGGGACAAGTGACGCCGGGCGACGGGCCCCTGCGCGCGCCGGAACCCTTGGCTGACGATCATCTGACCGATGGTTTTGCATCCGGCGCGCCGACGCTGGACACATGGTTGAAGCGCAAGGCGCGCGCCAATCAGGCCTCGGGCGCGTCACGGACCTATGTGTTGTGCCGGGGCCCGCGCGTGGTTGGCTTTTACGCGCTGGCCGCCGGATCGGTCAGCCATGATCTGGCCCCGCGCAAGTTGCGGCAGAACATGCCCGACCCGGTGCCGGTCATCGTGCCGGGCCGATTGGCGATCGATGCCTCCGAACAGGGAAATGGCCTTGGCCGCGCGCTCTTGCGCGATGCGGTGTTGCGCATCACGGCGGCGGCGCATGAGGTTGGCATCGCGGCCATTCTGGTGCACGCGCTGAACGACCGCGCGAAGGCCTTTTACCGCGATGCGGGATTTTCCGAGACGGCGGTGGAGCCCCTGACGCTGTTCCTGCGGATCAAGGATGCCAGGGCGCTCTTGGGCGAGGGGTGATCTTCACCGCCGGATCTCGATGAGCGGGATGGAGGTGATCGACCCCAGCCGTTCGATATCGAGGGTCACATCCAGCGTGTCACTGTCGAAGCGAACGGGCACATCGAACTCAAACCCAGCCGTGATCGCGTCGCCCACGCCGGGAGCGGTGGTGAAGGTGACGTTGCTGGTGGTTGGATCAACGCTCCAGCCCGACATCTGCTCGACCCCGTTCAGGGCAAGGCGGACGCTGCCTATGACCGGCTTTGCGATGACGCGCGTCCAGCTTTGTACGCCAGAGCTGTAGCGCTTGACCAGCTGGAAGGCCGTCGTCGCGCCGTCGCCCGTGCAAATCAGCTGATCGGTTGGGACGACCGGCTGCGAGGGCAGGCTGGATTTGTAATCCGCCCAATCCTTGAAGCGAAACCCGTGCAGGCGGCCGTTACGGGCTTCAAAGAAGGCCACCACTGCCGCCAGATCATCGGCACGGCGGATGCCGTAGGCCACATGATAACGACGGCGCGAATTAGCCCAGCTGGCGTTGCGTTCCTCGTCACCTGAAGCCAGTTCCACCACCTGCGTGCGCCGTTCGGGCCCGCCGCGCGCCCCGCGGCTGATGTTGTCGGGAAAGCGCACCTCGTGAAACGCCATCATATGCCCCTCTGGCCGAGTGACACCGCGCGGGCAATGTCGGCCGCGACCTGTGTTCTGGACTGCCGGAAGCTGTCGGCGTCACGCGCGTTGATGGTGACATTGACGGCGGGTGCTGCGGACTGTCCCTGGCCAAAGCCAGCCGCCTCTCGACGCGACAGCACCCGTTCGCCGCGTTGCAGGATCGCCGGAACCTCGTCCGGGCCAATCGCCGGGAAAATGCTCCCCCGGAGCATTTTCTGGCCCGCCTCATATCCGGCAAAGCCACCCGAATGCATGCGCGGCGCACCGGCGAAGGCCAGAGCCGGGACCATGCGACTGGGGCCCGGCGCGCCGACCACGCCGCCCGCGTGCAGAATGCTGGCGAACAACCCGCCCGCACCGCCCAGCGCGCCGGAGAGCGCATTGGCGATGGGGCCAAGAATGAAGCGCCGCGCCGCCAGTTTCGCGAGATCGGCAATCATCGACGTGACCAGATCTCCAAAATCGAGCTTGCCGGTCTTCACAAACTCACCCACCGCATTCTCGGCGCTTTGGAAGGCGCCGACCAGCGTGCTCCCGATATCGCCGCCAATGTCGCGGGCCCTGGCGGCATAGTCGGCCAGCGTGGCGGTGACGGCGGCCCAGCCGGTCAGGGCGGTTTTTGCGCCGTCAGCGGTTGCTGTCCCGGCTGCGCGACCAGCCGCCCCGGCATCCCCGGCGGCACGGCCCGTTTCGTCAAGTTCCTCGCTCAGCTTAGCGGCGGCGGCATCGGCTTTGGCCAGTGAGGCCTCTGCCTCTGCCCCGCTGCCAGTCATCGCGTCGCGCAGCGCCTGCAGGCTGGCGAGCGGCCGACCGGCGGCATCGGCCAGCATGCCCGCCGCCTCGCGAAACCCATCGGCGCGGGTGCGGGCATCCTCGGCCATCGCGCCGAGGCCAAGGTCGGGGGGGTCCAGGAAGCTGCGCGACAGGGCGGCCGAAAAGGCGTCGGCCGCAGCGGTCCCGGCAGCGGTGGCCGCCCCTTCAAACGGGTTGCCGATCCGACCCAGTCCGACAGGATCGAGCGTGCCGATCCGCACGCCGCCCTCGCCGGTGGCCCATTCCGGCAGTAGCGCAAGGGCCGCGTTCAACCCGTTGATGAAGCGGTTGATGCGGGTGACGACGCCGTTCAGCATCGCCTCGATGCCGGAGATCAACCCGTTCGCGGCCTGGAAGGCGAAATCACCGATGGCACCGGGCAGTCCGCCCCAGATCGCCACGGCGGCATCAAAGGCCCCCTGAAAGATCGCTGCCGTCCGGTCGCCGAAATTCACCACGCCCACAATCGTGCCCTCAAGTGCTAAAAGACCGGACGCCTTGCGGTGCACATGGCGTTAGCGACGCTGTTGCGCGCGGCCTGCCAGTCGAAGGTGGCCTGCACGCCCTGCGGTCCGGAAATCTCGATCCGGGGGCGCGGCAGATAGCTTTGCCCTTGAGCCTTCGATCTACCGGAACGGCGCAACGCGCCAAACCCTAACCAAGGAGATCAAGACATGGCACGCAACACACAAAAGCAGACCACCACCTTCCAGCCGAGCGCCCCCGAGTTTCTGGCATGGCACGTCACCCAGCGCGGCGAGAAATCCTTCTGGAACAAGGTCGGTGCCGCCTGGCGGCACAAGGACGGCCACGGCTTCACCCTTCAGCTTGAAGTCATGCCGATCAATGGCCGCATTGTTCTGCGCCACCCGATAGAAGACCCGGCATCACCGGCCCAGGAAGAGGAGAAGGGCGCATAAGCGCCCTTCTTTAATCATCATAAGATGTGGAGTTGTGCGGCGATGCCGCATATCTTCATTTATTCGCTGCCCGCGAGCCGCGTTACACGCTGGTCAAAACCGCGCTTGACGGATTCGAACAGTCCAAGCGGGAAACCGGCAGGCATTTCTGCCAAGGCCTTCGCAAAGGCCTTTTTGGATTCTGCTTCGATGTCTTTGAAAATCTGACCGATTTGCTCGCGCGAAAAACCTGCTGCCAAGCCTGTTTCCATGAAGTGGCGACCGAGAATGTCAGAAACCTTATAGTGGCGACTTTTGCCAATGCGCATCGCGAGCTTCATTTCCTTGATCTGAAGCTGACCAGCGTCGAGCGTCGGCTGCACCGTCAGGACATCATACAGCGGGGTCATGGTAAAACGGCCGCCTGGTGTCAGAGCGATACTGAAATTCTTTGCATGACCATCCGTCGCGCCAATCAACCAGAACAGGACGTTGGCTTTGAAGAAATTGGCGCGGTCGCGAAGCGGCTCATCGCTTCCTTGGAGCAGATCGCAGATTTCAACGATGCCAGGACCGCCCTCATTCTGATATTTGCGCGTCGGCGGAATGGACAATGCCTGACAGCAATCCTCCTGGGGCAGGCGGATCAGCCTTCCGTCGCGGGCGCGCAGGCGATCAAAGCGCTCGATGACCAGCACCTTCGTATCTGCAAAAGTCGTAATCTCGGTTTTAGCGACTGGAAGGCCAAACGCGGCCATTAGGCGAAGACAGAAATGCTCGTTCTCAATGCTATCGGTCAGGTCCATGCCGTTGGGCAATTTTCCAATCGCAGGCTTGAAGATATGTGTCGTCGCCGTGGTGCCTGTAGGCTCAATCCATTTGCCCTCGTGATAGAGCAGCGCAGTCTTTTCCTGCGCACCGGCAACCGAAATTCGGAAGTCGGTCTCACGGCGGATACCAAGCGGGGTGCGCTTGAGGTCTTTGAGCATGGCCGCGATCTGCTCGTCACTCAAAGGCTCGCCGGTCAGTTCGTCGGACGCTTCTGGCTCTTCACCTTCTGGCAAGAATTGCAAAGCGCCTACGCAGTCCCGGCCAATCTTTGCAAGTAGACTGTAAGCATCTAGACCATCTGCGCCTATGCGCTCAGCCACGCGTCTGCGGATATCATCATTGTCGGGTAGCAGATTGTCGAAGACGGCGACGACGGGCGGTCCCACATAGCGCTCTGACCTTAGTGGTAGCGAGCGTGAAACGGGCAGGGTGTTTTCCCAAGCCAACCATTCCGGGGCATAGGTGAAGGCAAACGCCCCGTCTGGTTCACGGAAGAACTGTCCGACCTTTCGGCGGTTCATGAAAACATCAAGCGGCGCGTATGTTCGCTTGCGCCCCATCAGAATATATACTCAAGGTCGCCGGGCTTCATCTTGCTGCGCGGGACGATCTGAATTTCCAGGTCAAGCGCCGCGAGGAGGTCGAAGATTGTATCGAGCTTAGCACCGCTTGCGCTGGTTTCGATGGTCGAGATGGTTCGCTGCCAGATGCCTGAGCGGCTGGCGAGTTCGGCCTGGGTAAGTTTCTTGGCCTTGCGAGCGTTGCGGAGTGCGTTGCCAACGTCCTTTGGGCTTCGGGCGATTTGATCCATAGTGATGATCCTTTCATCATCATTATGATCTAGGGTTCATTAAATGTCAATATGTCGTAAGGATCATATTTCCTATTTATGATGCGAAGAACATAAATCTTGATTATGATCTATGCATCATAAGCTGTTGGATCACATCTCTCACGGCTTCAGCGCCACGAGCCAATCTGAAATCTTCGGATCGCCCGTGACACTGTCAATGTATCCATCTACCGGCGAATAGAACTCTGCAGCGGTCAGGCTGCCTTCCACTACGAACAAGCGATCCCCTTCCTTAACCCGGTCTCCGACCTTCAGTGACTGGAAATGCAGAAGGTCGCCTAGCGCAACCTGCGCCTCAGGGTTTAGGCCGACCTCCACAAGCCCCCCGCGCTCGCGCACCCGCTCGCCCGTTCCGGTGATGTAAACATGCTCTTTCATAGCGGTGAAGCATCCGGCTTTCTGACTGCGCTTGGTTTGCATTCCCGCGCTGAGCTACCTTTGCGATGCATCGCATGGGCGGTGCGGATGGCTCACCTCACCGTATCTTCCGCGCTTAGCTTGAAATGCTGCCGCAGTTCATCGAGCTGTAAGGCATGTGCCTCGTCGTGGCCTGCTGCCGGTTTCGTGGACACGAAGATAAGATCGTGACCATGGAATTGGAGAGTGGATATGACGAGACGGAAGTTCAGCCGCGAGTTCAA
>NZ_JBRJGR010000046.1:0-7788 GCF_053628595.1 Roseovarius sp. MBR-154
TCAGGCGTATGCGTCTTTCTCTTTGTCATTTTGGATCGTCTCTCTCGTCATACGATCCACCTTAACAACTGGTCCGAATTTCTGCGACCACCTCTTGTCGTGTGCGTCGACAACTTTCACACCGGTCTTGTCCGGAACGTCGCTCCCTTGTGCAATGACAGCCGTTTCACACTGATT
The DNA here is from genome assembly GCF_053628595.1 of Roseovarius sp. MBR-154. Taxonomy (NCBI): domain Bacteria; kingdom Pseudomonadati; phylum Pseudomonadota; class Alphaproteobacteria; order Rhodobacterales; family Roseobacteraceae; genus Roseovarius; species Roseovarius sp. MBR-154. Next base: position 178 of record NZ_JBRJGR010000046.1, read on the forward strand.
GAGGCGGACGTCATAACCGACGCCTTGCCAGAAGGATCAATCGACTGGCTGTTCAGTCTTGCGTCGCCAGCGTCGCCACCGCACTATCAGGCCGATCCGGTGCGCACGATGATGACCAACGTCCTGGGCACACGAAACCTGCTTGATCTGGCGGGTCGCACCGGGGCACGGTTCCTTCAGGCCTCGACCAGCGAGGTCTATGGAGATCCGGAATCCCATCCACAGACCGAAGACTATTGGGGCAACGTCAATCCGATCGGAAGTCGCGCCTGTTACGACGAAGGCAAGCGTGCCGCCGAGGCTCTGTGCTATGACTATCTGCGCGAAGGAGAGCTCGATATCAGGGTGGCCCGGATATTCAACACCTACGGACCAAGAATGCGCGCCGATGACGGACGGATCGTGTCGAACCTGTTGGTGCAGGCGATCAACAACGAGCCGCTGACAATCTATGGCGCTGGCACACAGACCCGCTCGTTTTGCTATGTGTCGGATCTGGTAACAGGTCTGGTCGCGCTGATGCAGGTCGCACAGGCACCGGATGGCCCGGTCAACCTTGGTAATCCGCATGAGGTCAGCATTCTGGAATTGGCCCGGCTGGTTTGCCAGACGATCCCGACCACGTCGCACATCGTGCGACGAGATCTGCCTCAGGATGACCCCAAGCGTCGACAACCGGATATAACGCGGGCTCGCGAACTGCTCGGCTGGGAGCCACATGTGGAGCTTTCACAGGGTCTTGTTCAGACCGCCGCGTGGTTCTCGATGTCTGAGAACCGGATCCCTCCAACCGTTGGCAGTTCGAGAGCCGCAGAACGAAGCACCTTGCAGACCGTATAAAAGATCTTGAGCCGTGGTTTCACAACCTCCGCCTTGACGGGATCGAAACAGCACCCGATCACCCGCTGGGGGACTACCCTGCCTTCAAATGGGAAGGGTTCCGGCACGTCATGCCGTCAGACCTGCGTGGCAAGACTGTGCTGGATATCGGATGCAACGCCGGATTCTACGCCATCGAGATGGCCCGGCGAGGAGCGCGGCGCGTCGTCGGGATCGACAGCGATCAGCACTATCTTGCACAGGCAGCTTTGGCTGCCGAGGTTGAGGGAGCCCCCGTGGAACTGCGTCAGATGTCGGTGTATAATGTCGCCGATCTTGGCGAACGCTTTGATCTTGTGATTTTCATGGGCGTTTTCTACCATCTGCGGCATCCGCTGCTGGCACTTGATCTTTTGCGCGAGCACGTCGTGGGCGACCGTCTGTTGTTCCAGTCCATGCAGCGCGGCTCGACTCAGGTGTGCAATGTTGCTGAAGATTATGCTTTCGATGAAACTGCCCAGCTTGATCATGAGGGCTGGCCAAGGTTGCATTTCGTCGAGCACCGCTTTGCGCAGGACCCGACCAACTGGTTCATTCCGAACCGTGCCGCCTCCGAGGCGATGCTGCGCAGCGCGGGCTTTGCCATCGACGCCCATCCCGAACCGGAGGTCTACCTGTGCAGCAGAGCCGAACAGCCGCCGCAAGCACGACCACCGCAAATATGCCCCGGTTCAGACTAGACAGCCTGGTGTGGCGCGCGGGCCAGGCCGCCATATTTCAGGATATTGAGGGTCAAGATTGCTATCCGATGACACCGACCAATCCAGACCGGGCCCGACCAGATCCCGCAGACCGGCTGTCTGGGTCACGTCAGCGATAGCTTTCATCGCACTGAGCGCGATCGGGTTGTGGCTGGCTGCGCAAATCACGGATGGAACATTGCCGCAGTTGGATCGTCGGCTCTTTGAACCAGGCGCGCTGGCGCTGATCGCAGGGGCACTGATCGTCTTCTACCTGTCGGACGGCTTGCGGCTCTACTTCGTACTGCGCGCACTTGATGTGACCGTGCGGTTCAGAAAGCTGTTACCATTGGTGTTCATCAACATCCTTTTCTCGAACGTGACGCCGCTGGCCTCTGGCGGGGGGGTCGCCCAGGTCTGGTATCTGGACAAGATCGGCGTGCCGGTCGGCACGGCTGCGGCGGCGACGTCAATACGAACGATCCTCGCCATGTCGTTAATTTTCGTCGCCGCGCCGTTGTTCCAGACCCTGCATCCGAATCGCGAGATTGCCGGCATGGCTGCGATGGCTGCACAAACGATCACGGCTCTCGTACTGCTGTATCTGGCCGGGTTCGGGATTCTCTTGATCCGGCCTTTCTGGCTGGTGCGGATCGTCGAAGCTGGATTGAAAGGTTTGCGGATCATCGGTGCGCTGAAAGCCGATCGAGAACTCCGCTGGATCAACGCCATTCGCCGCGAGACCAGCGCGTTCTCGCACGGCTTCAGGGAATTTCTGAACGCACGGGCAGTGTACTCATTCGCCGCGATCTTCTGGACAGTCGCATTTCTCCTGACTCTGCTGTCCCTTCCGGCGCTTCTGATGACGCTCCTTGGCTACGATATCAACTGGATCACGGCCATAGGCGCGATGGCTGGCGTCACGTTCCTGATGTATTTCGCGCCCACGCCAGGCGGGGCTGGATTTGCGGAATTGGCCTTCGCCGGATTGATGACAAATCAAATCAGCAGCAACGACCTGTTGTTTGTGATAATCGCCTGGCGATTCCTGACCAGCTACATGGGGATGGCGATTGGCGTGGTGGTGTCTGCGTTCGTGTTTGGAGAAGAACGGCGGACGCAATGAAACGGGGCCTTGTTTCACTCTTTTTCTACGCGAACCTGGCGGTTGTGACCGCCATTCTCGGATATAAGGTCTATCTGTTTGCGTCGGCCCCTGATGCAAGCGCCGTTTTGCTGGACCAGATCGAGAGCGCTGAGCAGCGCAGCGCGGAGTCCGAGACGCTGTCATTTGCGGTCATTGGTGAGGCCAACAACTCGATTGGGCTGTTCGAACGCCAGATCATACCGATGATCAATCGCTCTGATGCCGAGTTTCTGGTCTCGGCGGGCAACATTGTCAGCGGCGGCGGCGAGGACAAGTATCGCGCGTTGCTGGGGACGCTGTCACGCCTCGAAAAGCCTTATCTGCTGACCTTTGGCGAAAACGAGCATGCCGAATTCGGCAGTGGCCGCTTCTATCAAAGGTTCGGACCACATTTCTATGAGGTCAGGCTCGAAAGCGTTCGGTTGATATTCCTCGATTCAACCGGCCGAACTCCCATTGACTGGCAGGAACGGTGGCTGTCCGATCTTCTCGCGGGCGAAAGCGATCGACAGGTCATTGTGTTTATCGGCCATCCGCTGGTCGATCCGATACCGGAAACTCTCTTCGAGCCTGCTCGTGGTGCCTGGTCCGCACCCGCCGATCGCGACCGGTTGATGGGCTTGCTGTCAGAACTGGGTGTCGACGCCGTGATTTCGGCTGGCTCGGCCACCTTTTCGGACCGGAGCGTCGACGGGATACGTCATATCCTGACAGGCGGCGCCGGTGGCTTCGTTCTTAACAACGATGTTAGTTTCTACCATTATCTGGATGTCACGATCGAACCACAGGGCATGTCCGTTGATGTTGTGCGCATGAACACCGCGCCCACAGCCCTTACCCGGCGGATCGAAGGATTCTGGTTCTTCATTTATGCGTTCTTCTATATCGGCATGTGGAATTTTCTTCTGATCTTTTCGGGTTTCATGATCCTCGGAGTATATCTGTTCAATCGCTTGTTTCGCACACCACCGTACTACCCTTCCTATGATGCACCGCCTTCCGTCGATCTTGGACGACCGATGCGTGTTGCCATGTTCACAAATACCTATCTGCCATTCATCGGCGGCGTCCCCGTCTCGATCGAGCGGCTCAAGCGCGGCCTTGAACGGCAGAACCATGAGGTGCGCGTGATTTGCCCAAACCATGGTGACGTCAACGATGACCCCACGGTCCTCCGGTTGCCTGTGCTCTTGAGACTTGGGCGGATGATATCCATTTCCAATCCGTTTCACTCTTCCATCAGGGGTGCTGTCAGTGCGTTCGACCCTGATGTCGTGCATGTCCACCATCCTTTCTGGCTGGGCGGCACGGGGTTGCGCATGGCGCGCAGATTGGATGTGCCAACTGTTTTCACCTATCATACGCGGCTTGACCAGTTTGCACATATGGTGCCGTTTCCATCCGTCCTGTTCCGCAATGTCGTGTCACACTGGATCATTCGCCGGTTCGCGAACGCGTGCGACCAGATTATTGTGCCCACCCCCGTGACGCGCGATTACATGCATCTGATCGGTGTCAATCGTCCGGTTCACGTTCTGCCAACGGGCATCGAAATCGAGCGGTACGAGAGCCGCGATACATCACGCCTGCACAAGCTGAACACCTGTATCAATCCTGACAACCGTGTGCTTCTCGTGACGGTCGCGCGCCTGTCGCAGGAAAAGAACCTCGGCTTCATAATCGAGGCGATCGCGCGCCTGAAACTGCGAAAGGTTCCGCCCTTCCGTCTGATCGTGTTGGGAGAGGGGGAACAGCGATCCGAACTTGAGCGACTTATCCAAGACAAGGGACTTTCAGATGACATCCAGCTTCTCGGAGGCGTTCCATATGAGGATGTGCCTGACTATCTGGCACTGGCAAGCATCTTTGTTTATGCATCCGCGTCCGAAACCCAGGGGATCGTCATCCTTGAGGCGATGGCAGCGCAATTACCGGTTGTTGCAGTCAATTCGAGTGGCATAGATGCCTTCGTGAGACATCAGGAGACGGGGCTTGTAACGCCAGAGAATGTCGAGCTTTGGACAGATGCCCTGCATCGGTTGCTGAACGACAACGCCGCACAAAGGTCAATGGGCCGTGCGGCACGGTCGGTTGCGCGGCACTATTCGGTAGACGCATTCGCATCAGGGGCGGTCTTTGTGTATGAATCGGCCCTTGGTTCATGGACGGAGTGAGCTTTTTCTTTGCCGGGGGTCGGCCAGTCGGCTGGCCGTTGGAACAAACTTCGGTTCTGACGGTTCAGGGGTCTCAAAGGAGATTCAAGATGCACAGACTGCTTATTTCCGTGGCGGCAATCGCCACGACAACATTTGGCGCGATGGCGCAGGACTCCACCCAGCCGAACGAGGCCGATACGACCGAACGCGAGGTCACATTCACCTCAGCTGACGGGGCTGATCTGGGCACGGCGGAATTGATCGGCACAGGGTCCGGCTTGTTGATCCGACTGAATCTGCAGGATTTGCCTGCCGATCAATGGCTGGCATTCCATCTTCATGAAGGTGAGGAATGCGATGCGGACGGACAATTCAAAAGTGCAGGCGGACACTGGAATCCGGATGAAACGCCACATGGTTACCTGATAGAGGGTGGCCCGCACGCAGGGGATATGCCCAACCTGTACGTCGACAGCGACGGACGCTTGCTTGCCGATGTTGTGAACAAGAATGCGTCTCTGTCGGGTGACACCGGCAACGTCATGGGGCGCGCGCTGATCCTGCACGCTGGCGCCGACGACTATTCTTCGCAGCCGTCGGGTGACGCCGGTGATCGGATCGCCTGTGCGGTCATCGAATAGACGTCACCGCGCCTTACAGGGCCTTCAGTGGCGGTGACCGTCTGGTCACCGCCATCTGTTTTCCGGTGCTCGCGGACGGCAGGCCCGATCGGCCGATTCACACCGATGGCAAGCTCGCCCCGGAACAATAGAGGCAGCCAACTGGTTGATTCAGCAGCTGATGCGAGGAGATGAATCATGGCTGACAAAATGTATGAAGACTCACAAACGCCGAGCAAAGACACTGAAACGATTGACGAAACCGAGCGGTTGATAGCCTCGAACAAGGTGGAAGGCACCAAGGTCTACAATACCGAGGGCGAACAGCTTGGGAGCATTCACAACTTCATGGTCGACAAGTTGAGCGGAAAGGTCTCGTATGCGGTCATGTCGTTTGGCGGCTTTCTGGGACTGGGCGAGCATTATCATCCGTTGCCTTGGGACATGCTGACCTATGACCGGACATTAGGCGGTTACCGGGTTGATGTGACGCGTGAGCAATTGGAACAAGCGCCCAGCTATACCCGCGAAGAAGATCCCTGGCTCCGACCGGATTACGGGCGAGCCATCTATGCGTATTACGGGTTGCCGTATTATCTGTGAACCAATGCACCCGGCCACCGACCGACTTACCCCTGTATCGGACCGCCTTTTTTCTCGATCTTGACGGCACATTGTCCGAAATTGTGTCAGACCCGCGGCAGGCGTGCATCGCCCCCTCTGTCTTGGTGGTTCTCGACCGGCTGGCTTCGGTATCGGGTGGTGCTGTGGCAGTGATCTCGGGGCGGGATATTGCTCGGATTGATCATATGCTGCATCCGCTGCGCCTGGCTGCTGCCGGAGTGCACGGTGTGGAACGGCGCGATGCCGCTGGTCATCTGACCCGGCTGAATTTTGATCAGCAAGCACATGAAACCCTGGCCGCTGACGTCAGAAAGTTCGCAGCAGCCTTGGACGGGTTGCATGTGGAGCCCAAGCCGGGATCAGTGGCCCTGCATTTTCGCAACCGCCCCGACCTTGAACCTGTGTGCCGACAGTTCATGGGTGCGCAAGCTGATCGCGACCAGCGTGTGTCGCTGATGGACGGCAAGATGGTGCTGGAGCTGATCTTTGGCAGGCAAACCAAAGGCGACGCGATCCTGGACATGATGAAAAGCCCTCCATTCAAGGGACGTCGCCCGTTCTACGCGGGAGACGATGTGACCGACGAGGCCGGTTTTCGCGATGCGAACCGCCTGAACGGTGTTTCGGTCAAGGTCGGAGCGGGGCCCACCTGTGCGCGACACCGTTTGCCCGACCCGAACACATTCAGCGTTTACCTCGCGTCGCTTTTGCGGAATGGGTCCTCAGACGCGGAACATTCAGTGTACTGAATTGTTCAATACGGTGAAACGCCCAACGCGCACCAATCCCAGGCCCAACAGATGACATTGCACCCCAATCCGCCCGAGATCCGGGAACTTTCAAACCGTTCGAAAGACGAGCCTGGCGGGCTTGGTTCTGCGCCCGACGACCAGCACCAAAGGCTGGTCTTGGTTTCAAACCGTGTGGCCGATCTGGCAGCGTCCGAGCAATCGGGGGGTTTGGCAGTCGGGGTGTCGGATGCCATTACAGAGCGCGGCGGTCTCTGGTTTGGCTGGGACGGCAAACGCAATGGACACACTGGCAACTCCGCCGAAATCAGCCAGCATGGCAAAGTAACCCGTGTGGGCATTCCCGTTTCGCCGGAAGATTTCAGGGATTATTACGTCGAGTATTCCAATAGCGTCTTGTGGCCCCTGTTCCACTACCGTCCGGATCTGGTGAACATCAAGCCGAGCGCGTTTGAGGGCTACATGCGCGTGAACGAGGCATTCGCGAGGCAGTTATTGCCAATGCTGCGGCCGAACGATCTGATCTGGGTGCATGATTACCACCTGATCCCGCTTGCTCATATCCTCCGCCGGTTGGGATGCGGTCAAAGGATCGGCCATTTTCTTCATATCCCTTTTCCGTCGCCCGAACTGCTGTCGGCCACACCGGACCACGCGGTGCAGAGGTGGTCGCAGAAATTCGGACCAGTTGTTAAGGTGGATCGTATGACGAGAGAGACGATCCAAAATGACAAAGAGAAAGACGCATACGCCTGA
>NZ_JBRJGR010000047.1:0-6490 GCF_053628595.1 Roseovarius sp. MBR-154
TCTTTGCACACATGGCTACTTCTCCTTGTTGCGCGGTTGATCCCGGTTCAGGATAACCCAACGGCGGGGAAGCAGCCAACACATCCCATTAGCGGCTATTGACAGCAAGCTATGGTGCCGCGTTGCAGCTTTCGCATTTCTGCCTTTCGTTAACGTTGCAGCATTTCCGATCAGGTATTGCCTGCGAGTTGAAAGAAAGATTTTCCAAAGATGGTCAGCCTGTTGATACGCGCAGGGTTACTGGGTCTTTGCCATTTCTTTCAAACGATAGCCGACCCCCGGTTCGTTCTGTATCATGGTCGGGCTTGCTGGGTCGTCTTCGAGTTTCTTGCGCAGGGATCGCACGGTCACACGCAGGTATTCAACATGTTCCGTATGCGCGGGACCCCAGACTTCTCGCAGCAGATGGGTGTGGGTCAGCACCTTCCCCGGATGGCTGGCAAGGGCGGAGAGCAGCGTGAATTCTTTTGGGGTCAGTTTTACCTCAGTCTCGTGTTTCCAGACCTCATGTGCATCAAAGTCAATCCTGATAGCTCCAGCGGTTAGCTGGCGTTGAACGCCACGCTGCTGGTCAGCGCGTCGCAGGCAGGACCGGATGCGCGCCATCAGTTCCTCGCTGTCGAAGGGTTTGGTGACGTAATCGTCCGCGCCAAGGTCGAGAGCGGCGACCTTTTCGCTTGATGCCTCGCGCGCGGTCAGCACGATGATCGGCACGGCCTTTTCCCGAAATGCACCGATCAGCTCCAGCCCGTCACGGTCTGGCAGACCGAGATCCAGCAGCACAAGCTGGGGGGGTGATGCTTTCAGCACAGCCAAAGCCGCCGCCGCGCTCTCTGCCTCGATGGTGCCAAAGCCACTGCGCTGGATTGCCACCGACAGCAGCCGGCGGATGGGCATTTCATCATCGACGATCAGAATCTGGGCCATCACGTAATATCCTCCAACGCCAGATGCACGACAGCCTCGTGCGGCATGCGGATCGTAAAGCGTGACCCGCCTTTCTGGCGACGGGCGGCTTCGACGGTAAAGCCCATGGCCTCGGCGAAACCCTTGACTATGGCAAGGCCCAACCCCGAACCGCCGGTCCGGTCCGATGTTTCCCCACGCGCGAAACGGTCAAAGATGCGCTGTTCGCTGCCCGCTGGAATGCCCGGCCCACTGTCCAGCACGTCGATCACCGGACCACGGCGGCCGAGCCGGGCGATGATTTCGATCGGCTGATCTGGGGACGAGTATTTTGCCGCGTTAGCGACGAGGTTCAGCAATGCATGGTTAAGCAGAACGGCATCCGCCCGCACCAATGGCAGGTCCGGATCAATCGTTGTTTTCACTTCGCGATCAGCCAATGTCCTCGAGAGATCGCTTGTGACCGATGCGATGACATCGGTCAGGTCGATGGGGCCGATATCCGGTGTGACAGCGCCTTCCTCGATGCGGGTGAGGTCCAACAGGTCCGACAGGAACCGGTTCAGTCGTCGTGCTTCGCTGCGGACGGTTTCGACAAGCTCGGCCTCGGTCCCTGTCGCGGAAATCGCTTCGGCAGCAGCGGTCACGGCGGTCAGCGGTGTGCGCAGGTCGTGGCTGAGCGACGCGAGCAAGGCCGCGCGTAGGCTGTCGCGCTGACGGACCACCTCCATGTCGCGCATGTCAGCCTCCAGCTTGAGGCGCTCATGGGCCAGGGCCGCCTGATCGATCAGACTTTCGGCCAGCGCCGCTCGCTCGGTCGGAATGGGGTCGCGGCCATGCGGTCCGCGAAAGCCAAGGACTGCCAGTGTTCCGAGCGAGGTCTTGAGCGGGCGGAACTGCCACGCGCTGGCGGTGAGGGTATTGGTGCCGATGCCGGCCTCCTCGCCATGCTCCATCACCCATTCCGCGGCAGCACGGTCCACCGGGCTGAGATTTGGCTTGGTCTGACCGAATGCCGTTATCTTCACGCCGTCAGAAGAGGGGTGCAGCACTATGGTCTGCACCGCCAGCAAGGAGCGCAATTCATCACGGATGAGCTGCGCTGTCTCTTCCGTGTTGCTTGCAGCGCCGAGTCGCGTGGCAAACCGCGCAAGTCCCGCATTCTCGCGGGCGCTGCGCATGGCGAGTGCAGCGGCGGCGCGGGCGCGAGCCGCAAGCTGTCCGGTGATGATCGCGACGACCACCAGCAACACAGCCGTGATGATATTCGCAGGCCCGTATATTATGAAGGTGTAGAACGGTGGAAGGAAAAAGAAGTTGAAGGCGATTCCGGCGGCAATCGCTGCGATCAGGCCAGCGCGAAACCCGTAAAGGCTCGCGCTGACGATCACCGGCAGCAGATAAAGAAGGTCGATCGGGCCGCGACTGATCCAGCCCTGCGCCAGAAATGCGGCCAACGTCAGCGCCGCGACCGATCCGATGGCCACGACGTCTCCGGTCCAGCTTCCGCGTGGAATGAGACGCCGCCAGTCGCGCCGACCGACCTGATCGTCAAAGGGAATGACATGGATGGCGATCCCGGCTGTTCGGTCGAGCATATCCTGAATGATCGTATCACGCGGCCCCCACGAGCCGCCATGCCCACGTGATTTTCCAAGCACGAGCTGCGTTGCGCGCACGTCCTTGCAATGCGCGAGAATGGCATCCTGAACGGAGGTTGCGGGCACCGATTGCAGCGTGGCCCCGAGCGACCCCGCCAGAGACAGGTTTCCAGCCAATTGCGTCTTCTCTGCGTCACTGAACCGCGCCGCCGCCGGTGTCTCGACATAAAGCGCGATCAGCGGGGCCTTGAGCGCATCGGCCAGACGCTTGGCGGCGCGGATCACCTGCTCGCCGCCCGCGGCCTGAGAGATCGCGACAAGGATGCGCTGCCCCCCAGCCTGTCCGCCCTCCTTGCCGGTGACGCTTTTGTGTTCCTGAATGCGCGCATCGACATATTGTGCGGCATGACGCAGGGCAAGTTCCCGCAGGGCGAGCAGGTTGCCCTTGGAGAAGAAGTGATCGAGCGCCTGACGCGCCTGTTCGGGCACGTAGACCTTACCGTCTCCAAGACGCGAAATGAGATCCTCGGGCGGCAGGTCGATCAGTTCGATCTCGGCATTCTCGAACACTTTGTCGGGCACGGTTTCGCGCACGCGGACATGGGTGAAACTGCCCACAACATCATTCAGGCTTTCGACATGCTGGATGTTCACGGTGGTCATCACATCGATGCCGGCAGCCAGCAATTCCTCGATATCCTGCCAGCGCTTGGGGTGGCGGCTGCCGGGGGCGTTGGTGTGGGCCAACTCGTCCACCAACACGATCTGCGGCTGCCGCTCCAACACAGCGTCGAGGTCCATTTCGGTCAGGGCCTGCCCGCGATAGGCAATTTCCTTTCGCGCGATGATCGGCAAGGGGGCAACCAGAGCCTCGGTTTCCTTGCGGCCATGCGTTTCAACGATGCCGATCACAACATCGGCGCCGCCTTCCAGCTTTTCGGCACCCTCGAGCAGCATTTCATAGGTTTTCCCGACGCCGGGGGCGGCGCCGAGAAAGATCTTGAGCATGCCACGCCCTTCACGAGCCGCTTCGCGCAGCAAGGCATCGGGTGAAGGGCGGGCATCTTCGGTCATGGCGAAACGCTACTCCGTTTCCGCAATGCGGGGCAATTCCGCATCGAGCGCGAGGTTCAGTTCCAGCACGTTGACGATCAAATCCGTCGTGAGCACCCCACCGGGGGACGCGGCCAACCGGTTGATGACGGCGCGCACGGCTTGTGGTTCGATACCACGCGCCGTCGCCACACGCTCGGCCTGAAACAACGCCCCTGCGCGCGAGATATGCGGATCAAGCCCCGCGCCAGAGGCGGTCACCAGATCTGCGGGGATCGGATTTGTCTCACTGACGCCGCCATGGGCGGCGATCAGGTTGGCCGCACGGTCCGCCAACACCGGGTTGGCGGGCGACAGGTTCGACCCGCCTGCAGCAGCGGCGTCATAATCCACCGCCGAGGGGCGAGGCCAGATATATTCCGGCGCGGTGAACCCCTGCGCGATAAGGCGACTGCCGATGATTGTGCCGTCGCTGTCGGCAATCAGCGACCCGTTGGCGGTCGTCGGGGTGACTGCCTGCGCAAAGCCGAGGATGACCGTGGTATAGCCAGCGACGCAGATCGCCATCGTGGCGACGGTGACCCGCAGGCCAGAAAGAATGTTGGACATTTGGATATCTCCTTTCAGTGCCGGTCAAGGCAGCGAGAAATGTTCGGCCAGCGGCCCGAGGGCGGCAGCAGGCAGGAAGGTCAGCGCGCCAAATATGACAATGGTCAAGCCCAGCATGGTGCCGAAGGTTGCATCCTCGACCCCGAGCGTGCCCGCACTTTCCGCGGCACGGCGCTTGGTCATCAGGCTACCAACGATCGCAAGCGGCAGGATGATCGGCAGGAAGCGACCCAGCAGCATCACGACGCCTGTGGCGATGTTCCAGGCCCAGGTGCCGTCGCCCAACCCCTCGAACCCAGAGCCGTTATTGGCCGCCGCCGAGGTGAACTCGTAGAGGATCTCCGAGAAACCATGCGCACCCATATCCTGCACCGTGGATTGGCCTAGCGAGGTTGCGGCAAAGAGTGCCGTGCCGCCTAGGATCAGGAAGGCATGGAAAAACAGCGCCAGAACCGCCAGCCGCACCTCCTTGGCCTCGATCCTGTGACCCAGATATTCCGGCGTACGCCCCACCATCATCCCCGCGACAAAGACCGCGACGATGATATAGAGAAACATGTTGATCATCCCCACGCCGACGCCGCCAAAGGTCGCGTTGAGCCACATGCCCGCCATCGGCATCAGGCCGGTCAGCGGGTTGAGGCTGTCATGCATCGCCCCCACCGACCCATTCGACGTGGACGTGGTCAGCACTGCCCAAAGCGGCCCGCCAGTGGCCCCAAAACGCAGTTCCTTGCCTTCGAGATTGCCGGTATCCGAGGCGACGGGCAGTTCGGCAAAGGCCGGAGTCGGCGCGGACTCGAAAGCGACCGAACCAGTGATCTTGACGAGAATGAAAAGCGTCATCACCGCGAAAATCACGCCTGCATGCTTCATCCGGCCCAGAATCCCGCCGAACATCCAGACGCAAGACATCGGAATTATGATGATCGCAATCATCGCCAACCCATTGGTCCAGAAGGTCGGGTTTTCCAGTGGATGCGTGGCGTTGGGGCCAAAGAAGCCGCCGCCATTGGTGCCAAGCTGCTTGATGGTCAGAAAGGCCGCGACCGGCCCGCGCGCGATGGTCTGCGTGACACCTTCCAGCGTGGTCGCAACCGCCGAGCCTTGCAGCGTCATCGGCATCCCGCCCAGCACCATCAGCATGGCGACGATCAGAGCCACGGGCAGCAGCACAAGAAAGCTCGCGCGTTGCACATCAACCAGAAAGTTGCCAAGCATCGAGCGGCCCGCAATGCCACGAGCCAGTGCCGCCAGCGCCGCAATCCCCGTCGCGGCCGAGACGAATTGCAGCCACATCAGACCCGCCAGCTGGCTGAGATAGCTCATCGAGGCTTCGCCCGAATAATGCTGCAGGTTGGTGTTTGTCGTAAACGACGCGGCGGTATTGAACACCAACGTCGGATCGTGCGGCCCCATCCCGTCAGGGTTCAGCGGCAGGTGCTGCTGCAACGCAAGGATCAGGAAGGTGACGGTGAACATGATGGCGTTGAAGACCAGCATGGTCACAAGGTAGCTTTTCCATCCCTGTTCCTCTGCTGTGCCACCGATGCGGGTGAACAGGCGGCTCGCGCCGCTCATCTGCCCTGCATCAGGGTCCATCGCTAGTTTCATGTAAATCCCAAGCGGCAGCGACAATAGTGCCGTGCCCCCAATGACAAGAGCTATGATCAACACATGGTCCATGGTGTCAGTCCTTGAAAATCCGGGTCACGACGCCGATCAAAGCGGCAAAGATCGCGATCCCGAGTGCATAGGTGAGAAAGATCATCAGGAGTTTCCTTTACGCAAGGCCAAGGCCGGAGACCGCCACGTCGATCAGCTTGATGCCGACGAAAGGAGCGATCAGGCCGCCAAGGCCGTAGATGGCAAGATTGCGGACAAGCTGGCGTGACGCGCTTTGCGGGCGGTAGGTGACACCGCGCAAGGCCAATGGCACCAGCAAGGGGATGATGAGCGCGTTGAAGATGATCGCTGAGAGGATGGCGCTTTGCGGGCTGGACAACCCCATGACATTCAGCGCCTCCAACCCTGGGTAGAGCGCCACAAAGATCGCCGGAAGGATGGCGAAATACTTGGCCACGTCATTCGAGATCGAGAATGTGGTCAACGCGCCGCGCGTCATCAGCAATTGCTTGCCGATGCCCACGACCTCGATCAGCTTGGTCGGGTTGTTGTCGAGATCGACCATGTTGCCCGCCTCGCGCGCCGCCTGAGTGCCGGTATTCATCGCAACACCCACATCGGCCTGTGCGAGGGCTGGCGCGTCGTTGGTGCCGTCGCCGCACATGGCGACCAGCTTGCCCTCGCTCTGTTCCTTG
>NZ_JBRJGR010000048.1:5000-6290 GCF_053628595.1 Roseovarius sp. MBR-154
TGCCTGTCAAGATGCAGGCTTCCCGCGGTTAGACGGAAAGACCCCGTGCACCTTTACTACAGCTTCGCACTGGCATCAGGATTGTGATGTGCAGGATAGGTGGTAGGCTTTGAAGCGGGAACGCCAGTTCCCGTGGAGCCTCCCTTGAGATACCACCCTTCGCACTCTTGATGTCTAACCGCGGCCCGTTATCCGGGTCCGGGACCCTGCGTGGCGGGTAGTTTGACTGGGGCGGTCGCCTCCTAAAGCGTAACGGAGGCGCGCGAAGGTTGGCTCAGAGCGGTCGGAAATCGCTCGTTGAGTGCAATGGCAGAAGCCAGCCTGACTGCGAGACTGACAAGTCGAGCAGAGTCGAAAGACGGCCATAGTGATCCGGTGGTCCCGAGTGGAAGGGCCATCGCTCAACGGATAAAAGGTACGCCGGGGATAACAGGCTGATACTGCCCAAGAGTCCATATCGACGGCAGTGTTTGGCACCTCGATGTCGGCTCATCTCATCCTGGGGCTGGAGCAGGTCCCAAGGGTACGGCTGTTCGCCGTTTAAAGAGGTACGTGAGCTGGGTTTAGAACGTCGTGAGACAGTTCGGTCCCTATCTGCCGTGGGTGTAGGATACTTGAGAGGAGTTGCCCCTAGTACGAGAGGACCGGGGTGAACGAACCACTGGTGGACCTGTTGTGGCGCCAGCCGCAGTGCAGGGTAGCTATGTTCGGACAGGATAACCGCTGAAGGCATCTAAGCGGGAAGCCCCCCTCAAAACAAGGTATCCCTGAGGGCCGTGGTAGACCACCACGTCGATAGGCCGGAGATGTAAGCGCAGCAATGCGTTCAGTTGACCGGTACTAATGGCCCGATAGGCTTGATTTGATCCAGTAACAACAAGACTGGAAACAAAATCAAAAGCATACACAAAAACACAATGTACCCGACTTGGACTGTGTCTCGGATTTTTCCCGGTTTGGTGGTCATAGCACGAGCAAAACACCCGGTCCCATCCCGAACCCGGCCGTTAAGTGCCGTCGCGCCAATGGTACTGCGTCTCAAGACGTGGGAGAGTAGGTCGCCGCCTAACCTGGTAAAATCCGAAACACAAATCGTATCTCTCAACGATGACACAAAGCCCCGCCTATAACCCCATGGGGCAACACAGTCGCCCAAGCCCGAAAGGGAAAACGGCAATCATGGCCACAAAATCAGGCCATACCAAAGCGTCGCGGGATGGAGCAGTCCGGTAGCTCGTCAGGCTCATAACCTGAAGGTCGTAGGTTCAAATCCTACTCCCGCAACCAAAT
>NZ_JBRJGR010000049.1:0-5457 GCF_053628595.1 Roseovarius sp. MBR-154
CGCAGCAAAGGCCGCGCGGACATCCAGAAACCAAGGAAAACAAAGATGAACCTCGGATACCTTCGCATTATCGCGTCCTCGCGATTAGCCATCATCCATAACAACCTTGCGGCGGCGATGGAGGCTGCAAACATCACCGGAGATTCTGGCACACTGAACCGTCAGGCCAAGTCCGCCGCGCGCTCGGCTTTCGAGTCTGCCAAGCAGCGCTTCTTCGGCCATCTGCTCACCTCGATGAAAACCCCCACTCTGATTTCAAGCATCGACGCCGATCTTGCCGAAGGCCATGCGGCTGTCATCCAGATCGTCTCGACCGGTGAGGCGCTGATGGAGCGTCGCCTGTCGGAGATCCCGACCGAGGAGTGGAACGACATCCGCGTCGACATCACCCCGCGCGAGTACGTACTTGATTACCTCGCCCATTCCTTCCCGGTGCAGCTCTATGAGCCCTTCACCGATAGCGAAGGCAACCTCTCCTCGCGCCCGGTCACGCGCGATGGCCAGCCGGTGGAATGCCGCGAGGCGGTGCGCTGCCGCGATGCGCTGATCGAGCATCTGGCAAGCCTGCCGCCTGTGCCCGGGGCGCTCGACCAGATCGTCCAGCGCTTCGGCACCGATCTGGTGGCGGAAGTGACGGGCCGCTCGCGCCGCATCGTGCGCAAGGGCGAGGGTCATTTGGCGCGGCTCGTCGTCGAAAGCCGGGCGGGGTCTGCCAACCTCGCGGAAACCGCCGCCTTCATGGATGACCAGAAGCGCATCCTGATCTTCTCGGATGCGGGTGGCACGGGGCGCAGCTATCACGCCGATCTTGGGGCCTGGAACCAGCGCCTGCGGGTTCATTACCTTCTGGAACCCGGCTGGAAGGCAGACGCTGCCATCCAGGGCCTTGGGCGCACCAACCGCACCAATCAGGCGCAGCCGCCGCTGTTCCGGCCCGTCGCGACCGACGTAAAGGCGGAGAAGCGGTTCCTCTCGACCATCGCGCGTCGCCTCGACACGCTCGGGGCGATCACGCGCGGCCAGCGCCAGACCGGCGGGCAGGGTCTGTTCCGGCCGGAGGACAATCTGGAGTCCCCCTATGCCCGCGACGCCCTGCGTCAACTCTACCGCCGCATCTATCGAGGCGATGTTGCGGGCTGCTCGCTCGGGGCGTTTGAGGATGCGACCGGCCTCAGCCTGACTGATGACAACGGTCTGAAGGATGACCTGCCGCCGATCACGACCTTCCTCAATCGCCTGCTGGCGCTGACGATCGACATGCAGGCTGTGGTCTTCGCGGCCTTCGAGGAACTCCTCGACCAACGGATCGAGGGCGCCATCGCCGCCGGGGTCTACGACCTCGGGCTGGAGACGCTGCGCGCCGAAAGCTTCCGCGTCACGGATGCGCGGGTGATCTACACCCATCCCGGCTCCGGCGCGGAAACCCAGCTGCTGAGCATCGCGCAAAAGCAGCGAAATACTCCGCTGTCACTGGCGGATGCGCTAGACTGGCTCGACGACCCAAAGGCACGCCTGCTGGTCAACAGCCGCTCGGGCCGGTCTGCCGTGCAGGTGCCCGCGACCAGCCTGATGATGGACGACGGCACTATCGAGCCGCGCCTCAGGCTGATCCGGCCGATCGAGGCCAGCACCGTGCCTGCCAAGATCATGGAAGACACCCATTGGCTGGAAGCCGACCGCGCGGCCTTCACTGAAGCCTGGACGGCAGAACTGGCTGAAGTGCCGGAGTTCTCGGAAACCACCTTGCATATCGTGGCGGGCCTCTTGCTGCCGATCTGGAAGCAGCTCCCCCAAGATGAGACCCGCGTCTACCGGCTGCAGACCGATGACGGTCAGCGCATCATCGGTCGCCGCGTTTCGCCGTCGTGGGTCGCGACCACACTTGCCGCCGATGCGCCGAAGCTCACGGCGGCGCAGGTCCATGCCCTTGTTCTGGAGGGCAAGACGGTCGTGCGCTTGGCCGAAGGGATGGAGCTGCACCGGTCCCGCGTCATGGGGGTGAACCGGATCGAGCTGTCGGGCTTTTTGGGTGCCGCCAAGGACCGGCTCAAAGCGGATGGGTTCTTCTCGGAGATCATCGCCTGGAAGCTGCGGCTCTTCTGCCCAGCAGACTCGAGCGGCATCGCAGTGCTTGATCGTCTGCTTGCACGTTGTCCCGTGACAGGACTACATGCGCGTGGAGGGTGCTGAGCCATGTATTCCGAGACCGAAGATGTGATCCGCGCACTCGCGGAGAATGCAGAGAGCGTATGTCGCGCCTACCTTCCCGCCGGACGGCGGGAGGGGTCCTACTGGATCGTCGGCGATTTGCAGAACAACCCCGGCCGGTCGCTCTTCGTGCGGCTGACTGGACCCACATCAGGGCCGGGTGCTGCCGGCAAGTTTACCGATGGCGCCACGGGCGAGCATGGCGATCTTCTGGACATCATCCGCGAGCGGACTGGGATCTCCCGCTTTCCCGATCTTCTCACTGAGGCCCGAGCGCATCTGGGCCGTCCGCAGCTGGTCCTCCCGGATGCACCAGCGCCCAAGAAGGCCAAGGCCCCCGGCGGCACGCCGACGGCAGCGGCGCGATTGTTTGCAGCCTCGGTGCCGGTCGCAGGCACGCTTGCCGACACCTACCTCCGATCCCGTGGCCTCACCCAAGGTGGCATGATGAGCGCCCTTCGCTTCCACCCGAAGTGCTGGCATCGGGAGGAGGGCCAGACCCGGAGCCTCCCCAGACCGGCACTGCTCGCCGCGGTCACCGATGGGGCAGGGGCCGTGCAGGGCGTACATCGTACTTGGCTGGCACCTGACGGACAGGGGAAGGCGGCTGTCGAGACGCAGCGGCGTGCCATGGGTCACCTCCTCGGCAATGCCGTCAGGCTGACCCCACATGACGACATCCTCGTGGTCGGCGAAGGCATCGAGACCATGCTGTCCTTGGTCGAGGCGGTGCCCGGCATTTCCGTATGGGCGGCGCTGTCGTCGGGTCACCTTGGAGCGGTCCTGCTGCCAGAAGGTGTGCAGCGCCTCTACATCGCCATCGACCGCGATCCCGCGGGGCGCGCAGCGGCAGAGAGGTTGAGCGCCAGAGCAACCGAGGTCGGGATTGCCGTACGGTTGGTGGAGCCGCGTCTTGGGGATTTCAACGATGACCTTCGCGCAAACGGCAAGGAGGCGCTGCGCCAACATCTGGCAGGGCAGATCGGGCCAGAGGATTGGTATCGCCTGTCAGGCTGAGCAGCATCGCTCGGTGAGCAATCTGGGACAGCGGGGCGGGGATCACGGGTCCCTGTCATGGCTGTGGATCGTCGCTTTGCCTCTTCCGGGGCAATCTCATCCACCCGTCCCCCGCTCGGCCTTCAAGAGATGGGCAGGCGGCCGTCAAAGGGGCCGCCCCTTCAAGGACGGCGGGCGACTGATTTCCGCCGGCGGCAGAGCCGCCTTTGCATCGCGAAGCAAATCAGCCGCCCCCCGTCCTCCTCCACATGCGTTCCGGCCCCGAAAGGGGGTGAAGGAGCGTCCCCTCCCACGGCTTTCGCAGCCCATGAAGGCCGCGCGGGATGACGCGCGGACGAGATAGGCCCGGAGGCAAGAACCGATGACGATCCACACCCACGACGACGCGTATGAACCCGCCCATACCGCATCCCAGACCGCCCATGCGCTCGACGAGCTGCAGCTCTACGGCTACCGCCCCTTTGACGAGCCCGATCCGCGCCCGATGCCCGATGGGCAGCGCCTTGCGGTCGCCGTCGCCGACATCTTCGATGCCCTCGTCGCGACACTGGAAGACACCCGCATGGAGCCCGACCTCGAAGAGGTGCTCTGGGGCCAGGTCAACCTCTTTCACCGCGCCACGGCCCGGATCGAGCGGTCGCTCGACGAGAACGAGCAGGCGCAGCGCCGCCTCCAGCGTGAGCAGGACGGCTCCGAGGTGAAATCCACCGAGCTTGAGCGCCTGACAGCCGAAGGCCTGACCCTGATCGAACGGCGCAACTGCATGGACATGATGCGCGATCACGCAGCGACAGAGTTCGTCCATCACACGGGCTCAACCTGGCGCCCCCGCACCGGCTCGATGGTGAACCGCCAGCACATGACCGCAGCACTCATCGACAGCCGCGACTTCCTGGCCGCCAAGCGCCGCGCGGAAACCGAGGTGATGCTTCCCGCAGGCCCCAAGGTTGCCCTCACCGGCGGGACCGACTTCAACGATCACCGCCTGATCTGGGGCAAGCTCGATCAGGTCCGGACCAAGTATCCCGATATGGTCCTTCTGCACGGTGGCAGCCCGAAGGGCGCAGAACTCATCGCCGCCAAATGGGCCGAGGCCCGCGGCGTGACGCAGGTTGCCTTCAAGCCTGACTGGAGCAAGCACGCCAAGGCCGCGCCCTTCAAGCGCAACGACGCGATGCTGGACGTGCTGCCCGTGGGCGTCCTCGTCTTCCCGGGCACCGGCATCCAGGAGAACCTCGCCGACAAGGCCAAGAAGCTGGGCATCCCGGTTATGAAGTTCGAGAAGGGGGCGTAAGCCCCCTTTTTCCCCTTGCGGGGCAATCACGGTGGAAGCACGCGCTTGCACCTGATATTATGGCATAAACCCCGCGACCGGATTTCGACATGTTTGATAGCGTCAGCCAACTGGAGATCTTCCCCACCGAGCTGCAGATGCGGCGGGTCGATCCCGCGTGCAACATGCGTCGCTTCTACTGCATGAGTATCCAGCCTGACCTGTTTGGTGGCGCAAGCCTTGTGCGTGAATGGGGGCGGATCGGTGCGCGCGGGCAGATGATGATCGAGCAGCATCCCGATGAAGGGCGCGCCGTAACCGCGCTGATGAAACTCGCGCGCGCGAAACAGCGGCGGGGATATGCGTGACGCGCCAGCCGATACGGTACGAAACCAGCGCAAGGGGAGGCGGATGACACTCGACACGGACAAGATCGATGACGCAGCCCTCGCGATCCTCAGCCTGACGCTGCATGACGGTGATTGGGTCTGGAAGGGGGTCGATTGGCACATCACCAACCGGCTTTTCGAGAAAGGCCTGATCCATGATCCCAAAAACAAGGCGAAGTCGCTGAGCCTGACCCCAGAGGGGGTCGCGCATGCGCGGGAAATTCTCGCGCGGGAGTTCAGCAAGGCCGAGTGACGGGCGGCTTTGCGGGTGACCTTCCAGTCGTTCGCTGCATCTGCGTGCAATTTGCCCGCATCCGCAGCATCAGCAACGTGCACGGCGGAAAGCGGACGGTCAGCACTGAGGCGTCGTAGCCGCGCCAAACGGATTAAGCTGAGCTTTGGGGACACGACGGAAGTGGGTGGCCGTGATCAGCTGCTCAGTCAGATTTGGACCTGCGGACTTCAGATTATGAGCGTAAGCATGCGGCGAGCACCGCGGCTATGCGGCCTTGACGGAGCTTTCCGTTTTGTCTGCCGGCTTCCAGTTCCACGGGAGCAATTCGTGCAGGC
>NZ_JBRJGR010000050.1:0-4475 GCF_053628595.1 Roseovarius sp. MBR-154
TGGCTGAGAAAAGACAAAACCCAACCCGATCAGCAGGTGCAAAGAGTAGCTTAATTTACGCCAGATCCTGTCCAACCGATGGGGAGTAGCTCAGTCCCAGACGCTGCCCGCCCGGCTCATCGAGCAGCTGATGCCGTTGCCGAGAAGCAGGCGTTGGAACTGCTCGCTGGTGTATTGCGACCCTTGGTCCGAGTGGTGGAGCAGCGCGTCGGCCTTGCCGCGGCGCCAGACGGCCATCATGAGCGCATCCATGACCAGTGAGGCGTCTCGGTCTGCTTTCATCGACCAACCGACGACGCGCCGGGAGAAGAGGTCGAGCACGACCGAGACGTAGAGCCAGCCCTCGGCGGTCCAGATGTAGGTGAAGTCGGCCAGCCACTTCTGGTTCGGCAGGTCCGCCACAAAGTCGCGGTCGAGGATGTTGTCAGCGATGACGGACCGTTCGCCGTCGTCCTTGGGCTTTCCACGTCGCTTCGGCCGCGCCCTCATTGCATTCTGGCGCATCAGCCGTTCGATCCGGTGCAGCCCGAAGGCAAGCCGGCCCTCGAGCACGTCCCGCCAGACACGGCGGGCGCCATAGGTGCGATCGCTGGCTTTGAAGCTCTTGTCGATCTCCACGACGAGCGTCGCGTCGTAGCTCGCCCGCGCGCTGATGGGTCGCCTGAGCCAGGCATGGAAGCCCGACCGGGACACGCCCAGAACGTCGCACATCCAGCTCACTGGCCAGATATGCCGATGCTTCGCAACGAACGCGAACGTCATGTCGCTTCCCGCGCGAAAAAGGCGCTCGCCATTGTGCTCGAACCAATGGCGCACATGGCTCATCCTTTTCTAGGATGTCACGCTCCGCCTTGAGCTTGGCGACCTCTTTCTTAAGGGCCGCGATCTCGGCCAGATCAACGCGCTGCTGGCCATTGCCAGGGAACGCCGTGGCTGGCGCCGCCGTCACTTTACGCATCCACCGCCGCAGCACGCTCTCTGCCAGTTCCAGATCCCGGCATGCTTGGGCCACCGTCACGCCCCGCTCGGTCACCAGCCTCACTGCCTCGATCTTGAACTCGCGGCTGAACTTCCGTCTCGTCATATCCACTCTCCAATTCCATGGTCACGATCTTATCTTCGTGTCCACGAAACCGGCAGCAGGCCATTTCGGGATGTTCTGGCTCTGTCATAAGCTGGCCACGTCTATTGGATCTGTTGGAATCTCGCTGGTGTCATCCAGTCGGACGCCCTCACGGTTTACGATACAGGCGAGCGTGGTCACACTGTCAAAAGCTTCCCGGAACTCGGTAAGTCGGGCAACCAAAAGGTCGGCGTGCAATCCGGACTGTCGGCGCAGATTGTAAACGGTCATGGGATCATCAGCGTTATCGGGCGCATCGCCAGGCAGAACGGCAAGCACGTCAAAATCGCTGTTGGCATGGTGATCGCCCCGGGCGCGGCTCCCAAAAAGCCAGTCTTCAACTGCGCCAAGCTCAGTCTCACAGAGCTTTACAAGCCGATCAAGATCCGGGTGCTCCTTGCGGAGTCTGCCGCCCTCGGGACCCATCATCATTCCTTTCGCGCAAGATCTACTTGAGATCGCTGCAGTTTCCGGGGCAGTTGTCTGTGACCATCAACAACTCTTGCGTTGGCGTCAGGCTCGCTGAACCGTGACTTTGTAATTATACAATCCGAGCTGCTCCACCAAGACAGTATCGCCGGCAGCGGCTTGCGTTCTTGCAAAGAATTCGCGGACCCATCCCCGTTTCCGGAAGAACTTTTTATCTCCATCGAGATCGGTGACAGCAGTGCAGCCTCCACCCCACTCCACCGTGATTGTTTGTCGGGCGGCTGTTGCTGCATTCGATCCGCCTATAACCTCCTTCGGAAAGGCGTTGACGAACTCGCGCAGATAGATGTGGTTGTTCTTGATGTTGCCGACAGTGAGTGTCGTCTTCCCAGTAACCCGCGCTGCGCGAACTTGCGCTGTGTGGTTTTCGGTCGCGATGCCCGACCCGCCTTCGGTGGGGTGGCAGATTGCCCCCTCTACCTCCTCGATGACGTCAAAGGCATCATCTTCCAAGCCCAAGGCGGTCACGGTGACAGGGCTGCCGGTGGCGGCGTGCAGAACGACCTCTGCGGCTGCACGGGCGTCCTCGCCCGCGTCGTGATGCGCGAATGACAGGCCCAGGTGAACCTTCAAGGACGCGAGCCCGTGCCCGCCGTTGCCTTTCAGCTCTGGCCAGGCCCTTCGGGCGACCTGAACGCTGTCCTGCCAGTCCCACACGGGTTCTGGAATTCCATGTGCCCTGCATGCCGCCGTTATGGCGCTGCGGTCGAAGCCGGAGTGCTGATAGACCACCCGCCCTTGGAGCGCGTCAGAGAGCACCGGAAGAACCTCGTGAAACCGGGGCGCACCTCGCACCGTCTTTGCGTTGATCTTGTGCAGATAGGTGAAGGCCCAGTGATCCACCTCGGGATCTACATATGTCGCCCAGGTCTCGATCGTGTTGTCCGGACGAACACAAGCAATGCCGATCTGGCAGATGCTTGCCCGGTCATGGTTTGCCGTCTCGACATCGAGCGCGAAAAACCGGAACGGGCCGTCTGGAAAGGGCGGCATTACGCTGTCATGGGATATTTTCCGGGGGGCGGGCATAATGGAGCCTGATGAGGCCGCATCATATCGCTGTTTCTGACGTTCGAGGGCGGCAAGTTCCGATCTGCCGTATCCAAGGCTGGTGATGGTCCTGTCTACCAGCTCCACCGGCTCTTGATAAACCACGGTGGCGCGGCGGTTCCATGCAACGGCCTCCGAGGGCGCAAGCTCGATCACGGCCCGCTCTAGCCCGGCAATGTCAGCGTCATCGGGCAGGGGCACCCAGATTGCCCGGCAATATTCAGCTATGAAGGCGTTGCGGAGCGCCTTTGCAATGTCGCCATCGGCGCGCGTTGCAGGGTCGTTCCGCATCCGCCACATGCGCCCGGTATTATACATGCGGGAGAAATAATGGCTGCTGTTCTCCGATCCGGTGCGGTGCCGCCGATGGATACGCTCATAGAAGGTTTGCGACGTGGAAACTGTTGAGCCGATATACCGCAGGGAACCGTGGTGATCCACGAGACCATAGACCCCACGGCTGTCCTTCGGGGCAAGGGCTGTCTGTTCGGGCATTGCCTCAAGGAGGCGGGAGAGAATCTTTTCGGGGGTCGGCATGATTTTAGATCCTGTGTTCATGGCGAAGTTTCTTACTGCTGCCGCTCGACACGCTGCCAGGCGATGCCACTGACAATACCCCAATGCCCCTTGTCGTTAGGGCGTCTCCAGCGGGGCACCGGCATGGCATTAAGGGCCGACAATGCCTCGGTGAAGGTGCTGAAATTCTGCTCTTCGCCCTTGGCGCCGACCTGGAACACGCCGCTCCGGACAAGGCCGGGATTGAAGATGGATCCGTCGCGCGCCACCGGCACGAAGATCATCCGGTCCGGATCAACCGGCACTACAGGCTCGTGATCATCGGACGCGATCTGCTCGTCTTCAGCCCAAATGGAGTTCAGGAAGCCCTTTCTCTTCTGCAGCCAGGTCAGCGCGCTCATCGCGATGATGCCACCCTCAGGGCCGCGTTCAAGAGCTCCTTCCGATCCGGACAGCAGGTTGCGGACACGCCCTTCCGAAATCGATCCGAAGACCGACATGGAATGAACGTCGACCTCTCCACGACCGGTGTCGAGAGCGTGGCGTGAAGAGGCAAGGTTCGCGATCCTGACGATGGCGTTTCCTTCAGCGCCGAACGCGCGCACATCCGTCCGGGCGGCAAAGGCCGCGACCTCTCCCACAAGAGCGGCAATCCATTCTGCGCGACCCTCAAGCGGGATAATCTCAGGCGTCACACCATACATCCCGTAGAGCAGCGCATCCTCAAGGCGACCTGAAATCGGCCAGACAGAGCCTGCGGCGAAGATATCATCGACCACGTCACGCCACGTTTCAGCAGTCGGGTAGCCCTGATCTGCAACCAGCTGGACAAGCTGACGCAATGGCGCGGCGGCTGTCTCTTCACCTACAACGCCTTCGACGTGCTCAAGCGCTTGGATCAGCATCTCGGCGATCCACTGGGCGTAGTCCCAATAGTGATGGTCGTCCCCATACTGGAACTGCATCTCGATACAGGCCTCGCGCCGTGCCTCTGCAGTTGTCATGTCAGTCATGTGCATATCTCCAAATTCAGCGATGCAGGCGACGGATGGCGCTTCTGACATTCTGAATGTTACGGTGATCGGACGGCGTCATCGCCGCGATTATGAAACCCACGTCGAAATGAAGCCGACAATGACGGCGCGACACTTCGATTGAGCGGAGCGGGTAGCCCTCTGCCCGACAGAGCGCTTCATAATCTCTAACAGGCTGCTGAAGAAGTCAGCCTTGAAGGACGTTATTCTTCCCCCACGGTTTGAAGGTGGCTCTTTGCGACTGCGGACGCCGGGTCGGGTTT
>NZ_JBRJGR010000051.1:0-4181 GCF_053628595.1 Roseovarius sp. MBR-154
GGAGAAATAATGTGAAGGACGTGGCCCTGAACTCCCCGAATGATAGCGATAGTCCCGCGTTCCTTCGCATTATCGCGTCCTCGCGATTACGCACCATCCACCACAATCTCGAGGCGGCGCTGACCGCGACCGGAGTCAACGACGCCTCGGGCGAGACCAATGCCTCGGCCGCACGCGCCTCGGCCAAGTCCCGCTTCGAGAGCACGAAACAGCGCTTCTTCAACCATCTCCTGATGGGCATGAAGGCTCCAAGCATCATCCGCGCCATCAAGGAGGATCTGGCGGAGGGCAAGGCTTGCGTCATCCAGGTTGTCTCGACAGGTGAGAGCCTGCTGAAACGCCGACTTGAGACAATGGACCCGGAGGATGAACTCGTTGAGGGGGCCTTGACACCGCGTGACTACGTGCTGGGCTACCTCGAACAGGCCTTCCCGATCCATGCGCAAAAGCTGGTCGAAATCGACGGCAATATGGTGGCGGAACCTTTGCGGGATGAGACCGGGGCGCTCGTTGTCTCGCGCGAGGCGCTCGCTTTGCGCGATGCGGCCATGATGGAGTTGATGACGCTGGCGCCGATCCCCTCGGCGCTCGATCAGATCCTCTGGGCTTTTGGCGACGAGGCCGTGGCCGAAGTGACCGGAAGGTCGATTCGACCTCTGAAGGCGGACGATGGCCACCTCTTCATCGAGAAGCGCGCCGCCAGCAGCAATTCATCCGAGACCCAAGCCTTCATGGACGGCGAAAAGGATATCCTGATCTTCTCCGATGCAGGCGGCACGGGCCGGTCCTATCACGCGGCCCAAACGGTGAAGAACCAGAAACGGCGGCGGCACTATCTTCTGGAGCCCGGCTGGCGCGCGGATGCGGCCATCCAGGGGCTCGGGCGCACGCATCGCTCGGCTCAGGTCAGCGCGCCCTTCTTCCGGGTCTGCACCTCGGATGTGCATGGCGAAAAGCGTTTCACCTCGACGATCGCCAAGCGCCTCGACCAGCTGGGGGCCTTGACCAAGGGTCAGCGCGAGACCGGCTCGCAGGGCATGTTCCGCGAGGAGGACAATCTCGAAAGCCCGATCGCGCGGGCGGCACTGCGTGGGTATTTCGCCGATCTTGCCGCCGGGCGCGCTGAGGCGATGAGCTACGAGAGCTTCACCGACTGGACAGCCCTGCGGCTGATCGACAAGGACGGGGTGCTGCTCGAGGAGTTGCCGCCGATCCAGCGGTTTCTGAACCGGGTTCTGGCCCTGCCCATCCACATGCAGAACGCGGTCTTTGCCGAGTTCATGCGCCGGATTGCCGATCAGACTGAACGGGCGCGGGCGGCGGGCACGCTCGATCTCGGCGTCGAAACCCTACGTGGCGAAAAGATCGAGCAGGTCTCCACCGAGGATCTCTGGACCTGCCCGAAATCCGGCGCCGTGACGCGGATTATCGGACTTGAGGTGACGGACCCAGTGTATGTCCTGGTCGCCGAAGAGGCCATATCGCGCAATCCCGACAAGCTGCCGATGGTGAATCGCGCCTCCGGTCGCGCGGCGCTCATCTCGGCGCGGCCCATGCAGATGTATGACGAGGACATTGTCACGCTGATGCGCAAGGCGGTGCGGCCAAACGGGTCGAGCTATCTCGAAGAGGCACGGTTTGAGTCCTCGGCCTGGGAAGAGATTGACAGGCCCGAGTTCGCACGGCTTTGGGATGCCGAGGCTGCGTCCCTGCCAAAAACCACCACGACCAAGCTCTACCTGCTGACCGGGCTGCTGCTGCCGATCTGGAAGGACATTCCGACCACCAATGAGCGGATCTACCGTGTCACGCCAGACGGGGCGACGGCCATGATCGGGCGGACGCTGAGTGAGGAAGGGGCGGCCTCGCTGCGCGCCCGCTTCCTCGTCTCCAATCCGCAAACGCCACAGGAGATGTTGACCGCCGCCCTCGGCACCACCGCACCTGTCGATCTGGGCCGGGGTCTGACCCTGACCCGTCGCCGGGTCGCAGGCGAGATGCGCCTTGAGTTGGGCGGTGCGGATCGGGGCATGATCGATGGCCTCAAGGCGCTCGGCTGCTTCACCGAGATCATCGCCTTCCAGTTGCGTGTGTTCCTGCCGCATGGGGACGGGATCGACACGGGAAGCATTCTGGCCCGGATCGTGGGGCAGCGAGTCGCCAAGGTGGCAGAACAAGCCGCCTGAAAAGTCAAAGCGGGCTTCCGGTCGGGCGCCGCGGATCTGGATTTCACCAGTCTGCGCTTTTCGGGCGCGCGCTGACCAATGCAAGGCCCGGCCCCCCAAATTCAGATAAGAGGACAGACCCATGACCAATCCACAGATCGACTATGCCGCAATGGCGGCTCAGTGGCGTGCAGAGCGCGAAACCACCTTGAAGGCGACCCGAGCGGAACTGCTCGCGCAACTACGTGCGCTTGGCATCAACGAGGTCGCTGCCGAATACGAAGGCTATGGCGACTCCGGCAATGTCGAGGATGTGACGGTGCAGCCTGCAGAGATCCAACTGCCGGAGCCGCTTGCCACAGAGGTTGGCGACTTCGCCTGGTCGCTCGCCTATCACCATCACCCGGGGTTCGAAAACAACGAGGGCGGCTACGGCACGCTGACATGGGACATAGCACTAGACAGCATCATCCTCGATCACGCGGACCGCTATGTCGAATGCTCGCACAGCTATGTCGAGGGTCTTTGAGATGGCCCATCCGCTTCATCATGCTGAAAGCTCTGCCCGGAAATTCGGCGGGGTGCCGTCTGACTATCAGTCTGTGCACGATTGGTTTGACGCCTCGAAAGAGCACCTCGCGCTCTTCACGCACAGAGCTTTGCGCCATCACGCCCTTGGCCTGTTTGAAGCCGAACGTGTCTTCGGCCTGACCCTGACCAATAGCGCTGGTCGAGAAATCCCCGTGCGCTGGATCGGCGAGCAGCATATCCGCGAAGACTGCCAGGGCCGCATTCCGAGCATGGCGGACTGGCTGCGACGGATACAGCCTGAGCCATGGATGGCCAATGGCCACATCGACCGGCATTCCGGCGATGAGCCCTGCGGCGACCCAAGGGTCGCCTGGGCATCTGAAGTCGCCGCCGGAAGAACGGTTCTTGGTCTGAAGGATTGGATGGCGGCGCACGCGACGCAAGCCACGCAAGGTGCCTGACAGCACTCGGCCGTTTGCCAAACGAATACTGCATGGAAGCCCGGTTGGACGACCGGGCTGCTTGCGTCGTTTCCCCACCATTCTTCTTAAGGAGGATCACATGACACTCGATGACATCAAGGCCGTCGTCGATGCCGGCCAGACCGTGCATTGGGCCAATACCGGCTACGTTGTCCACAAGGACCGGCTCGGTCAGTACCTCATCACCTATGTGCCGAATGGTAGCTGCATCGGTCTGACCGACCGGGAAGGGCGACGGTTGAACGGAAAAGAGGCGGAGTTCTTCACCGCGCAATCGAAGGACGCCGCAGAAGATCCGGGCAGCGAATCAAGACCATAGGGGCAGGGCAGGGGCGTAGCACAAGGAGGCGCGGGGGCGCTCCCACTCGGACGGCAGCTCTGACCCGTGGGCGGGGCTGAAAGGAAAGCAGGCTTTCTGATTTGTGATCCCTCAAGGGGTCGAGAAAGCAATCCCGGAAGCGCTGGCAAGAACGTCAGGCACCGACCAATCTAAAAGGAACTATCCCATGTTCGCAGGAACCCTCACCCGCAATGTCGAGACCGCAGCCGCTCAGTACACCGGCATGATCCACGGGGCGCGCTTTGACATCGCCATCCAGCTCGAGGCAAGGGCCAAGATGTCCGAACGCAGCCCGGATTTTGAAGTTACGGCAGTCAACAAGTCAGGCCGCAAGGTGCGCATCGGCACCGCCTGGAACGAGACCGGCAACACCAGTGGCAACCCCTATATCTCGATGCAGATCGATGTCGGCTTGGGCCCGTTCCGGGTCAACGCGGTGCAGACGAAAGAGGCGCGTGCGGCCCAAAGCGGCGCGTTCGAGATCATCCCGCTGGTCTCGAACGGCCTGATGAAATCCGGCTCGATCTCGGGCGAGCTCACCGCCATGGACGCCGACAACGCCTTCACCGTGTCAACGGCGGAGTAAAACCCGACCAAAGGGCGGCGCAAAAGTAGGCCACTTTGGGGTTGGGCGTGAAGGGCGCATAGAGCGCTGGCGGCCAG
>NZ_JBRJGR010000052.1:0-3829 GCF_053628595.1 Roseovarius sp. MBR-154
GGTGCGTAATCGCGAGGACGCGATAATGCGAAGGAACGCGGGACTATCGCTATCATTCGGGGAGTTCAGGGCCACGTCCTTCACATTATTTCTCCTTGGTTCGGGGTCAGAGGGTATCGAGCCAGGCGAGCAGATCCGCGTCACGTTTCCATCGCCCGGGTCGACTTCCTGCTGTCGGAACGCCGACCCGTTCGAGCGCCTTTCGTTTGGTTTCGAGGTTGGCCTGGGCGTAGTGGTTTGTCGTGTCGAGGCTGACATGTCCCAGCCAGCTTCGGATGACGGTGATGTCGACACCCGCCGCGACGAGATGGACGGCCGTCGCGTGTCGGAAGCTGTGCGGCGTCACATGCTTCGAACGAAGTGTGGGTGTCGTTTTCGCCGCCGCCGCAACGTAGGCCGCCAGCTTGTACCGCACGCCCGAGGCTCCCAGTGGTTCGCCGTAGCGATTGACGAAGATGCGCTCATCCGGTGCGCGCGGCTGCCGCTCCAGCAGCTTTTTCAGCAACGTCACCGTTTCCGGCCAAAGCGGGCAGATGCGTTCCTTTCGACCTTTTCCGTAAAGGCGCACGCAATACGGTGCTTCGAACCGGATCGCCTTGGGACAGAGATCGAGCGCCTCCTGGATGCGCGCACCGCTATTATAGAGCAGCGACAGCAGCACATGATCTCGCATCCCCTCGATCATCAACCGGTCGGGCTGCGCGAGAATGGCTTCGACCTCCCCTGGCTCAAGGTAGCAAGGCGCGGCAGAGGGTTTGCGCTTGAGCGGGATCGTGAGGACCTCGGCGCATTGGGCAATATATTCAGGGTCCTTGTCGGCCACGAAGCTGAAGAAGCTGCGGATTGCGGCGAGCCGACAATTGCGCGTGCCGATCGTGCCCTTGCGACCATGCTCGGCATGGGTGAGGAACGCGCGCACCTCGCCGGCGGAGATGTCGGCCAGGGTGATCCGTGCGACACCGGCGCCGTTTCGCTCCGCGACGAACCGGAGCAACAGCCGCCAGGTGTCCCGATAGGACTTGATGGTATGGATCGAGGCGCTGCGCTGTTCCAACAGCCATTCCTGGAAGAAGGCTCGCAACAATTCGGGGAAAGGTTTGGTCGATTTCATGACAGTGCCTCCACGGTGAGGCACGGGGCGCCGACGGTGCGGAACCGCTCGCTGGCTTCCTGCAGAAGATCCTGCGTGACGGTGATGTAGACCAGCGTAGAATTGATGTCCCGGTGACCCAGATAGGTCGAGAGGAAGTGCAGCCGGTCCTGCGGGTTGATGCCGATCCGGTACCATTGAAGGAGCCGGTTCACGACCATCGAGTGCCGCAGGTCATGCACACGTGGTCCCGTCCGTCCGGAAAGCGGTTTGAACCCGCCGCGGCGCATGACGTTGGTGATCATCGTGGTGACCGTCTCCGGGGTGTGGTGGCCCTTGAAGTGGCCCTGCCAGAACAACCCCGACTGTGGGTCCTGTGGGGCACCAGCGCGCCGCCGCGCATCGAGATAGACGCGTAATTCGGTCGTGACGCTGCCCGACAGCGGCAGGATCCTGGTCTTGTAGAATTTCGTTTCCCGGATCGTGATCGTGCCGGATCTAAGGTCGAGGTCGCCCAGATCGAGCCGGGCGATCTCACTACGTCGAAGCCCGGCGCAATAGGCCAGCAGGATCATGGTGTAGAGGGTCCGTGGCCGCAGCGGGGCATGCGGCGATGGATAGGAACGGGCAACTTCGAGCATGTGCTGGATGTCGGCCGGACTGAAGATATGCGGTCGCCGGTGCTCCCGAGCGACCTCCCGCTCCGGTCGCGGGTTGAAGCGTTTCGGCGGAATGTTCGGATCGAGCCGGTGCCGCGCCTTGGTCAGGATGCGCCCCAGCTTCTGGCATTCCGCCGCGTGATTGCGGGTGGACTTGGCCGCTGCCCAATGGGACAGCATCGACTCGAGCGGCTCGCCGGTCAATTCCGGATGCGATTGCAGGAACCGGTCAAACCGCAGCAACCAGTGAGCCTGCGTCTCATACTGGTATCCCCGGTTTCGCATCTGCGTGACATGGTCGCGCATGAACTCGCCCAGAACGCTGCCGTAGGGCGCAGGCCGGTGCAGGTCGGCAAGTGCCTCGTCGGGATCGGAGGAGGCAAGAGCCCGCCAGATCGGTTTGTTCTGCTTGATGTTGTGCTGCCTGCGAAGCTCGGCGACGGGATTGCCGGGGATCAACTCGTTCTGGACCAGATAGTCGAGGAAGCGGTCAACGATGCAGACTTGGTTCAACAGTGTCGACAATTTCCACCGCGTTGCCATTTCACCCAGCCAGTCCTCGATCATCTGGCGATCCACTGCGGGGTGTCGGCGCGCAACATCCTCGAAGCTGCGAAGGATAGACCGGTAAGTGTGACTGCTTCTCTGGCCGAATCTGGACGTGCGGAGAAAGTCCTCGACAACGGTCCGATCGGGATCGTGCCAGGCGCTCATGACAACACCTCCGATCCGGGCACGTCGAGCGCAACAGCCCGCAGATCTTCGGTGGCAAGTTTGAGGTAGGCGTTGGTGGACTCGGTTGACCGGTGTCCGAGCACGTCGCCGATGATCTTTTGCGGAACCGACGCCCGCAGCAGTTCAACCGCACGCGCGTGGCGGAAGACATGCGGGCCACGCTTTCCCTCCGGGATAACGCCCGCAGCCGCCAGGCGCCTGTCGACCATGCCATAGAGGTTCTTCATCCGAGTATAGGGCGCGCAGGAGCGGATGAAGACTTCCCGGCTTTCGACCTGCGGGCGCCCGAGGCGCAGATAATCGAGCACCGCATCGCCGACCAGCGTCAGCAGCGGCATGTAGGAACAGGCATTGGTCTTGGTATGACGGATCCGTAGCGACTCCGCGCGCCAGTCAATGTCGTCGAGCCGGAGATTGCAGATCTCGCCTTCTCGCAGCCCGTAGATGGCCAGCATCTGCAAAATTGCATGGTCGCGCAGCCCCCTCGGTGATCTGTCCCGGCCGGTGGCCTTCAGAACCAAGTCGATCTGGCTTCGGTCCAGGATCGAGGGAACATCCTCATAGGCATAGAGCATGGGGCCGATGACCTGCCCGCTCAGATCTGTCGGTACTCGCCCCGACTGATGGAGATAGCGCAGCAGGGACCGAAGCCACGCGGCAGATGCCGCGAGCGATATTCGGCGCAGTCCGACCGCGCGCGCGTCCATGTAGCGATCGATGTCTCGTATAGCCAAGCCTTGGAGACCATCGGCGCCACTGCGGTCGCAGTACCAGTCCAGAAAGCGCTGCGCCTCCCGCAAGCGCGCGTCGATCGTCGCATCCGATAGACCGCGTTCATCGCGCATCCAGGTTTCGTAATCATGGCAAATGGCGTGCCGGAGCATTTTACCGGGTTCGATTTCAGCCTCTGGCGGCCATGTGCCTTGGGCCAGCCGGAGCAACCTGCCGATCGCCGTATTTGGTAGCCTGTGCCAGCGCGAGCTGGGCGGCCGACCGTAGCGACCATGAAAGCAATGGACTGCGTGGCGGAAATACTGATCGACCTGCGCTGGCGTCACCATCGCCACCGGCATGTCGCGCTCGGCCAGGTAGTCCAGGAACCGGCGGGCATAGAGCCGATGGTTGGTCACGACCACCGGATTGTAGTTCTGCTCCATGAGCAATTTAGCGAGTTCTTCGATCAGCTCGTCGTGCAACTTCAACATGAATGTCTCCTCAGACGGTTGGAAAGCCGCCGAGGTTTGCAATCAAAATAATGCGCAGCAAAGGCCGCGCGGACATCCAGAAACCAAGGAAAACAAAGATGAACCTCGGATACCTTCGCATTATCGCGTCCTCGCGATTA
>NZ_JBRJGR010000053.1:0-3666 GCF_053628595.1 Roseovarius sp. MBR-154
CCGTGCGATCCGTTCGGTCAGGCTGCGCATCTGCCTGACAGCGCCTTGGTCGAAATCATGCAGCTTGAGGATTGCGTCGACAGCACCCTTTCGGATTTGGCGCTCACCGATGTCGATGCCGCTCACGCGCGTCTGCGCCGAGAAGGCGACCATCTTGGCACCATCGGGGGCCGCCTCGACCGCGCGACCCGACTTGGCCAAGACATTGAAGCGGATCAGCCGGTCCATGCCTGCGATACCGATGGCTGACAAAAGCGCCGAGATCGTTGTCGGGATCAGCGCCACGAACAGCGCCACCGGCACCGGCACCGGGATCGCCCCGCCCGCATAGGCGGCAATGGCAGGCAGCGTGCCGACCGCGATCATGAAGATAAGCGTCAGCCCCGTGAGCAGGACCGTCAGCGCGACCTCGTTCGGCGTCTTGGCGCGGGTTGCGCCTTCGACAAGGCTGATCATCCGGTCAAAGAAACCCTCGCCGGGCTCTGCCGTCACCTTAACCTTGATCCAGTCCGAGATCACCTGCGTGCCCGCCGTGACGGCAGACCGGTCGCCGCCCGCCTCGCGGATCACCGGCGCGGATTCCCCGGTGATCGCCGCCTCGTTGACCGAGGCCACGCCTTCGATCACCTCACCGTCCGCCGGGATCTGATCGCCGGTCTCGACCAGCACGATGTCACCCGCGCGCAGCTCGCTGGCGGATACGAGCTTGTGGCTGTCGCCCTTGAGGCGCTTGCCTTTCAGTTCCGCCTTGGTCGACCGCAACGAGGCCGCCTGCGCCTTGCCGCGACCCTCTGCCAATGCTTCGGCAAAGTTGCCGAACAGCACGGCCAGCCAAAGCCAGAACACGATCTGCGCCTCAAAGACGATATCACCTCCGACTACGATGATGCGGATCAGCAGAACCGTCGCCAAAAGGGCGACGGTGGCCGTAGTGAACATCACCGGGTTCCGGATCAGCTGGCGCGGGTCGAGTTTGACGACGCTCTCACGCATCGCCGGACCGACAAGGCCGAATGAAAAGATCGAACTGTTGTGTTGATGTGCCATGCTGCACCCCTCAGAACCGTTCCGGCCGCAAGAGCACGGCCAGCAGGTAGACGAGAAGTGCTGTGGCAGTGATGCCACCGAGCACGAGATCGAAGCCCGTGTATCATTCCTCCAGATACCATCAGAGACCCGATAGATGCGGCAGCCGGGCATAGGATGGACAGGTGAAGTTCAGCCAGAGACCATAAAATAAGCATAGAAATAATTTATATTCCGAAACTTAACTGGACGGCTGTGCACTGGAGCACTCGATAGCCAGCACGCGAACATCCACCATTTCTACCGGAACGCCATTGGCACAAGGAGTCGGAGAAGTCGTCTGCCATTATTCTCGCACCATGCGAGTCAGACCACGAATCCAACGAAACTTGCCCTGAAACGGCGTGACGGGGCATATAAGAGCTGTTTTGTTGACCACGAGAATGCCAAGTAATAGGCCAGTCGCAGCAGAAGAGGTCGGCATGTCCAGACAGAAAAATCGCAGTGTCGCCGTGATCGGGCTTGGCACCTTCGGCACGACAGTGGCCTCGGAACTGGCGCGGTTCGGCAATCATGTTCTGGGGATCGACACCGTGGAGCGCAATGTATCCCGTGTAGCCGACACGCTGACAGAAGCCGTGATCGCCGACGGGCGTGACGAGCAGGCGTTGCGCGAGGCCGGTGTGGGCACTTACGACGTGGCCGTCGTGGCGATCGGCGAAGAGCTCGAGGCCAACATTCTGTGCACGATGAACGTCAAGCTGCTCGGCGTGCCGACGATCTGGGTCAAGGCGATGAGCCGCACGCATCATCGCATCCTCACGAAGCTGGGCGCCGACCGCGTCATCCAGCCGGAGCAAGAGATCGGGCGGCACATCGCGCAGATGTTGCACAACCCGCTGGTGCGAGACTATGTCAGCCTCGGCAACGGTTTTCACGTCGTCGATTTCCGCGTGCCGGAGGGCCTTGACGGCAGACGTGTAGATGCGGTCGGGCTTGCGGATGGATTCGAGCTGCGGTCGCTTGGCCTCATGCGGGGCAGCGAATTCATATCCTGCGAGTCGGGCGCGGCCGAGCTTCAGACCGATGACAAATTGCTGCTGCTTGGCCGGAGAGAGAACCTGCGTCGTTTCGCGGACGGGCTCTGAGACGTGGCACGTGTTGCATGGACCCGGCGGGGCGGCCGCCTTCGGACCCCGCCTCCCGCGATTCTCGCGGCACTTTATGCGGTGTTGATCACCACCGGCGCGGTGTTGCTGAAACTGCCCGTTGCGACTCCCGAGCCGATCACCTGGTCGGATGCGATCTTCACCGCCACCTCGGCCGTGACCGTGACCGGGCTGGTGGTGATCGACACCGGCAGCCAGCTGACGATTTTCGGGCAGGCGGTGGTAATGGTGCTGATCCAGCTGGGCGGACTGGGGCTGATGACCTTCGCGGTGCTGGTGCTGTCGATGCTGGGGCTGCCGCTGAGCATGTCACACCGCATTTTCCTGCGCGAGGATCTGAACCAGACCTCGATCACCGACCTGATGAAACTGGTGCGCGGCATCCTGAAAGTGGTGCTGGCCTGCGAGCTTGTGGGCGTGGTGCTCCTGTCCGTGGTCTTCGTGCCCGAATTCGGCTGGCCAATGGGTCTGTGGCAGGCGCTGTTTCATACTGTCTCAGCCTTCAACAACGCAGGCTTCGCGCTTTTTCCCGACAGCCTGTCGCGATGGGTCGGTGACCCGATCATCAACCTCACCGTGCCGGCGCTTTTCATCTTTGGCGGGCTTGGCTTCATCGTCGTGACGGAACTTTACAGCAGGCGCAGCTGGCACGGATTCTCGCTGCACACCAAGCTGATGGTGGTCGGCACCCTCGCGCTGATCGTCTGGTCGGTGCTGGCCTTCGCGGCCCTGGAATGGACAAATCCGGCCACGCTTGGCGGGCTCGAGGACATCGGGGCGCGGCTCTGGGCGAGCTGGTTCCAGGGGGTGACGACGCGCACCGCCGGGTTCAACACGGTGGATATCGGCGGCATTCATGACAGCACGGCAATGATGTTCATGTCGCTGATGGTGATCGGCGGTGGCAGCACCTCGACGGCGGGGGGCATCAAGGTGACGACCTTCATCGTCCTGCTTCTGGCCACGATCGCGTTCTTCCGGCGGCGCACGCAGTTTCACGTCTTCGGCCGCAGCCTCGGTCCGGACGAGGTGATGAAGGTTCTGGCCCTCACAATGGTGAGTATGCTGACCGTCTTCATGGCGATTTTCCTGATTACGATCTCGCATGACGGGGATTTCCTCGACTTGGCCTTCGAGGTGACCTCCGCCTTCGGCACCGTCGGCCTCTCGCGCGGGGCGACGGGCGAGTTGGACGGGTTCGGCCGCGCGGTGATCATCGCGGTGATGTTCATCGGTCGCGTCGGCCCGCTGACGCTGGGGTTTTTCCTCGCCACACGGTCGACACCTCGTCTGAGCTATCCGTCCAGCAAGGTCTATCTGGGATAAGTCGGAAGGTTAAATCGTCAGACGACTTCCTGCCAGACTGTGCGGTCATTAACGTCGAGTTCGCCCCGAAATCAGAGAGGTTGTGCCCAAGGCATGAACTCCGGTCCAAGACTTGCAATCGTGCTCTGAATCGCGCGAGGCGGCA
>NZ_JBRJGR010000054.1:0-3507 GCF_053628595.1 Roseovarius sp. MBR-154
TGCCGCCTCGCGCGATTCAGAGCACGATTGCAAGTCTTGGACCGGAGTTCATGCCTTGGGCACAACCTCTCTGATTTCGGGGCGAACTCGACGTTGACCCAATCCAACAGCAGAAACGCTGTTGACTAAGGCGAAGAACTCCGAGGAGATCTCGGCGAGATCAGCATAGATCGTTCGAAGCCAAGATGGACCGCGCCCTAAATTTGTGCAAGCGGCGCGAAGAGTGTCGTGCTGTACTGACTTCGGACGAAACCGTGGACACTCTGTACCATTTCAGTGAATAGCCCCCAATTTGCTAGACGCCTTGCAGCTTCAGTTTCTGCTGCTGTTCGAAGGCGATCGGTGACAGCATGCCGTTTCTAACGTGTTTGCGCTGCGGGTTGTAGAAAAACTCGACGTAATCGAAAACGTCGCCGCACGCTTCTTCGCGTGTTTTGTATTTTCTGCGGCGGATACGTTCGCGTTTGAGCAGGTTGAAGAAGCCCTCGACGACGGCATTGTTCCAGCAGTTCGCTCTGCGGCTCATGCTGGGAGCCAAGTTGTGCTGTTCAAGGAATCCTCCTGGTCCTGAGTTTTTCTGACGCAGGGATCGGTGTTTGTTTCCATCAACACTTTGGGTTGGTGTCCCGGGGCTCCTGCCCGCGGGACGCTGCCGTTCACATCATTCCGTCCATTCCACCCATGTCGGACATTTCGCTGCCGGCGCCGGCCTTCTCGGGCTTTTGCGCGACCATCGCTTCCGTCGTGATCAATAGCCCGGCAATGGACGCGGCGTTTTCGAGAGCGATCCGGACGACTTTCGTCGGATCAATGACACCGGCCTTCAGCATGTCGACGTATTCCTCGGCCTGCGCGTCAAAACCGAAGCTCGAGCTGTCGTTCTCGATCACCTTGCCAACAACGACCGATCCGTCGACCCCGGCATTTCCGGCAATCTGGCGCAGCGGTGCCTGAAGCGCACGGCGGACGATCTTGATGCCGGCAACTTGATCACTGTTCTCTCCCTTCAGCGACGCCAGCACCTTGCCGGCATGAACCAGGGCCACGCCGCCACCGGGCACGACACCTTCCTGAACCGCAGCGCGGGTGGCATTCAGCGCATCGTCGACGCGGTCCTTGCGCTCCTTCACCTCGATCTCGGTTGCCCCGCCGACCCGGATCACGGCAATGCCGCCGGCAAGTTTGGCCAGCCGCTCCTGCAACTTTTCCTTGTCGTAGTCCGACGTCGTCTCCTCGATCTGCATCCGGATCTGCGTGACGCGCGCCGCGATTGCGCTTTTGTCGCCGGCACCGTCAATGATCGTCGTGTCATCCTTGGTGATCGAGACCTTCTTCGCCGCGCCGAGCATGTCCATTGTGACCTTCTCGAGCTTGGTGCCCATCTCTGCGGAAATCACCTGACCGCCCGTCAGCACGGCAATGTCTTCCATCATCGCCTTGCGGCGGTCTCCGAAGCCCGGTGCCTTGACGGCCGCGACCTTCAACCCGCCGCGCAGCTTGTTGACGACCAGTGTCGCCAGCGCCTCGCCCTCGACGTTCTCGGCCACGATCAGCAGTTGCTTGTCGGCCTGAATCACAGCCTCCAGCAGCGGCACCATGGATGCCAGAGAGGTCAGTTTCTTTTCGTGCAGCAGGATGACGCAGTCATCCAGCTCGGCGACCATCTTCTGAGCGTTCGTAATGAAATAGGGGCTAAGGTAGCCGCGGTCGAACTGCATGCCCTCGACCACTTCGGTCTCGGTCTCCAGTCCCTTGTTTTCTTCGACGGTGATTACGCCTTCATTGCCGACCTTGGCCATCGCATCTGCGATTTGCCGACCGATCGCGACCTCACCGTTGGCCGAAATGGCGCCGACCTTCGCGATCTCGTCGCTGTCGCCGACGGGCCGGGACATGGTCTTGATCTCGGCCACAACCGCAGCGACGGCTTTGTCGATCCCGCGCTTGAGATCCATCGGATTCATACCAGCCGCGACCGACTTCATGCCCTCCCGGACAATCGCATGGGCGAGCACGGTCGCGGTCGTGGTGCCGTCGCCAGCCTCGTCATTGGTGCGCTGCGCGACCTCCTTGACCATCTGCGCGCCCATATTCTCGAAATGATCCGACAGCTCGATTTCCTTGGCGACGGTCACACCGTCTTTAGTGATGCGCGGGGCGCCCCAGGATTTGTCGATGATGACGTTCCGGCCCTTGGGGCCCAGGGTAACTTTGACGGCGTTGGCCAGCGTGTTGATGCCTTTCAGCATGCGGTCGCGGGCATCGGTACTGAATCTGACGTCTTTGGCGGACATGATCGGGTGCTCCTGAGTATGAAATTTCGGCGTCGCTGTCGGGGTCAGGCCATGACGCCGAGAATGTCGCTCTCCTTCATGATCATGAGATCTTCGCCATCGAGTTTGATTTCGGTTCCTGACCATTTTCCGAACAGGACCCGGTCGCCGACTTCGACAACCATGGCGATGCGGTCGCCGTCCTCGTCGTTTGCGCCGGCGCCGACTGCAACGATCTCACCTTCCTGCGGCTTCTCTTTTGCGGTGTCAGGGATGATAAGCCCGCCCGATGTCTTCGCGTCGCCTTCGATGCGGCGGACGAGGACCCGGTCGTGGAGTGGAGTGAACGACACTTAAGTGCTCCTTCTTCAGATGTTCAAGGGAGCATGGCGATGTTCGGAAGTTCATTGGCACTCGCCATACTGGAGCGCCAATACTATTGAAATGATGGCTCAGCAGGGGTTCTACAATAGCGCCTCAAAGAATATCTTTCTGCTTTCCATCAATGCACATCCATACATGCTCCCGCCCATTGTTGAAGCTTGAAGCCAAGTTATCGCCTGCGATGATTGCGTTGATCAAGTCTGCGACGGCCCGGGGCCTCTCTGTTTCGGTTTCGGTGCCGACGGCGTTCTCATGGGTCGCCGCTGCGTCGCGGAGGACGCCCACGATCTCGTGCTCTGGCAGAAGCCCGTGATCGTTCATCGCAAGCAGGAGCGCCTCGCATATCTGACCAACGCAAGCTATGGTGCCGCCTGGGCTTTCGAGCGAGGTTTTGTAAGGATCGACGAGCAATGCGACGCCGTTGACTTGCCGGCGAACGCCTTCTTTGACCCGGCAGCTCACGGATCGGGCTGGCGCTGTGAGCGTACATACGAGCCGCTGAGCGGCACCTGCGTGGCCATCGATCTGCCGGAGACCGCCTATCTCGACCGATCCGGCAACCGGTGGAGCTGCAATCCCGGCTTCCGGCTCTCCGGCGGGGCGTGCCTTCTTGGGCGGTGATGCGGATCTTTCTCGTCGTGGAGCGTCTGGCACGCTACTGCACCGGATTTTTGAGTGACATCAGTGAACCTCTCCCTCATCCACCCGGGGATTTTGGCGCGTGGATGGAGGTCTTTCTCGCCGGAGCGGTTCATTGTAAGCGGCGGCCACGCCCCATTGATTTTGCACTTGCGCGGCGTCGCGATGGGATGAAGCGGAGGGCGGCCGGTAGCTCGTCAGGGACTACGAG
>NZ_JBRJGR010000055.1:0-3506 GCF_053628595.1 Roseovarius sp. MBR-154
TGTCGCTTTGCCTTTAAATCTGAGACATGGCGCTTTGAGCGTCGAGTTTTGTCCTTAACTGTGAGATTCGGCTGTCTTTGGTCCTGTGCTTCTGGCGCGCTGTTGCGCAACATGATCAACTGCGGCAAGCAGACGTGGCTCTCTCTCGAAGGCGCGCAACAGAGCAATTCTTACATAGTCGTCGGCACCGGCGCTGGATATGGCCGCTTTTATCAGCGGACGAGACTGGGCCGCAGCGATCGCCGCAAGGCAGAACAGCCTCACTTCCGGTCTGGGGCTCTGAAGAGCGAATAACGGATCCCCGCGGACGGCCTTGAGCGACATGCCAAAGGTGACCGCGCGCATCGCACGTCGAAGTAGGTTGGGGCGGTTTGACGTCGCTGCGTGCTCAAGCAGCCCTGCCCCGCAGCGCGCACGGTCTATCAGTTTTTCAGGCAACTTTTCGTCACCGGGCTTTGCGAGGCTCCGAACAAGTAGGGTCCCGCAAAATTGGCAATCAAATGCCCAGGATCGCCGCCAATGCCTGAGCGAGAGGCCGCGTCGGGAACACTCGGGGCAAGACTGGAAAGGAACTTGCGCTGTGAGCATCATCTCCATTTTCGTCATTGCCCTAAAAGTCATTGACTGCACGGTGTCGGGATCGACACGCGCAGCGATAGATATCTTTTCCGCATCGGCCGCCTCAACGTCGAAGTCCAGGGCGGCGCCATGTCGTGTATCGATCTCGATATGGGCCAGCAGTTCCGCGTCATTACAGTAGTTGGCCGCAGCCAGCCGAGACAACCAACCTGACAACAACTCGTCTGGCAGCGGCGCGACAGTCTTTGGCAGCGGGCGCGGCTTCACACCCGGGACTTCTCGAGCCGCCGCCCAGCGGACGCGTGACGCGACCAAACCGGCGTCCATTTTGCGATTGCGTCATCGGTGATGCATTCATCACCAGTGACAATGGCGTCGATGGAAAGATCCTTGATCAGGGCGAAGATGCGCGAGGTCACCCCACCGGTCAGTGCAAGCATCTGCTTGAGCGACTTGACCTTCAGATTGGATTTCTTCTCGAGGGGCATTGCCGCGATGAGTGTTTGAATCATGTCCGAGAACTCGGCATCGTCGCGCCAGTTTGGCAGGTGATGTTCGTCCAGCCGCCTGGCAAGCTGGAGATCACCACGGATGGCATCGACGGCCTCGCTGACCCCGAGGCATACCAGCGACACTTCGAGTTCATTGCTGAGATACCGCAGAACATTGAGAAAGCGGCGCTGTTCGCGGTGGGTCCCGGCCAAAAGATTGTGGACCTCGTCGATCATGATCATCCGCAGGCCAAGGTCGCGCAAGAGTGCGATGACACGGACTTCGAGGGAAGCCACATTTTGAGCGCGGGCGCTCAGTGCCGTCGCCGGGGCGCCGACGGCGGCCAAGATGTGCAGATAGAACCGCCGTTCGTCGGGTGCGGGCGGCGCTTGCAACAGCAGAAGCGGTGTGCGCGTGATGCCTGACGGCGGATCGTATTCTGGTGCGTACTTGCGCGACAGGTTTCGGGCGATCATCGTCTTTCCGATCCCGGACGCGCCATGCACAAGAAGGCCAGGCATACGGGTTTGCCTTGGCGCCTCGATCATACCCTGCAAACGGTCCAGCACTTGTTCGGCCCGCGGAAAGCCGATCCAAATGTCCGATTGAATGAGGGCGATCCGACCGTCTTCCTCAGTTGTCCCTGCCGTCAATTCACCATCTCTCTACCTTGAACAATGGGCGCGATGTATCACCCGTATCGATCGCGCGCAGCCCTTCGGTTGTCGCGACAGCCGAGTTGGCGCCCTCCAATGTCCCTTTTCTTTCACGGGATCGGCGTTCGGCCTTCGTGAGGCCCCGGCTTTCAGCTTCGATCTGGCGTTGCTGTCGGATCAGCTCAGCCAGGACCAGCTCATTGGACCCGGACTTGCCAAGTGCACGGGCCTTCCTCATGGCTTCGCGATATTCCCAGAGCGGCACGGGCGGAATTTCCAGGTTTCTGTAACGCGCCTCAACATATCGGCCATCGTCCAATTCGACCCAGATCATTGAGATATCGCGAGGGTCGTAGCGAACGACCACCTTCCCATCGCTGCGCCCAATGTGGCCTGCAAGAGCATCCGACCAGTACCGTATCTGAAACAGATGGATGCCGTCACGCCTGACCTTGCGCAATTCGCTCGGCAAGAAGCTCACCCGAAAGGCTTCCATCTCGAAGGGGATGTCGCCCATCATTTGCTCTGAGAGCGCCTCCCATTTGGCGACGGGCGTACAGCCAAGACTTGAATGAATGCTGTTGTTGTAGCGGCAGATTTCCAGGGCAAACCAGCGATCGAAGTCGCCTAAAGTCATCGTGGCCATGCCTTCGGCATCGTAGTCGCCCTTGGCCACGACCGAGGATTGCGTTGTTCCAGGCAACAGGTGCACGGCCCCCATCATCGTGCCGATCAATCGTTCGATGTGCCCTCCGAAATGAGGACTGCCTGGCGGCCGATAGACCAGATCGATCCCCCATTCCGCACATGCCGACCGAAAGGCATGCGACCGGAAATCGCGCCCGTTATCGACGTGGATGCTATGCGGTTTACCCTGCGCGGGCCAAGGAACATTGCACACCAATTCCGCCAGAAGTTCCGCCTTGGGGGCCACAGCCTGTGTCAGGCAAAGCGCCACTGACAGACGCGAAGGGGCCTCCAGAGAGGTGTAGTATCCAGTTACCATCCGCGTTGCGATGTCGATCGCCAGCGTGACCCAAGGCCGCCCAATTGGTTGGCGTTCAAAGCTGTCGACAAGAATGATGTCCGCCGGCGTATGATCAATTTGGACGATCTCCAGTGGCACACTGGCCTTGACCTCACCTGTGACCGGCGCAAATTTCTGGCGGGCCACCTTTGCGCCCTCTCGTGCTTTCGCAACTTCGCGGGCATCCATCGCATCCAGACGACGCTGAACCGTCCGCCGTGTCGGCGGCTGCAAGCCTTGTTGCCAGCACGCGCTGCGGATTTCTGTCACGACGCGCGACAGGCTCGAACGCTCCCGGCGCAAGAAATAACGGCGAAGATGTTCTTCGA
Organism: Roseovarius sp. MBR-154; assembly: GCF_053628595.1. NCBI lineage: Bacteria > Pseudomonadati > Pseudomonadota > Alphaproteobacteria > Rhodobacterales > Roseobacteraceae > Roseovarius > Roseovarius sp. MBR-154. The sequence continues at coordinate 3,084 of NZ_JBRJGR010000055.1, forward strand.
TCACCGCTTCAACTTTGCCGGATATCAAAGTTGTTCCAGTCGGGCGGCCCCGTTTCCGCGGCACCAGAGCGCTCGTGCGCCCACCCTCTTCGGCCAGCCGCTTTAACCAACGCCATACCGTAGCCCTGCTGACACCGAGTTCCCAAACGGCATCATTGATGCCACTTTCCAGACCGCCAGTACCTTTCAGATATGCCTGAACAAGCGGACGCAGCACTGCAGCCCTGCGCGCCTCTTCTGCACCAACGGCAACTGAGTCTTCGCCATCATTTTCCATCGATATCTGCCGCACAAGCCTGTGAACCCTGTCTCAGGTTTAAGGGCAAAAATATCGGAATTAAAGGCAAAATCTCATATTTAAGGGCAAAACACAGTCGTTGAATTCATTGAATTTCTCATCTCACAATTAAGGGCTACGCGACA
>NZ_JBRJGR010000056.1:0-3479 GCF_053628595.1 Roseovarius sp. MBR-154
CCAGAAGCACAGGACCAAAGACAGCCGAATCTCACAGTTAAGGACAAAACTCGACGCTCAAAGCGCCATGTCTCAGATTTAAAGGCAAAGCGACAGCTGGGTGCTTGTCAGAGACCCCGAGGGCAAGCGCGACCCGCAGGCCTTCTTCAGTACCGACACCGCCCATGCGCCCGCCGACATCATCGCACTCTTCGTTCGCTGTTGACAGGTCGAAGTCACCTTTGCAGAAACCCGGGCACATCTCGGCGTCGAAACCCAGCGGCAATGGTCCGACAAGGCAATCGCACGAACAACGCCCGCATTGCGCGGCCTCTACAGCCTCATCTCGCTGTGGGCCTGCGATCTGCTGAACTCATCCAGCACCCCATACGCCGCAGCCTGGTATCGCAAGACCAGCCTAACCTTCTCCGACGCGATCGGCGCCGTCCGTCTTACTCTCTGGGTCGGAGACATTTTCCAACACTCGCCGCCAGACCGGAAACACCAAAAAATCCCGCCCGACCGCATCGTGCGCATGGCAGAGGCGTTATGCTTCGCCGCATAATGCACAAAGTCGAGCTTAGAGCCCGATTTGAAACTGATTGAACGATCCCGATGATCCGGCCAGTTCCCGTGAATCTGAGGATAACATTGAGACTTTGCTGGCCAGCCGAATTGGCACCGCTTTTGTCGATGGCAATGCGATCGGGGATGCCATTTGTACCAACTGCACACTTAAAGAACCGCCGTGCAGCAGAAGTATTTCGGCGTTCTGACAGCATAAAATCAAGGGGTTGCCCGTTGCGATCAACTGCGCGGTACAGATAAGTCCATTTGCACCGAACCTGGTTCTGCCTCAATCTGTGTGGCGCCACTATCCTGAAACGGGATGATTCAGGAGGGATAGGCGTGAGTTCGAAGAAGCACTGGTCGCCCGGGAGCGAAGTTTTGGTTCAAAGTGTTGAGCGAAGTGATTCCGGGGGGTGGATTGTATCCGGCAATCTGGCACCAAATGGCATCTGCCCAGACTGTGGATTGCATTCGCGACGTCGTCACGGCTGGCGGCGTCGGCGGCTGCAGGATTATCCCGCCCATGGAGACGGGGTTACGGTGGCTCTCTGGGTTTGCCGCTGGCGATGTTTGGCGCCCGCTTGTCCGCGCCGGACGTTCTCGGACCAGATCGCCTCGGTTGCGCGTCCGTTTGCGCGGCGCACCTCGCGTGTCGGGGAGATTGTCAGTCATCTTGGGCATGCGACCGGCGGGCGGCCTGCCGAGCGGCTCTTGCACCGTTTGGGCCTTGGGGTCAGCGATGACACGGTGCTTAGTACTACAGTTGCGCTTGTTGTAGATTTCTGATTCATCTTTCCCAAAGATGGGAGGATGTGTCATGACTGTTTCGGATTGGGCGGGCTGCGTTTCGGATTGGTCGCATGCGCTTGCTGGCTTGAAAGAATTCATCGCCCCTGTGTTCAAACGTTCCGAGCAAATTGGCTCCGCTGGGGTGTTCATTGACGGCCTTTTGTCCGGTGTGGAGCGCAAGACGGGCTGGATGCTTGCGGAAGAGGCTGGGTTGGCGCGACCCTATCGGATCCAGTCTTTGCTGGGCAGGTCATCCTGGTCGGCAGATACGCTCTGCGAGCGGGTTCGGAGCTATGCGATTGAGGCGCTTGGCGACCCGGACGGCGTGCTGGTCGTGGATGAGACCGGGTTTCTGAAAAAGGGTACACATTCCGTCGGCGTCGCTCGGCAGTATTCCGGCACGGCGGGGCGGATCGAGAACTGCCAGATCGGCGTGTTCGCGAGCTATGCCAGCCGCTGGGGCCATGCGTTGATTGATCGGCGGCTTTATCTTCCCAAAGCCTGGGCAAATGACCCCGACCGCCGCGCCAAGGCGCATGTGCCGGAAGACGTGGCCTTCGCCACCAAACCCGCCATGGCAAGCGAGATGATAGCAAACCTGCTGGACGAGGGCACGCCCTGTGCCTTCGTGCTGGCCGATGCGGTCTACGGGTCCGATTCCCGGTTTCGCCGGATGCTGGAGACACGTGAGCAGCCTTATGTTCTGGCCGTGCGTTCGACCCACAGCTTGCGGTTTCTCGAGGAGTGGCACCTCGTTCAGACCGACCCCGCCACAATGATCGCAGAGCTGCCACCCGAGGATTGGCAGGCGCTCAGCGCGGGCGAAGGTGCCAAGGGACACAGGCTCTATGACTGGGTTCGGGTGCCAATCAACCATACGGCCGGGACAGGGTTTTCCCGTTGGCTGCTTGCCCGTCGCAGCCTGCGTGACCCGCAGGCCATCGCGTATTACTTCGCTTATGCCCGCTCGGATGCGACGCTACCGGAACTGGCGGCTGCCGCCGGATTGCGCTGGACCATCGAGGAATGCTTCCTGCGCGCCAAGGATGATCTCGGTCTTGATCATTGCGAGGCCCGCTCCTGGCACGGATGGCATCGACACATGCGTCTGGTGATGGCCGCTGCCGCGTTTCTCTCACACCTCAGCGCTGATCAGCGTCGCACGGCATTCAGCAAACCGAACAAAACGAGTCCGCGGGGTCAGCCGGAAGCAGCGTGATCTTCAGGCTTCGAAATACCCTGACCACAGCGGAAATCCGTCACCTGATCGCTCGCCTCTTGCTGCGGCCAATACTGACCGTCGCCTTCATCTGGGATTGGTCGCGATGGCGCCGCGAACACCAAACCGCCGCCGCCATCGCTCATCGGAAACGTCGCCTCCATCCGCAACTGTAGTCTTAAGCTGGTCGCCAAGGAAGATGCGCGGGTCCGCTTGTTGCGCACCATACCGGGCGTCGGCGCTGTGACTGCCTCGGCAATCATCGCCAGCATTGGGGATGGTCATCAGTTCAGCAATGGCCGCGAGTTTGCAGCATGGCTCGGCCTGACGCCTGCGAACAAATCCAGCGGCGGCAAAGAGAAGCTTGGTCGCATTACAAAAATGGGTGATCAATACTTACGATCATTACTCGTTGTTGGCATGACATCGCTCGTCCGACAGACCAAGTCGTACCCAGAACGCGCAAGTAAGTGGCTGATATCGCTGCTGGAGAGGAAACCTGCGCGCTTGGCGACTGTCGCCATGGCCAACAAGACCGCTCGGATCGTCTGGGCCGTTCTGACCCGCAACGAACCATATACGCCGCACACGGCCTAAAGGAGGAAGCACAACGAGTTAGCAAGACCCGCGAGATGATGGTGCATAAGTCTGCCGCCAAAACCAAGACACCCCGCCGAAGGTCCCGGGCGACATAGCCCGCTAAGCTGTAAGGGACTTGGTTTGCGGAACCCATCAGGGCCAGCGGTCAAAACCGCACAAACAGGCCGGACACATGACTGCTTCTGACAAATGCACAAATCAGATCAAAAATGTCTTGCTATGCAGGAGCAATGGTATGGACCCCGCCGACCTCGGGCGGTGTATCTTGGAAAGGCAAACAGGAGGGTGCATGCCATGGAAATCAAAAGGATCGGCCTTGATC
>NZ_JBRJGR010000057.1:0-3459 GCF_053628595.1 Roseovarius sp. MBR-154
GGACACCCGGGCGGGTCGCATCCCGCTGGAGATCCCGAAGCTGCGCAAGGGCAGCTACCTTCCCAGTTTCCTCGAGCCCCGGCGCACGGCCGAGACGGCGCTTGTTGCGGTGATCCAGGAGGCATACGTCCATGGCGTCTCGACGCGCTCTGTGGACGATCTCGTGAAGGCCATGGGCGCAGGCGGGATGTCGAAGAGGCAGGTCAGCCGCCTGTGCGCCGAGATCGACGAGCGGGTGAACGCGTTCTTGAACCGACCCCTGGAGGGGCCTGGCCCTATCTCTGGCTCGATGCGACCTACGTGAAGGTCCGCGAGGGCGGGCGCATCATCAGCCGTGCCGTGATAGTGGCCGTGGCAGTCAACGAGGAGGGCAAGCGCGAGGTTCTGGGTGTCGCGCCCGGTCCATCCGAGGCGTGCGCGGGGAAAACGAACCCCCGGATCGTTTTCTGATCCCGCTTACCCTTCTGGACTGATTTCCTGCGCTCCCTGGCCGACCGCGGCCTGCGCGGCGTGAAGCTTGTGATCGCTGACGACCACAAGGGGCTGCGGGCGTTCGTCGGGCAAACAGTCCCCCGGACTGTTTGCTTTTCCTCCTCACCGCGCCGGGTCTTCAACGCAACCCATCAGAGGTGCCGGGTGCACTGGATGCGCAACGCCCTGGCCCATGCCCCGGCCAAGCAACGCAGCGCGGTGGCCGCGATGCTCAAGACGATCTTCGCCCAGGAAAGCAAGGCCGACGCGGAAGCCCAGTGGGACACTGTCGCGGATGCCCTCCGTGAAAAGCAGGACAAGCTCGGCACCTTCATGGACGCCTCGCGCGACGACGTTCTTGCCTACATGGGGGCTCCGCCCGTTCTTGCCTCAAACCGTCCCCCGGACGGTTTGCCGCGCGTCGCGCGGACCGGCGCGAACTCCCGCGTGAACATTGGGCCCAGATCGCCTCGACGAACCCGCTGGAACGGGTGAACCGCGAGATCAAGCGGCGCACAGATGTCGTCGGGATCTTTCCCAACGATGACGCCATCATTCGGCTCGTTGGAGCGATCATGCTCGAGACCAACGACGAATGGACCGTTGCGCGCCGATACAGGAGTCTTGAAACCCTCGCGCGCGTGAACGACAATCCCAACATCAGGTTGCCCGCCGTGGCGTCCTGATCAGAACCCGAGCCTTCCCGAAGGTCCGCGCTCTTGCACCACTTAGCGTAATCGCCATCTCCCTTGGCACCAAATGTGGTGCAACATGCGTTGCTGCTTCGGCAGTCGAAGCAGCCTGAACATGGAGAACACGATGAGTGTATTTGCAGCGTTGGACGTGTCGCAGGAGGAAACTGCGATTTGTGTAGTGGATCGGGATGGTGAGCTTCTGGCCGAAGCCAAGGTGGCGACATGCCCGGACGCAATTGCCCGCTGGCTTGCAGAACGGGCCGAAGGTCTCGAACGTGTTGGCATGGAAACCGGCCCGTTGGCCGTTTGGCTCTGGAATGGGCTGACGGCGCGCCAGATTCCCCTCGTTTGCCTCGACGCGCGCCATGCGAGCGGCGTGCTGAAGATGATGCCGAACAAGACGGACCGCCGTGATGCCCGCGGCCTCGCCCAGATCGTGCGCACCGGCTGGTTCAAGGCCGTGCAGGTCAAGAGTCACCAAGCTTACGTCAACCGGGCGATGCTGACGGCGCGTGAGGCGCCCGTCGGTATGCGCGTCAAGCTGGAGAACGAGATCAGGGGGCTGCTGAAGACCTTCGGCGTGATGTTCGGCAAGCGGGTTGGCGGGTTCAAGCGCCGGGCCGAGGAAATCATCCGAGGCGAGTTGGCAGTCCCCCGGAACTCGTCCCGATCTTCGAAGCTCTGATGCAGGCCAGGCGCGACATCCTGGCCCGCATCGCTGCGCTCGACAGCGGGATCCGGACAATTGCCAGGCGGCATGCCACCGTCCGCTTGCTGATGACAGCGCCCGGAGTCGGGCCGATCACGGCCATGGCGGTTGTCGCGGCTTTCGATGACGCGTCCCGCTTCCGTCGATCATCCAGCGCGGGTGCCTATCTCGGGCTGACGCCGAGACGCTACGAGTCCGGCGAGATCAGCCGGAACGGGCGGATCTCCAGGCGCGGAGACAGGTTCACGAGGAAATGCCTCTACGAGGTATCCGTCCGGTGTCCCCGCTCTGACGGGGTGATGGAGTGCCTGCTAGATGTCCACCATTGATAGTGGACATCTTGAGGTGGACGATGGCGGGCAAGAAGGGCCAGAAGAAGCGGGTCTGGTCGGACGAGGAGAAGCGATCGATCTGTGCGCAGGCACGGGTTTCCGGGGTCTCAGTTGCGCAGGTTGCGCGGCGCTATGCGATGAACACCAATCTGATCCATAAGTGGCTGCGCGATTCTCGATTTTCATCAGCTGATCAGGCCTTGGATTTGCCCGAGCCGGATCACGCCACGTTTCTTCCAATAGAGGTTTCGGGAATGACGCCCGCGCCAACGCCTGCCATTTCGCGCACTCCTTCGACAGACCCGATCACCGCGCAGCGCGTGGACATCACGTTGTCGGATGGTCGGCGTATATTGGTGGAGGGTCCCACCGCACTGTCATCGATTATGGCGATGGTCGCGGCGGTGGCGCAATGATCCCGGTGCCGAGCAACACGCGGGTGTGGCTGGCGGCCGACGTCACGGACATGCGGCGCGGTTTCAACACACTGGCAGCACAGGCTGAACAGGTTCTGGCCGAGGATCCGTATTCCGGGCACATGTTCGTCTTTCGGGGTCGCCAGGGTGATCTTTTGAAGATCATCCGGTGGGATTCTCAGGGGGCCTGCCTGTTCACAAAACGCCTGGAACGGGGCCGGTTTGTCTGGCCCGCAGCCAAGGAAGGCAAGGTCAGCCTTAGCCCGTCGCAGCTGTCGATGCTACTGGAAGGGATCGACTGGCGGACACCGCAGAAGACCTGGCGGCCACTGGTAGCGGGATAGGAGAAAATCCCAATAAAACATGGGCTTTAACACTGTTTTGCGTTCCCTCTCTTGGGGTGATCTGGTATGGATTGCACCATGCTGGAGGCCTTCAAATCCCTGCCCGAAGACCCTGACGAGCTGCGCTCTGTGAGCGAGCAAATGCTCCGGCATATCCAATCTCTGACCTGCCAAAACGAGAAGCTGAAGGCCGAACTGCACGGCCATCGCAAGGCGCGCTTTGGCGCGAAGTCAGAGGGCATGGATCAACTGGCCCTCGATCTGCCGGAAGATGACGAGATCGCGCGGGCGGCAGAGGATCAACTGTCGGGGCAGTCGCCCAGTGATAACGAGGCCCCACCCCACAAGCGCCAGCACAGCCGCAAGCCGCTTCCCGAGCATCTGAGACGGGAGGATTAGGTCGTGTCGCCCGGTGACGCATGCGCTGGATGTGGCGGCACCTTGCGCCAAGTGGGCGAGGATATCACCCAAGAGCTGGATTACATCCCGGGT
>NZ_JBRJGR010000058.1:0-3343 GCF_053628595.1 Roseovarius sp. MBR-154
TTGGCTGAGAAAAGACAAAACCCAACCCGATCAGCAGGTGCAAAGAGTAGCTTAATTTACGCCAGATCCTGTCCAACCGATGGGGAGTAGCTCATAAGTTCATCCGCCGATATAGCAGTAGCCACTGCTGCTGACTCGATTTGTATAGCGGCGCGGGCTATATCGCTCTCAAGCTGTGCAACTATCCTATCAGCGAGCGTGGGATCGAATTTTACGTCGTCGGCTTCAGCCAAAATAAGAGACGGGGTTTCAACACTCGCGATTTCCTCAAGGGTTGCACCTAAAGTATCACCCTCAACAGCCAAACGCGTCATAGGTTCCAAGCATTCCGAGCTATTCTTGTAGTAGAATCCCGTCGATTGCCTTTCCTCAACACAATCCCGCAGTGAGGCCAAGAAGTTCAGCCAGTCTCGAGCACCATCATCCAAAACAGATCGATATCGAGATAAGCTTTCACTTTCCCAAACTGAAATTTGCTCTTTCCAGCGCTCTATATTGGCGACGCGAATTAAATTTTGCCGGTCAATCTCAGAGATCGCAGAATTAACCGCCCGTTCCAAGTTGAGCGAGAAATCTTCCATTGATTTCCCGATCGATCTGATCTCGTCACCGATCTTTTCATCAGTATCGAGAAAATTTGTTAAGCCTTCCTGTAGGTCGCTGAAATTTTCTTCAATCGCAAGAAGTCGAGTAGGGATCTCATCCCGCACGGCCTCAACCTCAGCCACAGACCGACTGAGACCTCGCTCGGAAATGGTGTTTGCATACGCGAGAAATAGCCCGCCGGACAGAATGATCGCAGAAATAATTATCAAAACGAAATTCGCCTGAATTTGTCTGGCCTTTGCTCGCGACCTTAGCGACCGAATGATATCTTCCATACCAAGTGTCCTAGACCCAGCTTATTGTCTGACTACCATACCAATTTTCAATCAGTCTATTTTCAGAAGTAAACTCCGTGCCCTTTCCATAAATCAATACTACGTCGCTTAGGGCTTAACAAATCAAAACCCCGGCCACCTTGCGGCAGCCGGGGTCTTTCAGTCCGTAGGGTGGGGTTTCACCCCACCATGATCACAGGCCCGTGGTCACGTCGATCGTGTTGCCTTCGACCAGCGTCACATAGGCTTTCTTGACGTCGTTCCGGCGGCCCATCTGGCCGCGAAAGCGCTTTTGCTTGCCCTTGGTGATCGTGGTGTTGACGGCCTTGACCTTCACCCCAAAGAGCGCCTCGACGGCCTCCTTGATCTGCGGCTTGTTGGCGTCGATCGCCACCTCGAAGACAACCGCCCCGTTCTCGGAGGCCATGGTCGCCTTTTCGGTGATCACCGGCTTGCGGATCACATCGTAATGTTCAGGTTTCGCGCTCATTTCAACCGAGCCTCCAGTGCTTCGACACCCGCCTTGGTCAGCACGAGCGTGTCGCGCTTGAGGATGTCATAGACGTTTGCGCCCATCGACGGCAGCACATCGAGACCCTCGATATTGGCCGCGGCACGGGCGAAATCGGCATTCACCTCGGCCCCGTCGATGATCAGCGCGCGCTTCCAGCCCATCGCCTTGATCAACTTGGCCAGGGTCTTGGTCTTGCCGTCGCTCTCGGTGTTCTCGATCACCACCAGCTCGCCCGCCTTGACCTTGGCCGAGAGCGCGTGCTTGAGGCCAAGCTGACGCACCTTCTTGGGCAGGTCATGCGCGTGGCTGCGCGGGGTCGGGCCTTTGTAGATACCACCCTTGCGGAAGATCGGCGCGTTGCGGTCGCCGTGGCGTGCGCCACCGGTGCCCTTCTGGCGGTAGATCTTCTTGGTGGAATAGCTGGTTTCCGACCGGGTCTTGACCTTGTGGGTGCCGGCCTGCGCCTTGTTGCGCTGCCAGCGGACGACGCGGTGCAGGATGTCCGCGCGCGGTTCTAGGCCGAAGATGTCTTCGCCCAGATCGACCGAGCCGGCCGTGCCGCCGTCCAGTTTGATCACGTCGAGTTTCATTCTTCGCCTTCCTTCTTCTCGGCCTCGATTTCAGCCTCGGCCTCTTTCAGCGCAGCTTCTTCCGCGGCGGCCTGCTCTTCGGCGAGGCGCTTGGCTTCTTCTTCGGCCTCGGCGGCGGCGGCGGCGGCGGCTTCTTCAGCAGCCTTCGCGGCCTCTTCAGCGGCCGATCTCAGCGCGGCGGGCAGAATGGCGTTCTCGGGGAACGGCTTTTTCACCGCGTCCTTGATCGTCACCCAGCCACCTTTCGATCCGGGCACAGCGCCCTTGATCATGATCAGGCCACGCTCTGCATCGGTGCGAACGACCTGCAGGTTCTGCGTGGTGACCTTGGCTGCCCCCATGTGACCGGCCATCTTCTTGCCTTTGAAGACCTTGCCGGGATCCTGACACTGACCCGTCGAGCCGTGCGAGCGGTGGCTGATCGACACACCGTGGCTTGCCCGCAGACCGCCAAAGTTGTGGCGCTTCATCGCACCGGCAAAGCCTTTACCGATCGAGGTGCCCGAGACATCCACGAACTGACCTTCGAAGTAATGGTCAGCGGTGATTTCCTCGCCCACATTGATCAGGTTCTCAGGCGCCACGCGGAATTCCGCGACCTTGCGCTTGGGTTCGACCTTGGCCACGGCAAAATGCCCGCGCATGGCCTGCGTCGTGCGCTTGGCCTTTGCGGTGCCTGCACCGAGTTGCACGGCCGAATAGCCGTCTTTCTCAGGGGTGCGCTGTGCCACCACCTGAAGTTTGTCCAATTGAAGAACGGTCACAGGAACCTGCTTGCCGTCTTCCATGAAAAGCCGGGTCATGCCGACTTTTTTCGCGATCACACCAGAGCGCAACATGTCTTGCCCTCCTTAAACCGAAATCTGCACGTCCACGCCAGCGGCGAGGTCGAGCTTCATCAGCGCGTCCACCGTCTGCGGCGTGGGGTCGACGATGTCGAGAAGACGCTTGTGCGTCCGGATCTCGAACTGGTCGCGGGATTTCTTGTTCACGTGGGGACTACGCAGAACGGTGAATTTTTCAATCTTGTTCGGCAGCGGGATCGGCCCACGCACCTGGGCACCGGTCCGTTTGGCGGTGTTGACGATTTCCTGAGTGCTGGCATCCAGCACACGGTAGTCAAACGCCTTGAGCCGAATGCGAATGTTCTGGCTTTGCATTGGTCTAGCCTTTCGCGGCATTGGAGTTGATAGGAGGAAGGCCGGACCACCCGGCCTGCCTCGTCGAACCCTGCCCCGGGGTCATGCCCCGGGGCGTGATAGGTGTTACTCGATGATCTTCGACACGACGCCGGCGCCGACGGTGCGGCCGCCTTCGCGGATGGCGAAGCGCAGCCCGTCTTCCATGGCAATGGGCGC
>NZ_JBRJGR010000059.1:0-2718 GCF_053628595.1 Roseovarius sp. MBR-154
GTAAGCGGCGGCCACGCCCCATTGAATTGAAGTGTTCCTGACGCCTGCGGCGCCTGCGATAGGATCTGCTTGAGCAGATGGAGGTTGCGCATGGCGGACGGTGGCGATGGTTTCATGGGGCGGTGTGAGGTTGTCGAGCCGCGGCGGCGAGGCAAGCGGCGGTGGCCTGCTGAGCTCAAGGCTCGGATCGTTGCCGAAAGCCTTCAGCCGGGTGTGCGGGTCTGCGATGTGGCAGCGCGCTATGACATCCTGCCCCATCACCTGTCAGATTGGCGTCGGCATGCCCGACAGGGTCGGCTTGTTTTGCCGAGCGACCTGATGGACGCGCTGACCACATCGCCAAGCTCGGCGGTGACTGAACCTGCCTTTGTGCCGTTGTCCATTCTGCCTGAGAACATGGATCAGCCGGTATCTTCCACGGCCGAGGTCGGGCAGGGCGGCATCGGCGTGATGACGATCGAGGTCGGGCCTGATCTGCTGCTGCGTATTCCCGGCGATGTCGCGGTGGAACGCGCGGCCGCGCTGGTGCGGGCGCTGCGGGGTGCATCGTGATTGTCGCCGGTCAACGGCTGCCGATCCTGATCGCGACGAAGCCGGTCGACTTCAGGTGCGGGCATAACGCTCTGGCGCTGATTGTGCAGACGGAGCTGAAGCTCGACCCGCATTCCGGTGTGACGGTGGTGTTTCGCTCAAAACGCGGGGACAGGCTGAAGATCCTTGTGTGGGATGGCTGCGGAATGGTTCTGGTCTACAAGGTCCTGGAGCAAGGCAGATTCGCCTGGCCGAAGATACAGGACGGGGTCATGCGGCTGTCCCGGGCGCAATTCGAAGCGCTGTTCGAAGGCTTGGACTGGCGGCGGGTGGTGGCGCAACGGGTGCTGGCACCGACTGTGGCAGGATGACTCAGGCAGCTGTTTTGGCGTTGTTTTATTGGGCTTTCTGTCCCGGATCGGGTAGGAAGGGGCATGTCGCAGCCCTTCGATCTCAGCCAGTTTCCGGACCTGCCGCCCGAGGTGGTGAAGGCTTTTGCGGCGGTTCAGTTCGAGCTTTCGGTCGAGCGCGCCGCACGCCAGCACGAACAGGCCGTGGTCGCCCAGAAAGAGGCCTTCATCACCGAGCTCAAGGCGCTGATCGAGAAGCTGGAAGGTCAGGTTCAGGAGTATCGACGCACCAAGTTCGGGCCGAAATCCGAGAAGCTGGACCCTGCGCAGCTGGAGCTGGCGCTGGAAGATCTGGAAACCGCCATCGCCGAGACGCAGGCGCAAATCGCCGCCGTCGAGGACAGGATCGCGGCCAGCGAACCAGACCCAGAGAAGCGCAAGCCGCGCGCGCCCCGCAAGGCCCGGGCATTGCCCGAAAGCTTGCCGCGTGTCGAGCGCGTGGTCGAGCCTGAGAGCATCGTCTGCCCCTGCGGCTGCGGCGACATGGTCCGGATCGGCGAGGACCGCACCGAGCGGTTGGATTACATCCCCGCGCGCTATCAGGTCATTGTCACGATTCGGCCCCGATATGCCTGTCCCAAGGGGCGCACCGGCGTGGTGCAGGCCAAAGCCCCCGCGCATCTGCTGGAGGGAAGCTGGCCGACCGAGGCGCTGCTGACCCAGATTGCGGTGTCCAAGCATTCCGAGCACATGCCGTTGAACCGGCAGGCCGTGGTCATGGCGCGGCATGGGGTGCCGATCGACCGCTCGGTGCTGGCCGACTGGATGGGCCGAACGGGTGCGCTGATCGCGCCGGTGGTGGACCGAATGGCGGTGTTGCTGAAACAGGGCAGCACCCGGCTCTATGTCGATGAGACCACTGCCCCGGTGTTGGAGCCGGGGAAGGGGAAGACGAAGACCGGCTACCTCTGGGCCGTCTTGCGAGATGACCGTGGTTGGAACGGGCCTGCGCCGCCCGGCGTGGTGTTCCATTACCGGCCCGGGCGAAAGGGCGAATACGCCGCCGAAATCCTCGACGGCTTCAACGGTACGATCCAGGTCGATGCCTATGGCGCCTATACCCATCTGGCCACGCCGAAACGCACGGGCGGCGATCCGCTGCGGCTGGCCTTCTGCTGGGCGCATGGCCGACGCAAGCTGATCGCGGCCAAGCCCAAGAAGGGATCCCCCATCGTCGAGGAGGCGCTGTTGCGCATCGCGGCCCTCTACAAGATCGAAGATGCCATCCGTGGCTCGGACCCGGATCATCGTCTGGCCGTCCGGCAGGACCTGTCGCGCTCGCTGGTCGATGAGCTCTTCACCTGGTTGGCCGCCCAGGCTGCACGCGTGTCGCGCAAATCCGACCTCGGTGAGGCAATGGCCTATATGCTGCGCCGCCAGGACGGCTTCCGGCTGTTCCTCGAAGACGGGTGCGTCGACATCGACTCCAACCTCGTGGAAAACGCCATCCGCAGCCCGGCCATGAACCGCCGCAACGCGCTCTTCGCCGGCCACGACGAGGGTGGCCGCAACTGGGCCCGCTTCGCCAGCTTGATCGGCACATGCAAGATGAACGGCGTCGAACCATATGCGTATATGCGCGATCTGTTCACGAAGCTGGCCCACGGCCATCTCGCCCGAGACATCGACGATCTGATGCCGTGGGCCTACGCCCAAAAGGGCCGGGATGCATAGGGACCTCGTCTCGTAGTCCCTGACGAGCTACCGGCCGCCCTCCGCTTCATCCCATCGCGACGCCGCGCAAGTGCAAAATCAATGGGGCGTGGCCGCCGCTTAC
>NZ_JBRJGR010000060.1:0-2538 GCF_053628595.1 Roseovarius sp. MBR-154
TGTCAACGGCGGAGTAAAACCCGACCAAAGGGCGGCGCAAAAGTAGGCCACTTTGGGGTTGGGCGTGAAGGGCGCATAGAGCGCTGGCGGCCAGTCGACCGCGCTCCCCAAATAGCTGGCGGTTGACTGGCCGCCTTGGCCCGTGAGGGCCAAGTCATGGATTGTCGGTCAGGAGGTTTTGGTGGCTTTTCGCGCCTGGCTTTGGGCCAGGCGATAACTTTCGCCGTTCATCTCGAGGATGTTGACGTGGTGGGTCAGCCGGTCGAGGAGCGCCCCGGTCAGGCGCTCGGTTCCGAAGGTCTCCGTCCATTCATCGAAGGGCAAGTTGCTCGTGATCAGCGTAGCCCCGCGCTCGTAGCGCTGCGAGATCAATTCAAAGAGCAGCTCGGCCCCGGTTTTGGAGAGAGGGACGAAGCCCAATTCGTCGATGATCAGCAGCTTGGCGTTGGCCATCTGTTTTTGGACCCGCAGCAGGCGACGCTCGTCGCGCGCCTCCATCAGTTCGTTGACCAAGGCCGCGGCGGTGGTGAAGCTGACCGTCATCCCTTTCTGGCAAGCAGCGAGCCCCAGGCCGAGGGCGACGTGGGTTTTGCCGGTGCCGCTTGGGCCGAGGGCGATCACGTTCTCGCGCCGTTCGATCCAGTCGCAGCGCGCCAGTTCCAGCACCTGCATCTTGTTGAGCTTGGGGATTGCCTTGAAGTCGAAGCTGTCGAGGCTTTTGGTGGCCGGGAACTTGGCCGCCTTGATGCGGCGCTCGACCATCCGTCGCTCGCGATCGATCAGCTCCAGTTCGACCAGGCGCGTCAGGAACTGGACATGGTCCAAGCCCTCGGCGGCGCATTGGCGCGCCACCTTCTGATACTCACGCAGGAATGTCGGAAGCTTCAGCCTCTTGAGGTGATGCTCCAGCAGGATTTCGGGGGCATGGGTCATTCCGCAGCCTCCGACATCAGGGACATGTAGCTGGCCGCTGAGGTCGTCTCGACCCGCGCCCGTGGCAGGTAGGGGTACACGTCGAGGTCGAGCCGTGGTGGCCGCTTCTCGACCTGACACAGAACCAGATGCTTCACAGCATCAAAGCCGACCGCGCCCATCTTCAGGGCCTGCTTTACGGCGGCGTGTAGCTCCTCCATGCCGAAGGTCTCCAGAAGACGCAGCACCTGGACATACTCGCGGCGCCCTATCTTCAGCATGCGCGCTTCCATCAGGCGGCGCAGCGTGTCGAACTCTTCTGGCAAGTCCCACTCCGCAAGGGGCGCAGCCTGATCCAAAGCATTGATCTTGCGTTCGATCAGCGGGAGGTAGTGGATCGGATCGAACACCATGTCCTCGCGCGCGTAGCACCGCGGATGGCGTGCGATCACGTCCCCACGGCAGCCAATCACCACCTGATCGACATAGGCCCGCACCCACACATCCTGATGGCCATAGGCCACGGGGACCGAGTAATCGTTGGTGTTGTAGCGGACCAAAGACTGGGAGCTCACCCGGCCGCTGGCCTGTGCGCAGGCCTCAAAGGGGGCGGCTGGCAAGGGGCGCATCTCGGCCAGATCCCGCTGCAGGCGCGCGCCGATCATCTCCGTGTGCCCACGCAAGGTGTCGCCCTGACGGGCACGGCACTGCTCTTCAAGGTAGGCGTTGAAGCTCTCCCACTCCGGGAAGTGGGGGATCGGCACCATGTGGTTGCGGCGCACGTAGCCCACCATCCCCTCGACATTGCCCTTGTCATTCCCTTTGCCCGGCCGCCCGTAGCGGTCTCGGAACAGGTAGTGCGACAGCAATCCGCTGAACTGCGTCGCGCGGACCCGTGTCCCATCCGGCTGGATCTTCGAGACCAGGCAACGGTCGTTGTCATAGAGAACCGACAGAGGCACCCCGCCAAAGAAGGCAAAGGCATGCACATGCCCGTCCATCCAGGCCTCCGCCGTCGCCGCCGGATAGGCCCGCACGAAGTAGGCATCGCTGTGCGGCAAATCCAGGACGAAGAAGTGGGCCTTTTGTTCGACACCCCCGATCACAACCAACGCTTCGCCAAAATCGGCTTGCGCATGGCCCGGCGGATGCGCCAGCGGCACGAACATCTCACGGGTGCGTCGTTCACGCTGCCGAACGTAGTCCTTGATAATCGTATAGCCGCCGGTGAACTCGTGTTCCGCCTTGAGCCGCTCGTGGATCCGCTTCGCTGTGTGGCGCTGCTTGCGAGGCAACTTCTTGTCCTCTTCAAGCCAGCCGTCGATGATCTCGCTGAACCCATCAAGCTTGGGACGCTTGATCTCCTTCGTGCGCCGGTATCCCGGCGGCGATGAGAACGCCAACATCTTGCGAACGCTGTCGCGCGATATGTTGAAATGGCGCGCCAGATCCCGCTGGCTCATCCCCTCGCTGCGCGCCAGCCTGACCTTCAGATAAAGTTCCACGGTGTAAATCTCCTCGCCCTCCCTGCTGCCGCAAGAAGGGAAAAAGTGGACGACTTTTACGCCGCCCGCACCGCCAATACGACGGCGCTACCGTGGTCTAATTTTGCACCGCCGTTCTCAC
>NZ_JBRJGR010000061.1:0-2518 GCF_053628595.1 Roseovarius sp. MBR-154
GTAACGCTCCGGCGGAGGCCGTCTGACGGGGCGATGGATGCGATGGTAAGTCCGACCTTATGGTCGACCTTACGTTCACACCGCACATCGAGATCCTGTCCGCCGAGGACGTGCCGCGGCGTCGGCACTGGAGCGATGCGGACAAGATCCGGCTGGTCGAGGAAAGCCACCGGGGACATCGCCAGGTTTCTGCGACCGCCCGTCGGCACGGCATTTCCCGCGGGCTACTGACGGTCTGGCGGCGACAGTATCGGAACGGGGAGCTTTCGATGGCAAGCGGCGCTGCGTTCGTGCCGGTGAAGATGGCACCGGACGTTGATGCGCAGCCGCCGCGGCGACAGGAGCCTGCCGTTCAGCTGGAGATTGTTCTGAAGAACGGAAGGCGCCTGCTTGTCCCCTCGTCGGTGGAGCTGGACGCATTGGCCCGGCTGCTGCCGATCCTGGAGGGCAAATGATTGCGTTCCCGGCGGGGGTGCGCGTGTGGATCGCGGGCGGCGTGACGGACATGCGCTGCGGGATGAACAGCTTGGCGCTGAAGGTTCAGGAGGGCCTCAGGCGTGATCCGCATGCCGGCGAGATCTTCTGCTTCCGCGGGCGCCGGGGCGATCTCGTGAAATTGCTCTGGCATGATGGGGTGGGCATGTCGCTCTACGCCAAGCGGCTCGAGGCGGGGAAGTTCATCTGGCCCGCGGGCGCCTCGGGGGAGGCTGTTCAGGTCTCTGCGGCGCAGCTCGGCTATCTTCTCGAGGGGATAGACTGGCGTAACCCACGCTGGACGCAACGCCCTGCGAAGGTTGGATAAATCGTCTGGAAAGCCCTTGTTTTACTGGTTCTTGACGGGCGGAGATGGTAAGCGTTTGCCATGTCAGACGCCCGCTCCGAACTCGAAGAATTGCATGCCGCGCTCGCCGCTTCGGAGCAGCGCGCGGCGGCGGCCGAAGCCGATCTGGCACGGGCGCGCGCGGTGGTCTCGACCTCCGAGGCGATGATCGCGGGTCTCAAGCTCGAGATCGCGCTGCTCAAGCGCGACAAGTATGGCCGGAGCGCGGAGCGCAGCGCCAAGTTGCTCGACCAGCTCGAACTGCAGCTCGGGGAGCTGGTCGCAGACGCTGCCGAGGACCGTGTGCAGGCCGAGCGGAAGACGACCAGGGTCGGTGCCTTCGAGCGGCGCAAGCCGGTGAAGAAAGCCTTCCCCGAACACCTGCCGCGCGAGCGCGTGGTGGTCGAGGCCCCCAGCACCTGTTCGTGCTGCGGATCCGATCGCATCGTGAAGATGGGCGAGGACATCACCGAGACGCTCGAGGCCATCCCCCGCCAGTGGAAGGTGATCCAGACGGTCCGGGAGAAGTTCACATGCCGGGCCTGCGAAAAGATCACCCAGCCCCCGGCGCCCTTCCATCCGATCCCGCGGGGATGGGCGGGCCCCAGCCTGCTCGCGATGATCGTGTTCGAGAAATACGGCCAGCATCAGCCCCTCAACCGTCAGGCCGAACGCTACGCCCGTGAAGGCGTGGACCTCAGCCTCTCCACGCTCGCCGACCAGGTCGGCGCGGTGGCCGAGTTGCTGAAGCCGCTCAACGCGCTGATCGAGGCGCATGTCTTCACCGCGGCTCGGCTGCATGGTGACGACACCACGGTGCCGCTGTTGGCCCGCGGCGGCACGAAAACCGCCCGGCTCTGGACCTATGTGCGCGATGATCGTCCCTTCGACGGAACCGCGCCACCCGCAGTCGTGTTCCGCTTCTCCCCCGATCGCGCTGGCGAGCATCCGACGAAACATCTGGCGGGCTGGCAGGGCATTCTGCAGGCCGACGCCTATGCCGGGTACAACCAGCTCTACGATGCCGCCCGGCAGCCCGGACCGGTGGCATCGGCGCTGTGTTGGTCGCACGCGCGGCGCAAGTTCTTCGAGCTTGCCGATGTGCAGACCAACATCCGCAAGGGCAAGTCGCCCAAGGAGATCTCGCCCATCGCCGTGGAGGCGGTGAAGCGCATCGACGCGCTGTTCGAGATCGAGCGCATGGTCAACGGGCAGCCCCCGGAGGCGCGGATGGAGATGCGGCAACGCCAATCGGCCCCGCTGGTCGCGGACCTCGAGCAATGGCTTCGCGGCGAGCGCGCGCTTCTGTCGAAGCATGCCAAGGTGGCGAAAGCCATCGATTACCTGCTGTCATCCAACCACTGGCCGGGCTTCACGCGGTTCCTCGAGGATGGGCGGGTCTGCCTCTCGAACAACGCCGCCGAGCGCTCCCTGCGCGGGGTGGCCCTCGGCCGGAAATCCTGGCTCTTCGCCGGATCAGAACGTGGCGGCCAGCGCGCGGCGGCGATGTACACCTTGATCGGAACGGCCAAGCTCAACGACATCGACCCCCAGGCGTGGCTCGCCGACGTCATCGCCCGCATCTCCGACATGCCGGTCTCACGCCTGCACGAATTGCTCCCGTGGAACTGGAAGCCGGCAGACAAAACGGAAAGCTCCGTCAAGGCCGCATAGCCGCGGTGCTCGCCGCATGCTTAC
>NZ_JBRJGR010000062.1:0-2201 GCF_053628595.1 Roseovarius sp. MBR-154
GCCGATTGCCTTGAGCACGGCCTCGCCGAGGCCTGCGGGGCTGTCGGCGACGGTGATGCCGGCGGATTTCATCGCCTCGATCTTGTCGTCGGCGCCGCCCTTGCCGCCCGCGACGATGGCGCCCGCGTGGCCCATGCGGCGGCCCGGGGGGGCGGTGCGGCCGGCGATGAAGCCTGCGGTGGGTTTCCAGCGGCCGCGCTTTTTCTCGTCGGCCAGGAACTGTGCGGCGTCTTCTTCCGCCGAGCCGCCGATCTCGCCGATCATGATGATCGACTGCGTCTCGTCATCGGCGAGGAACCATTCCAGCACGTCGATATGCTCGGTGCCCTTGATGGGATCGCCGCCGATGCCGACGCAGGTCGACTGGCCAAGGCCCACGTCCGAGGTCTGTTTCACCGCCTCGTAGGTCAGCGTGCCCGAGCGCGAGACCACGCCGACCGAGCCGCGCTTGTGGATATGGCCGGGCATGATGCCGATCTTGCAGGCGTCGGGCGTGATGATGCCGGGGCAGTTCGGGCCGATGAGCTTGGAGCTGGAGCCCTCGAGCGCGCGCTTGACGCGCATCATGTCGAGCACCGGGATGCCTTCGGTGATGCAGACAATGAGCTCCATTTCGGCGTCGATCGCCTCGAGGATACTGTCGGCGGCGAAGGGTGGGGGCACGTAGATGACGCTCGCATTGGCCTCTGTCGCGTGCTTGGCCTCATGCACCGAGTTGAAGACCGGCAGGTCGAGATGCGTGCTGCCACCCTTGCCGGGGGTGACGCCACCGACCATCTTCGTGCCATAGGCGATGGCCTGTTCAGAGTGGAACGTGCCCTGGCTGCCGGTGAGGCCCTGACAGATCACTTTGGTATTTTCGTCTACGAGGACTGCCATTGTGGCGTTCTCCTGAATTTCTGCGGCGAGGCCGCGTTAAGATATGGCCGGATGGTCCGGGGCTCCGCCCGTTCGCGCCTCAAACGCTCCGCCGGAGCGTTTGCCGGGGCCGGGGCCCCGGAGCGGCGCTCACCCTTTCACAGCCTTCACGATCTTCTCGGCGCCGTCCTTGAGGTCGTCGGCGGCGATCACGTCGAGGCCGGAGGTGTTGATGATCTCCTTGCCCTTTTCGACATTGGTGCCTTCGAGACGGACCACCAGCGGCACCTTGAGGCCAACCTCCTTGACCGCCGCCACCACCCCCTCGGCGATCACATCGCAGCGCATGATGCCGCCGAAGATGTTGACGAGGATGCCTTTGACCTGCGGATCGGACGTGATGATCTTGAACGCCTCGGTGACCTTTTCCTTGGTCGCCCCGCCGCCCACGTCGAGGAAGTTGGCAGGCTCGGCGCCGTAGAGCTTGATGATGTCCATCGTCGCCA
Source organism: Roseovarius sp. MBR-154 (assembly GCF_053628595.1). Taxonomy (NCBI): domain Bacteria; kingdom Pseudomonadati; phylum Pseudomonadota; class Alphaproteobacteria; order Rhodobacterales; family Roseobacteraceae; genus Roseovarius; species Roseovarius sp. MBR-154. The sequence goes on from NZ_JBRJGR010000062.1 coordinate 1,365, forward strand.
TCGCGAGACCCGCACCATTGACCATGCAGCCGATCTCGCCATCCAGCGCGATATAGTTGAGGTCGTATTTCGAGGCCTCAAGCTCCTTGGGGTCTTCCTCGGTCGTGTCGCGCAGCTCGGCAATGTCCGAGTGGCGGTAGATGGCGTTCGAGTCAAAGCTCATCTTGGCGTCGAGACATTTCAGATCGCCCTTGTCGGTGACAATGAGCGGGTTGATCTCGAGCATCTCCATGTCCTTTTCCAGGAACATCTTGTAGAGCGTGCCCATGAGTGCCACGCATTGCTTGATCTGCCCGCCCGAAAGGCCGAGGTTGAAGGCGATGCGGCGGCCGTGGAACGGCTGATAGCCGGTGGCTGGATCGACCGAGAAGCTGAGGATCTTGTCGGGTGTCTTTTCGGCCACCTCCTCGATATCCATGCCGCCCTCGGTGGAGGCGACGAAGCTGACGCGAGAGGTCACCCGGTCCACCAGCAGCGCGAGATACATCTCGGTCTCGATGCCGGCGCCGTCCTCGATATAGATGCGGTTGACCTGCTTGCCCGCCGGGCCGGTCTGCTTGGTCACCAGCGTGCGGCCCAGCATGCGCCGGGCCTCGTCGGCGGCCTCTTCCACGGATTTGGTGAGCCGCACGCCGCCGCCGTCACCGGCCCCGGTCTCCTTGAAGGTGCCCTTGCCGCGCCCGCCCGCGTGGATCTGCGCCTTGACCACCCAGAGCGGACCGTCCAGCGCGCCCGCCGCCGTCTTCGCCTCCTCGGCGCGCAACACCGCCCGCCCCTCCGACACCGGCGCGCCGTAACTGCGAAGCAACGCCTTCGCCTGATACTCATGGATATTCA
>NZ_JBRJGR010000063.1:0-2198 GCF_053628595.1 Roseovarius sp. MBR-154
GCGCCCATTGCCATGGAAGACGGGCTGCGCTTCGCCATCCGCGAAGGCGGCCGCACCGTCGGCGCCGGCGTCGTGTCGAAGATCATCGAGTAACATCTGATCCGCTCTGACTGACAGGGGGCGTGCGGGTCACTGCACGCCCCCTTTCTATTTCGGAGCCGGACATGAAGCGGATTTTCCAGTATTTCGAAGCACGGATTGATGCCTACCCTGCGTCACCGCCCGGCCAGCCGCCCGCGCGGTTCTGGGCCTTCCTGTGGCATTATGCGCGCCCCGTCGCGCCGTGGCTGATCGTCATGTCGCTGATCTCGGCGCTGTTTGCGGCGGTCGAGATCGTGCTGATGGGCTATCTCGGCACGCTGGTCAATCGCATGGCGGATCTGGGGCCGGAGCGCTTTCTGGCGGAGGAATCCGCACGGCTGGGCGGCATGGGGGTGTTGCTGCTGCTCGTGCTGCCCGCGCTCAGCGTGATCGGGGCGCTGATCATGTACCAGACCCTGATGGGCAATTTCCCGCAGCGCATCCGCTGGCAGGGGCATCGCTGGCTGTTGGGGCAGTCGCTGGGGTATTTCCAGGACGAATTCGCCGGGCGCATCGCCACGCGGCTGATGCAGACCGCGCTTGCCGTGCGCGAGACGGTGATGAAACTGATGGATGTGGCGGTCTATATCCTTGCCTATTTCCTCGGCGCGCTGGTGCTGGCCGCGGCGCAGGATCTGAGGCTGGCGGTGCCCTTCGCGCTCTGGGCGCTGGCCTATGGCGGGATGCTGGCGGTGATCGTGCCGCGTCTGGGGCGGGTGTCGCAGGAACAGGCCGACGCACGCGCCGACATGACGGGCCGCGTGGTCGACAGCTATACCAATATCGCCACGGTCAAGCTGTTCAGTCATGCCGCACGGGAAGAGGCGCATGCGCGCGCCGGGCTCGACGGGTTCCTGCAAACCGTGCACCGGCAGATGCGGCTGGTGGCGGTGCAGGACATGTCGGTCAACCTGCTCAATGCGCTGCTCACGGGGGCGGTGACGGGCCTCGGCCTGTGGCTGTGGCTGCAGGGGCGGATTGATCTGGGCGCGCTTGCGGTGGCGATTCCGCTGGCGCTGCGGCTGGGGAACATGTCGCATTGGGTGATGTGGGAGTTTTCGGCGCTCTTTGAGAATATCGGCACCGCGCGCGACGGGCTGACGACGCTGTCGATGCCACGCAAGGTGCAGGATGCGCCTGTTGCGCGCCCGCTGGTGGTGACGCAGGGCGCGATCCGGTTCGACGCGGTGCGGTTCGATTACGATCAGGCGGTCGGGGCGAAACCGGCGGTGATCGACGGGCTCGACCTTGCGCTCGCGCCCGGCGAGAAGGTCGGGCTGGTGGGGCGCTCGGGGGCGGGCAAGTCGACACTGGTCAACCTGCTCTTGCGGTTCCATGACCTGAGCGGCGGGCGCATCGAGATCGACGGGCAGGATATCCGCGGGGTGACGCAGGACAGCCTGCGCGCGGCCATCGGCGTGGTGACGCAGGATACCGCGCTCTTGCACCGCTCGGTGCGCGACAATATCGCCTATGGCCGCCCCGGCGCGACCGAGGCCGAGATCCTCGCGGCTGCCGATCTCGCCGAGGCCAGGGAATTCATCGCCGGGCTGTCGGATGCGCGCGGGCGGCGCGGTCTGGAGGCGCATGTCGGTGAGCGTGGCGTCAAGCTCTCGGGCGGGCAGCGGCAGCGCATTGCGATTGCCCGCGCCGCGCTCAAGGATGCGCCGATCCTGGTGCTGGACGAGGCGACCTCGGCGCTCGACTCGGAGGTGGAGGCGGCGATTCAGGCGCAGCTTTACCGGCTGATGCAGGGCAAGACGGTGATCGCCATCGCGCATCGCCTCTCGACCATCGCGGCGATGGACCGGCTGATCGTGATGGACGAGGGGCGCATCGTCGAAGAGGGCACGCATGCCGCGCTGCTGGCGCAGGGCGGGCTTTATGCCCGGCTCTGGTCGCGGCAATCGGGCGGGTTTCTGAGCGAATAAGCCTGCCGTGGGCGCTCTGGGGCAATCTGCCGCGCCGGTCCGGAGGGACGGGCGTGGCGGTTGCATCCGCAGAACAGGGAGCCGGGCGCAGGGGTGAGCTGCCCCCCGAAATTCGGACACTGACATAAGCTACGATTTGCAGTCTGCTGATCTTCGACGAGAAGGAGATCAGAGATGTCGAAACGC
>NZ_JBRJGR010000064.1:0-2018 GCF_053628595.1 Roseovarius sp. MBR-154
ACTGGCCGCCAGCGCTCTATGCGCCCTTCACGCCCAACCCCAAAGTGGCCTACTTTTGCGCCGCCCTTTGGTCGGGTTTTACTCCGCCGTTGACAAAACCGGCTGTAGCTGTCCATTGGTCACCTGGCGCGCTTTTCCAGATGAGGCGCACACCATTGCGAGAGCCGACTCCAAATGGCTTGTACGGCATACTATGTCTGGAGAACTGATCGCGTTTTGACTCGGTAGAAAGCAGGAAGGCGTTTTGGAATGGTCAACTTCACTAGGCGCCACTTTTTCGCAATCGGAGGAACGGCTTTGCTCGCTGCTGGCGGATATGTTGGCTTCCGGCAAATCTCTCCGAATTTCGAGGAGCTGCCACCCGCGCCGGTATTTACGGTTGACGGGCTCGCGATTCGCGGCATTGATCCTGTCGCCTATTTTGAAGATCGTCGCCCCGTCGTCGGGGATGCGGCGATCAAAGCGGTATGGAACGGTGCAACCTGGCGATTTGCCTCTGCTGGCAACCGCAACGCCTTTGTCGACGAGCCCGAGCGTTTTTCGCCGCAATATGGCGGGTTTTGTGCTTGGGCGGTTGCTGCAAAAGGCAAACTTTACAGCACCCAGCCGAAGAACTGGTCGATTGTCGAGGATCGTCTGTTTCTGAACTTCAACGACGATATCCAGCGCCGCTGGCAAGCAGATATTCCCGGCTTTATTGCCCGTGCGGATATGCGCTGGCCGGAGGTAGTTAAGGCGTGAATACCACTGGCCGCTTTTGTGGCTTGTACAGCCTTTCTGCATCGCAACGGTATTGCCATTCATCGCCGGGGCTCCAGACCTCAAAGGGTTGTTCCAGCGGGATGTCGTCGCGCTTTCGTGAAATTGGAACGCGCCAAATCATCCATAAGCGGACGATCATCGCCATGACACCGAACGACAAAATCACGAAGCGTCGCGCTCAGTGCCTGGAGCTCCTCGATTTTATGATCCACCCGCGCGATATGGCTCCGGGCGATCGCCGTGACGTTGGCGCTGGAGAACTCACGATCCTCGTACAATAACAACAGCGTGCGACATTCCTCGATGCTGAAACCCAATGACCGCGCCCGGCCGAGAAACGCCAGCTTGTGAAGATCCTGAACAGTGAAATCGCGGTACCCGTTTTCACGCCGCGATGGTTGCACGAGTCCGATATCCTCGTAATACCGGATGGTTTTTGCCGGCAATCCGCTCTGTTCCGAAACATTTCCGATGTTCATGGCAGGCAATCCTTTCCTTGAAACACCAGATAGGGTTTCCACCTACCGGAAGGTCAAGGACGCTTGGAAATCTTTTTGCGACTACCCTTCAGACAATGAACCTGTCCCAGCTGCCATAGTGTTCCTCGCTGCGCTTCCCGCGAGGCAGGCTGAGCGCGATGAGAGCGATCCCGGCGAGGACACCGACAAGGCTGCCCGCCACCGTGCCTCCGTCCAGAAGCCAGGGCGCGATGACGAGCCAGAGGCCGAAGAGGATGTTAAGGAACCGCAACGGGCGCGCGACCTCGGCCCAGGCGATGACCGCGGTGGTCAGGACCAGTGCGCCCAGCAGGTGATCGCTGTTCGCCATCGCTGCTTCATTGCCAAAGATCGCGCGCGACAGCATCAGGAAGGCCCCGATCGCAGCACTCAGCCCGAGTGTCCATGGAACAGTCACGCCGCGTGCGCTTTGTCGGAAGATCTGCATCGGTCGCGCGTCGAAGCTCATTTGGCCCCCCGTCGTGCCACCGGGCAGAGCATCGCCCCTGAAGAACGCGCGCCAGAACGGTCTGCCCCGGCGCGTATTCCAGACCATGAACTGCACCATCGCGACAATCTCATCGAGCGAGAACGGGATCATGATCAGCATGGCCAACGCCGCCATGAGACAGATCGTGCAGTAGGTGCCGATGGTGATCGGCTGTGTCGCTTTGCCTTTAAATCTGAGACATGGCGCTTTGAGCGTCGAGTTTTGTCCTTAACTGTGAGATTCGGCTGTCTTTGGTCCTGTGCTTCTGG
>NZ_JBRJGR010000065.1:0-1809 GCF_053628595.1 Roseovarius sp. MBR-154
ACCGGGCGCAAACATCGGATGCGCGCGACTCCCCGAGATCCGTGAAACCGGCCCAAGGAACACATGAAGGCAGCTTCATGAATTATCCGGGTTAAAGGCCTTGCCGTTTCTAGCCGTGCGGCACGTTCTGACCTGTTCCGCGCTGCTGTCATGCGACCAATTGGCAGCATGGCATGTCACCAGAGACTGACACCGATATCCGCCCATCGGTGTCAGCGTGACCTTTTGCGCTGGGCGATGGTCTGACCGTGGCTATGCGTTCCCCGATGTCCAGCAAGGACAATACGCCCGGCGTGCTCTCAATCCGTCAGGATTACACTTTGGGTTTGTCGGTCCGCTCGGTGTCTTTAGCATGCGTCGGCAGGGCGGCACCGTCAGATTTCGGACCGGGCTGAAACGCCATTTTGCGGCGCCTTGCGTTACGGGATCTTGCCCCACCCACAGGGGCGGGCACCGCAAGGAATTCAGCAAGGTTGAACTTTGGCTTCATGGAAAACATGGTCATCTGATGGTGCCTTTCTTTGGCGGAGAGTATCACGCCGGAAAAACCTATATGGGGACGCAGACCCGCTTTTGCGACTTGTCTCTGGTCAAGCGCGGTTGGCTGGGCACCGCGGACGAATTGCCGGAGTTGTGCCTCCGCCATTTCATCGCGTATCATATCGACTGGGATAAAGCTGCGTCGATACGGATTTTCTGCCAATTCGTCGGGTATGGACCACGTATCTGTTCGCGCTCTAACAAGGAGGCCGATCGTGAAACGCATAACGCCCCTGGTATTTCTCGCCCTGCTCGCCGACCCCGCGTTCTCCGAAACGTGGGCGTGTCAGGTTCCCTACGATGAGGTCAACGGTGGGGGCAATGTCACCATAGAAGACGATCGTCTGGTCTTCGTGTCCGACTGGCCGCATCGCGAACCCGAGATCCTGAAATGCACCAGGAGCGGTCGCAAAAGCGAATGCATGTCGGCGGACCTGTCCTTGACCGGCGGTGGCGGCGCATCTGTCTTCGCAAAACTTTATTCCATCGTCTGGCAACGCGATGGCGCTCCCGCGACGATCACGACAAGGCAGACCTCTGCCATCTTCGAGGAGCACGAGGATGGTTACGCAATGACCGAGGTATTCCCCGCCATCGGTTACACATTTCCGGTGACTGATTGCAATGTGGACTGAAAGCACGACGCCTGCTGGAGGGGTCATTGAGCATGGCTTGCCAGACGGTGCGCTCCTATCAGGAGCGTCAGCACGGTTGGTTGAGCGTAGAAAATGGCGCACGCCTGCCTCGCCACACTCCCACCCATGATTCTGGCCCAGACCCAATGTCGCCGTCACCCTCCACTCCGACCCGTCCACCATCCATGCTGACGCAGCGCCTCACAAGGTCGTCGCCGTCGCCTCGCAGAACGCTCGCCATGCAGTGACACGTTGCAGGTTGTGCACCAGGCGCTCTGGGGCGCTCGGTGGGTGCGATCCGCACATTCTGATGATGTTGATGCTGCGGCCGACAAAAACCCAGCCAGAGCGCGGTTCTGCCAGCCGGTGCATGTTACCCGGCCGCGCGCTCCTTGTTTTATTGGCTCGTCGGGTCCGGAAGGTTTACATGGAGCCCGGACATTTTGTTTTAGGGGCAGAATCTGTCAACTTAATGTAAACTTAATGTAAACCTTTTCGGCGAATTCTGGGGCATTTTGGCCGGTTTCAGGGTGCAAAAGGTTTCCCACTTTTTCAGTCAGGTAAACCTTTTGGCAACCTTATGTAAACCTCATGTAAACCTTTCTGTCGGGATCCGGCGAGGAGCGGCAGACCA
>NZ_JBRJGR010000066.1:0-1697 GCF_053628595.1 Roseovarius sp. MBR-154
CAGCAAAACCGAACCCATAAGAATGGCAGCCTGATAGGAAACCCTGATCCACCTTAACCGGGCTGCAAGCTGGTCGAAAAAGCAGGACCACCTCTTCTTTCCTGCGTGGGTCATATCATCGGGTCCTGCGCTTTTCGCTGGACCAACAACGCATCACACCGATTGTTCCTTGAGGGGGCTAGGCTCACTTGTGTATGGGCGCAGAACCCAAGTTATGTCCGCTTGCGGCAGTTTGGCCGCAAACAACATGCCCCCTACTCGGTTTTCTTGTGCGCCGCGCGTTTCTCATCCAGAAGGGCCTGCAATCTGTTGGCCAAGGTACGCACCTCTTCGGAAATCGGTTCGTCCTCGATGCCTGCCAGCAGGCGTTTGATCTGGATCTCCAGTTCGTCATTCTCTTGATCGTAGTCGCTCACCTGTATGAACTCCTTGGTATTTTCGCTTTCCGTAACTCATACGTGTGCAACATCGCGACGGATCATGGGACACCGCAGATCGGTGTCCAGTTCGCCGAAATCACCTTTGCACGGAAAGAAGGGCAAATTGCAATAGGAGCCGAAAGCCCTGTGTAAACCCGGTTAGCCGAAGGGGACACGCGTTTCGTCCAGGTGCCGCCGCAATCGGAGATGAGTGGTTGCGCCGTCGCGGAACGCGACGGACGAAAGACATAGCCGCGGCTTCGCGCGGTCCTGCTGGAAACATGGTTGATCCAGGACTGCTCCGGTTTGATCGGATTCAGGCGCGCGGCAGGACCTCGAGCTTGCGATATGCTGGGCATGATGGATAGAAAAAACATGGCATAGGGCTGCGTCGATCTTATCTGGGATTCACAGGTGCTGGTCAGCTAAGAGGCCGGGTCATAGTCGCGCTGCCATTGCAGCAACAGGCGCGCCTGCTTGACACGGCTCTTCGCGGTGCCGACGGCAACACCACATATCTGCGCAGCGTCCTCATGGCTCAGGCCAAGAATGCCGACAAGGACAAGCGCTTCGCGATAATGTACAGGCAGGCTCATCATCGCCAGTTTCACTTCCTTTTCTCGCCCTGGCCCGCGTCCGGTGGCGGAGATGACATGAGACGTGGCGGCATTGCCATCACTTCCGGTTGTATCGCGGTTGGCATTGTTGGTCCGCGCCTGAAAGACACTGCGCATCGTCATCATCAACCAAGGGCGTAATCTCTTGCCAGTCCGAAAGCTGTGATTCTTCGCGATTGCTTTGCTGAGGGTCTCTTTCAGCACCTCGTCAGCATCCGATTGGTTCCCGGTCAGAGAGAGTGCAAAGACACGCAACGACGGAAGATGGTCTAAAACCTCATCGGTTTCTGTTGGAAGACACGCCCGTTGGTCCATCATAACCTTCGCCTCCATCTCGAAGGGGCCATATATGATGATCTCGCATCAGGATTCGTCCTGGTGCTGCTATCAACGACCTTTTCATGCCTTCACAAGAGGATAAAAAGGTCTGGATGGCATTCCGTGCGATCGTGGTTCGCCATGCGAGCGAACCTGAACCGGAACGGTTAAGCCATACTCTGATTGTACGGTAACAATGGTCAGGGATTGGGTCAATCCGGGCGGCAGGAAACCGCCTCTTGCAGTCGCGGCAGTGTCCCAACGGTTGGTGTAAGAGGCCGCGCGCGGAGCCCCCGGCGTAGCGCAGCGCGCGGCCGGTGGTGACTGTGGCGGCCACCGTCGA
>NZ_JBRJGR010000067.1:0-1600 GCF_053628595.1 Roseovarius sp. MBR-154
GTTTCCCACTTTTTCAGTCAGGTAAACCTTTTGGCAACCTTATGTAAACCTCATGTAAACCTTTCTGTCGGGATCCGGCGAGGAGCGGCAGACCAGCCATTCCTCGCCGAGGGTGTCGCGCTGTTCGTTTCTACGCCCTCCTCGCCTCACAAATGCGCCTCAGCAGCCGCACGCGGCGCGGGGTGATCCCCGGCTCATGGCCCATGGCGATGATCCGCAGGAAGTCCAACCAGGCACGCTCGTTCTCCGTCAGTATGAGGTCTGCGTCTATATGCTCCATCACGTCACCTCCCGAGGATCGTATTGATCGCCGCCTGAGAGCGGCTGGTCAGGCGCGGATCGCTGTTGTCTGAGGCGTGGCGGATTGCCTTGATCCAGCCCAGCTCGTTCGCGGTTATCGGCTCGCCGAAGATTTCGATCACTGCCGCCGCCGCCGTCCGACCGACCGCCTGCTCCAGGGCGAGGCGCATCAGGAAGGCCGGGTCCGCCTCCAGGGCACGCGCCAGGGCCGGGATGCGGTCGAGCGCCGCCTTGGTCTTTCCCTGCTTGATCATCGTGATCACGTTCGGGTTGATGAAGCCCGCCTGCGCGGCGATCTCGGACTGCGTCTTGCGCGGCTTCAGTTCCAGGATGCGGCGTTCGACATACTGCGCCAGCCGGGTGTCTTCGAAAGGTTTCTTGGTCATTGTGCTCTCTCATCTGTGACGCAGCACGCGCTGCTTGTATTCGCTATAGCGATCACGAGAATGGGAAAGCGCGGCAGGAGGAGAGACCCCGTGATGTTCTTCGTCTCGCCGCGAACATGAATGATCAGATGTTCGAGCGCTGTGGAATGGTCGGCCAATTCGGCCACACCGGGACGTGCCAGGACGCGGTCGTGGAGGAAGGGGTAACTCCAGACGGAGACATCGCGCATATGCATGCCGAGACCAGTGCTCTTTCTGGCGGCTTTTCACGCCGCAGCTTTGATGATTTCGTGTTGGACCGGTTGGACCACTTGGACCGCATTGAATTTATTTGGGTTTCCCGGTCCAACCGGTCCGCCTGGTCCAAATGGTCCAGCGAATGAGAGAGGCCGATCACCTCTCTCATTGAGGATGGACCCCGTCAGGTCGCCGGTGAGGCCATGGGTGCGCCGAGGCGCTTTGCCGCGTGAACAGCATATGCCCAGGGGCGACGCGGAATGTTCCGGCCCATCCGCACCTGGTAACCGCCACCCTTCTGGGTCTTCAGAAGTCCGCCGTCTGCATGCAGCCGGGTTACCGCCGCCGGGTCATGCTCTGCGTGGATCGCCTGCCAGCGCTCGGGCCGGACGTAGAACCAGTTCTCGTCCCGCCAGCCATCGACCGGATCATGGTCAGTGGTGCCGATCGTCTGGAAACGATCGAGAGGCGTCGAGACATAGTCCTTCGTGCGCGGCACCGCGGTCGCGACTTCCGCGTTGGTGGTGCCGTCCCGATGCTCGAACCAGGTCAGAAACATCTCCCGTGCTGCCGCCCGAGCCGCATTTGCAGGCCAGTCGGTCAGTCCATTCTTCGTGGCCAGTTCTCCGGCAAGTGCCGCCAGCGCGAAACGCTTCAGGACACGCTGAACCTGACCG
>NZ_JBRJGR010000068.1:0-1380 GCF_053628595.1 Roseovarius sp. MBR-154
GCAATGGTATGGACCCCGCCGACCTCGGGCGGTGTATCTTGGAAAGGCAAACAGGAGGGTGCATGCCATGGAAATCAAAAGGATCGGCCTTGATCTGGCCAAGTACGTTTTTGAAGTTCACGCCGTCGACAACGACGAAAATGTTGTGCTTCGAAAGACTCTGAGACGCGAAGCCGTTGCGCAGTTCTTCGCTGAGCTTGAGCCTTGCGTTGTCGGGATGGAGGCTTGTTGCGGATCGCACTATTGGGCGCGTGTTCTGACTGATCTGGGGCACGAGGTCCGGTTGATCTCGCCTCAGTTCGTGAAGCCGTATGTCAAGTCGAACAAGAATGACCGCAATGACGCTGAAGCTATTTGCGAGGCGGTTGGCAGGCCGTCGATGCGGTTTGTACCGCCGAAGTCGCCGGAGCAGCTGGAAATCCAAGCGGTCCACCGTATCCGCCAACGTGTGGTTGCAAATCGTACCCGGCTTGTGAACCAGGTCCGAGGTTTGCTTGGGGAGCACGGTGTCGTGGTGCCGCGAGATATCAACCGCATTCGGCGCACCCTTAGTGAAATTGCGGACGGTCAGTCGGGAGGCTTTGGTGGGCTCTTTGTCGAGATGCTGCGCGACATCCGGGAGGAGCTGGCCGAACTGGATGCGCGCCTCGCGGGCTACAATCAGCGGATTAAAAGCCTCTACCGCTCCAATGAAATGTGTCAGCGTATCAGCCAAATCGAGGGGATTGGTCCGATTACCGCAACGGCGCTCGTCGCCGCGGTCGGCGATAAATCCTGCTTCAGAAATGGCCGCCAGTTTGCTGCTTGGTTGGGCCTGGTGCCAAAGCAGCATTCAAGCGGCGGAAAAGCGCGGCTGTTCGGCATAAGCAAACGGGGCGACAGGTACTTGCGGACGATGTTGATCCACGGTGCGCGCGCGGTACTGGGCCGCTCGGCCGGAAAAACCGACACGCGAAGCCAGTGGATCAACCGGATGCGGGAAAGGCGTCATCCGAATGTCGTCGCGGTCGCCTTGGCAAACAAGAACGCACGGATCGTTTGGTCGCTTCTGTCAAACGATCAGGAATACAGGCGGGGACACACCGTCTGAGCCAGACTACGAGCGACCAAGTCAAGGAGGACTGAAAGGAATATTGCAACATCTGCCAGGAGATGGAGAAGGGTCACGCCCGTTGCTTCTTGAACCTGATGTGTGGATCGGCAAGGTCAGCACCAATGCCTTAGGGGCGATGAGGGAGAAGCAAGCGGAAATCCATCGGGGCTCGCGGCGATGATCTATCAGGCCGCCCTAAGAAGCCGGATATACATCAGCAATCGCGACTTTCGATCCAGAGCCAAACAGACCGTTGCAATTAGGCGGGGTCCATATACATCCACACA
>NZ_JBRJGR010000069.1:0-1367 GCF_053628595.1 Roseovarius sp. MBR-154
CAGGCTGCTGAAAAAGTCGGCCCTCGACGCGGTTATGAGAACATGATTCACTTCCGGCATGGCAGCGGCAGCAGGAGGTGGCGATGCGTGGGACGGACGAGGCAAGCGGGTCGCTGTTCAGCTATGTTGATCTTGAGCAGCGGGTTCCGGATCGTCATCCGCTGCGGTTGATCCGTCGGGTCGTCAATGACGCGCTGGCCAGCCTGGATGCCGAGTTCGCCGCGCTCTACACCGATTTTGGCCGCCCCTCCATCGCGCCGGAGCGACTGATCCGTGCGAGCCTTCTTCAGCTCCTGTTCTCGATCCGCTCGGAACGGCAGCTGATGGAACAGATGAACTATAACCTGCTGTTTCGGTGGTTCGTCGGCCTTGGCATCGACGATCCGGTCTGGGTTCCTACGGTGTTTACCAAGAACCGCGATCGGCTGCTGACGACCGACATGTCGCGCAAGCTGATGGCGGCGATCCTGGCGCACCCGGAGGTCCGTCCGCTCCTCTCGGATGAACACTTCTCGGTAGACGGCACTTTGGTCAAGGCGTGGGCGTCCATGAAGAGCTTTCAGCCCAGGAACAGCGCGCCGCCACCGCATGACGATGATCCTGGCGGACCGCCACCACCGGCCGACGCGACCTTCGCAAACACCGAACCGCAGCCCCAGCAGACAGAAACGCAGCCGATGCCCGACACGCCCCGCCATATCCGCAACGCCGCAGTGAACTTCCGGGGCCAGAAGCGCTCGAACGCAACCCACATCTCTGTGACGGACCCCGATGCCCGTCTCTACAAGAAGGCACCGGGTGCCGCGGCGACATTGTGCTTCATGGGACATACGCTGATGGAGAACCGCAACGGGCTGATCGTGCAGGCCGATTTGACCCATGCCGATGGTTACGGCGAGCGCAAGGCGGCCCTCGAGATGATCAACCGACACTCCCCTGGCTCGACCCGGCGCCTGACGCTTGGAGCAGACAAGGGATATGACAGCGCCAACTTTGTTGCCGCACTCAGGCGCATGGTTGTGACGCCACATGTCGCGCAGAAGGCCCGGAGTTCCGCAATCGACGGGCGAACCACCCAGCATCCCGGTTATGCCTTGTCACAGCGGCGCCGGAAGAAGATCGAGGAACCCTTTGGCTGGGCCAAGACCGTGGGCGGCATGGCCCAGACTGTTCATCGCGGCCTCGACAGGGTCCGCGCCCAATTCACAATGACCATGGCAGCCTGCAATCTGGCCAGACTACCGAAACTCCTTGCCCCCTGACGAAGGGGGCAAACCCGACCCGGCGTCCGCAGTCGCAAAGAGCCACCTTCAAACCGTGGGGGAAGAATAACGTCCTTCAAGGCTGACTTCTTCAGCAGCCTGTTA
>NZ_JBRJGR010000070.1:0-1242 GCF_053628595.1 Roseovarius sp. MBR-154
ATGACCCAATGGGCCGTCAGACTCTGGGGGCGTATATTTTCCGTTCCATGCTGTCCTCTCTATCGCGAACTCCTTGTGGGCCGTGGAATACGTCAGATCGCTTCCATGGCCGCGTCTTTTGGCGCGTCGAACCGGGTGCCATTGCGCAGAATGCTCCAGGCGGTTCGAGCGAGCTTGTTGGCAAGCGCGATGGCCGCCTTGTTTCGGGGCATGCGTGCCACCGCTTCGGTCAGCCACGGGCCGAAACTGAAGTCGGCCCATCGGTGTGGCCGCATCATGATCACTTTCGCCGCTTGCACGAACAACATCCTCAAATAGCGGCTGCCGCGTTTGGTGATCCGGCCGAGAGTGGTGCGACCGCCGGTGCTGAATTGTCGGGGCACCAAGCCCCCCCATGCCGCGAAATCACGCCCTCGATCGAAGGCCTCGCCTTGGCCGACAGCCGCGACCATCGCCGTCGAGATCATCGGGCCGATGCCGGGGATCGTCATGATGTTGGCGCAGTTCTCCTCGGTGCGGCTGATCTCTTCGATCTCGCCAGAGACATCCTCGATCCGTTTGTCCAGCCAGAGCCAGTCGCCATAGAGCCCAATCAGGATGCCGCGCATCCGGGGCGATATCTCATCCCGTCGCTGTTCGAGGATCGTCTCGAAGGAGTTCTTCAGCGTCCGAAGCCCCGACCGGACGGTGATGCCCTGTTCGATCAGGAAGGCCCGAATTTGGTTGATGGTGGCCGTGCGCCGCGAAACCAGCCGTGCCCGGACCCGATGCAGGGCCTGAAGGTCGAGCTGATCTTGGTCCTTCTCTGAAACGGTCCGAATGTTGGGCCGTAACGCGGCCTCCGCGATCGCCTCGGCGTCGTTGTAATCGTTCTTCTGCCCCTTGTTGAACGGCTTTACGTAAATCGCCGGGATGATCCGCGGCTCGAACCCCATGCCCCGCAGCGTTCGGCTGACAAAATGGGCGCTGAGGCAAGCCTCCATTCCCACGATGCAGCGTGGGAGTAGCTCGAACGTGGCGTTCAGGGCCAAGCGCTTGATCTGTTTGCGTATGACCAACTGGCCGGACCGGTCGAACCCGACCAGGTGAAACGTATCCTTCCCGATGTCGATCCCGACGACGGCGAGGTCTTCGATGTTTCCTGTCTTCTTTGCACACATGGCTACTTCTCCTTGTTGCGCGGTTGATCCCGGTTCAGGATAACCCAACGGCGGGGAAGCAGCCAACACATCCCATTAGCGG
>NZ_JBRJGR010000071.1:0-1186 GCF_053628595.1 Roseovarius sp. MBR-154
TGTTACTCGATGATCTTCGACACGACGCCGGCGCCGACGGTGCGGCCGCCTTCGCGGATGGCGAAGCGCAGCCCGTCTTCCATGGCAATGGGCGCGATCAGCTCGACCTCGAACTTGAGGTTGTCACCCGGCATCACCATTTCCGTGCCCTCGGGCAGGTTCACCGTGCCGGTCACGTCCGTGGTGCGGAAGTAGAACTGCGGGCGGTAATTGGCGAAGAACGGCGTGTGACGGCCCCCCTCTTCCTTGGTCAGGATATAGGCCTCGGCCTCGAACTTGGTGTGCGGCTTGACCGAACCGGGCTTGCACAGCACCTGCCCGCGCTCGACGCCCTCGCGGTCGATGCCGCGCAGCAGCGCGCCGATATTGTCGCCCGCCTCGCCGCGATCCAGGAGCTTGCGGAACATCTCGACACCGGTGCAGGTCGTCTTGCGGGTGTCGCGGATGCCCACGATCTCGAGCTCGTCGCCCACGTTCACAACGCCCCGCTCGACCCGGCCGGTGACAACCGTGCCGCGGCCCGAGATCGAGAACACGTCCTCGATCGGCATCAGGAACGGCAGATCCACGGCGCGCGCGGGCGTCGGGATGTACTCGTCCACCGCCGCCATCAGCTCGCGGATCGAATTCTCGCCGATCTCGGGATCGGTGCCGTTCATCGCCGCCAGCGCCGAGCCCTTGACGATCGGAATGTCGTCGCCCGGATAGTCGTAGGAGGTCAGCAGCTCGCGCACTTCCATCTCAACCAGCTCCAGCAGCTCCTCGTCATCGACCTGATCGACCTTGTTGAGATAGACCACCATGAACGGAATGCCGACCTGACGCCCGAGCAGGATGTGCTCGCGGGTCTGCGGCATCGGGCCGTCGGCGGCGTTCACCACCAGGATCGCGC
The DNA here is from genome assembly GCF_053628595.1 of Roseovarius sp. MBR-154. NCBI lineage: Bacteria > Pseudomonadati > Pseudomonadota > Alphaproteobacteria > Rhodobacterales > Roseobacteraceae > Roseovarius > Roseovarius sp. MBR-154. The sequence goes on from NZ_JBRJGR010000071.1 coordinate 893, forward strand.
CATCCATCTGCGCCGCACCGGTGATCATGTTCTTGACATAGTCGGCGTGGCCGGGGCAATCGACATGCGCATAGTGCCGCGTGTCGGTCTCGTATTCCACATGCGCCGTCGAGATCGTGATCCCGCGCGCCTTCTCCTCGGGCGCGCCGTCGATCTGGTCATAGGCCCGGAAATCGCCGAAATACTTGGTGATCGCCGCCGTCAGCGTCGTCTTGCCGTGGTCCACATGCCCGATCGTGCCGATGTTCACATGCGGCTTCGTGCGGTCAAACTTTTCCTTTGCCATGGTCGTGG
>NZ_JBRJGR010000072.1:0-1186 GCF_053628595.1 Roseovarius sp. MBR-154
CGTCCCACGCATCGCCACCTCCTGCTGCCGCTGCCATGCCGGAAGTGAATCATGTTCTCATAACCGCGTCGAGGGCCGACTTTTTCAGCAGCCTGCTAAATACCCTCTTCATGCCAAAACCTCTATTTCGTGCATCATGGTTTCACGCATGCACCCCCTCGGTGAAAATGGCAATGCATAAAAGGTGTGTATCACGAAATAACGCCTAAGGCATCAACTGGCTGTTCAAGCAAGAAGTTGATCTACCCAGGCCAGTTGCGACTTGAAGAGTTACACGTTTTGTGTATTTTACACATATAAGGAGATTTGAGGAATGAGCACTGTCGAAGTCCAGGCGACCGAATTCGCACGCAACTTTCCGAAGATGAAGGAAGATGTGCGCGAACATGGCGTGATCACCGTATGCAGTCACAAGCGGATGGTCGGTGCCTTTATCTCCCCCGCGATCCTTGAAGAGCTTGAGCTTCTGCGTCGACGCAAACGTGAGTTGACCCGCATAGAGGACGCTGACGACGCCTTCTTCGAAGCACTGGATCACTCGGTCGTATCCTACGACGATCAAGATTAGGATATGGCGCTCCCAAAGCCGCGGCCCGGCCTCGTCGTCGGCTATGACTTCCTGTTCAGGGAACAGGCTGATGCGGGAATGGAAAACGCCAGCAAGCCTCACCCAGCTGCAATCGTCTTGGTCGTCAAACACGATGTTCAAACAAGGGTGAGCCTCGTTGCGATCAGCCACTCACCACCCAGCCCCAGTGAAGCACCTTACCGTCTCAAGCTGACCCCGGCTGAATGCAGGGAAATGGGCCTTGATACAGGAGACCACTGGGTCAACCTGCGTGACGTCAACTCGTTCGACTGGCCTGGATATGACCTTGTCAGATCGGCGCCGGGGGGATCCTACACATATGGCATCATGTCGAAGGGCACATTTGCGCGGATCGTCGAGGCATTGAAGGCCGCTGCATCTCGCTCGATCCCGCGAGATTGAGGCATCAGTAGGCCCCAGTGTATGAGGATGAACTGCGCCACGATGATTTAGAACAACGTGTTAGGCGAGGGTTGATCGATCAGGGACCGGTGTTGAAGGCGATAGTGTCCCAGGGCGTTCTCTAATCGCCATGATCAAGAGCTGATTTCTCTGCGGTTCATTCTGCGCGCCGGGCTCTTTGGTTGTCTCCGCGGT
>NZ_JBRJGR010000073.1:0-1140 GCF_053628595.1 Roseovarius sp. MBR-154
GAGCTGTCGAAGAAGTATGGCGTGCATCCGAACCAGATCAGCACCTGGAAGCGCGCGGCGATCGAGAATATGGCCACGGCCTTCACCCGGCGGGGTGCTGATCCCGGGAAGGGGAACGAGGCGGAGATCGAGAAGCTGCATTCGAAGATCGGCCAGCTGGTGGTGGAACGGGATTTTTTAGCGAATGCCTCGGTTCAGCTGCTCGGGACGCGAGGCAAAAAATGGTGAGCAAGGATCATGAGCTGAGCCAGCGGCGGCAATGCAGGCTGCTGCAACTGTCGCGCTCGACGCTGTATTATCAGCCGAAAGGCGAAAGCGCTGAGAACCTGGCCTTCATGGAGATCATCGACAAGCAGTTCCTGGAGACCCCGTGGTATGGCTCTCGCCAGATGGCGCGGCACATGAAGCGGCAGGGTCACAAATGTGGCCGCCGTCACGCTGGAAGCGTGCCTGTGGCACGACGTGTGCGGCGACTGATGCGCCTGATGCGGTTGGTGCCGATCTACCAGGAGCCCAACACCAGCAAGAAGCACCCGGCGCACAAGATCTATCCCTACCTGCTCAAGGGGCTGGCGATCAACCGGCCCAACCAGGTCTGGTGCGCCGACATCACCTATATCCGGATGGAGCGGGGGTTCCTGTATCTGGTGGCGATCATGGACTGGTATAGCCGCAAGGTGCTGGCCTGGCGGCTGTCGAATACCTTGGAGGCAGACTTCTGTGTCGCGGCGCTGAAAGAGGCGCTGGCCACCTATGGCCCGCCGGAGATCTTCAATACCGATCAGGGATCGCAGTTCACCAGCAGCGACTGGAGCGATGAGCTCAAGGAGGCCAAGGTGAAGATATCGATGGATGGCAAGGGCCGCTGGATCGACAATCGCATGATCGAACGCCTTTGGCGGTCGTTGAAATACGAATGTGTCTACCTGCGCGCCTTCGAGACCGGGTCACAGGCCCGAGACGGTATTGGGAAATGGCTGGCCTATTACAACGCCGAGCGGCCCCACTCCACCCACGGCATCTTGACCCCAAATGAGGTCCATGCCAGCAAAACCGAACCCATAAGAATGGCAGCCTGATAGGAAACCCTGATCCACCTTAACCGGGCTGCAAGCTGGTCGAAAAAGCAGGACCACCTCT
>NZ_JBRJGR010000074.1:0-1136 GCF_053628595.1 Roseovarius sp. MBR-154
AGCAAAACCGAACCCATAAGAATGGCAGCCTGATAGGAAACCCTGATCCACCTTAACCGGGCTGCAAGCTGGTCGAAAAAGCAGGACCACCTCTGTTTGCAATAGAGCGAGAGTTTTGTCCGGCGCCGATCACCCTCAGCGACCAACTGACCATCCTTGTAATAGTAGGCGACATCAATCCAGAAATTGCCATGCGCTTTCACCCGGCTCGGCGATCCGTATTTCGCGGTGATGCTGTCGAGCATGACCTGCGTATCGACCGGCTCTTCAATCTGATGGCTGCGGCGGATCTCCTGCACGCGGGCGCCAACCGAGGGGCCACCGAAGCTGACCCACAAGAACTGCCCGTTGGTGTATTCCGCCAGCGCGCCCATCGCGTCTGCTTGCTCGGCATACATCGTCAGACCGGCGGAGGCGCGCAGCGGCGCGAATGACATTTCAAAGCCGTCTTTCCATTGGAAGGCCGGGGCCACCTCTCCTGTCCGGAAATGATAGCCGAGACGCCGCGGGCCGAATTGCGGTGCATCGGGGATTTCCTGTGCGTCGGCCATCATCGGCAAGCCCACCTTTGCAAGAACGGCCTCGACCTAATCGTATGTCATCCCGAGACGTAGGCCCATCACATCCGTCACGGCATCCGGCGCAAAGCCGGTCGCGGGCATCACATCGTTGATCTGAAGCGGCACGGGCGGGGCGACCTCATCGGCGAAGACTGGCGAAATGACAGCGAGCGGAAATGCCAATGCGGCGCTGGCAAAGAGACAGGGGACTGTGATGTTCATGGGGCAACCTCCGGGAAACGGGCCTCAAGGGCATGGGAGAGCGTAGGTCGCACAATCGGGATGCGGAGACACTACCAACGAACGCAGGTATTGCTGCGGGCATCGGTGCTCTGCACAGGTTTCGTGTTCCGCGCCTGACGTAAGTTTCCCAGATTGCCTCTGGCGACCATCCGCCGTTCGGCGAAGGTGCGACCGGCGGCTCTGCGCAGGGAGCTGACGGTGCAAAACTGGAACCGATGGTCGCCCTTCAAGACACACCCGGCCCACATGTATGTGTCGGCTGCTGTTCGCAATCGAGAATTTGGCACGATTTCGGAAATCGCTCATATGTATCCGGCCTGTTGATCGGCTCGC
>NZ_JBRJGR010000075.1:0-1017 GCF_053628595.1 Roseovarius sp. MBR-154
AGGTCGTGTCGCCCGGTGACGCATGCGCTGGATGTGGCGGCACCTTGCGCCAAGTGGGCGAGGATATCACCCAAGAGCTGGATTACATCCCGGGTCACTTCGTGGTGCGTCAGTTCATCCGCCCCCGCATGGCCTGCACCTGTTGTGAAGCCTTCGCACAGGCACCGCTGCCGTCGCGCCTGATCGAACGTGGGCGCCCCGGTCCCGGCCTCGTGTCGCACATGCTGGTCGGCAAATATTGCGATCACCTGCCGCTTGAGCGGCAATCCAGGATCTACGCCCGGGAGGGAGTTGATCTGCATCGCTCCACGCTGAGCGATTGGGTCGGGCGCACAACGGCCCTGCTGGAGCCTCTGGCTGAGCATATCGGCAAACTGGTTCGGGCGGGGCCAGCCCTGTTTGCGGACGATACACCTGTAAAGCTGCAGGTGCGCGCCAACACCACAAAAACCAAAACGGCCCGGCTCTGGAGTTATGTCCAAGACGAACGCCCGTGGTGCGGCGCAGCACCCCCCTGCGCCTGGTATCAGTTCAGCATTGATCGAAAGGGCGAGCACCCCGCCAACCATCTTGCAGGCTATACCGGCACGGTCCATGCCGATGGGTTTGCCGGGTTCAATGGTCTGTTCAGCGCGGGTAAGGCTGACGAACAGGCTTGCATGGTCCATGTGCGCCGCAAATTTGTCGATGAGGTCGAGCGCACCGGCTCTCCCATTGCCCAACAGGCGATCAAACAGATTGCAAAGCTTTACGCGGTGGAGAAGGAAGCGCGAGGCAAATCTCCGCAAGAGCGTGTCACCCTGCGGCAGGCCAACGCCAAGCCGGTCTTCGACGAGTTGGAGCTTTGGCTGCAGGCGCAGCTGCGCAAAATCTCCGGTAAAACCAAGCTGGCCGAAGCGATCCGCTACGCCCTGAGCCGCATGCCGAAAGCCCGCGGCTATCTCGACGACGGGCACCTCGAGTTGGACAACAACACCTGTGAGCGCTCGATCAGGCCTATTGCATTGGGAAGAAAAA